>CAJXWO010000003.1 GCA_913062865.1 uncultured Paracoccaceae bacterium | reverse complement strand
AGGCTCAAACCGCGTGAAGTTCAAAAAGGCAGGATGGAGCAATGACTTCCTGCAAACACTCATCGAAGGCTTCTGAAACGCGATTGCCCTGCCCGACCCGGAGGAATCGTTGCCGGATCGGGGTCGGCATGCCAAGCTTTTGGAAGGTTCGTCCGGAGGTTTTTTCCATGCGCCGCATTTTCATGACCCTTGCCTTTCTCTGTGCCGCCCTGCCTGCGTTGGCGCAGTCCCCCGTCCCTGAAAAGCGGCTGGTGATCTGGCCTGATACGGATTTCTACGGCGGCGATCTGCAATCGCTGTTCGACACCACCCAAGAGGCCTGCGAACGGGCCTGCCTGGCGGATGACCGCTGCGTGGCCTTCACCTTCAACGGCCGCTCCAATGCCTGTTTCCCGAAAACCGATATCTCCGAGCGGCAGCCCTATGCCGGCGCGAGCTCGGCCGAGGTGCTGCGCACCGATCCCGGCATCCTTTCCGGGGCCGCGGCGCGCGCCGCCGAGTTGGCGTTCCTGTCGGATGGCGTTCTGGATCAGGCCCGGGCCGAGGCGCTCGACATCGGGCGTCGCCACCCTGCGGCCGGGCGCGATCTAACGCAGATGATCGATGCTGCGCGCGACCGCGAGGGCGCGGGCGACATGGTCAACGCCATGCGCTGGATGGGCGCGGCGATGTCGCGGGGCGACGGGGCCGCTCTCTGGGCCGAATACGCGCGGCTGTCGCTGGCCATCCAGACCCAGAACGGCAACCAGCGGCGCAGCTATGCCGATCGCGCGCGGCTGGCGTCGATCAACGCCTATCTGCGCGGCACGTCCGAAGGCGGGCGTGCGACGGCGATGGTCACACTGGCCCAGGCATACGAGCGGCTGGGGCGCGGGCGCGACATGATCGCAGCCCTACGCCTAGCCTATGACCTGCAGCCGCGCGACGGGATCGCCGCGGCGCTCGAGGATGCCGTGGGCAAATACGGTTTTCGCATCACCGAGACCGTGGTGGAAAGCGACAGCGCCACGCCGCGCATCTGCGCGGAGTTCTCCGAACCGCTGGATCAGGCGGGCACCGACTACGCGACCTTCGTGCGCCTGCCCGACCCGCAGCTGGTCGTCCAGGCCCAAGGCCAGCGCCTGTGCGTCGATGGTGTGCAGCATGGCGAGCGCTACAGCGTCACCTTCCGAGAAGGGTTGCCCGCCGCCAGTGGCGAGCGTCTGATCAAGGATGTGGAGATCGCGCAATATGTGCGCGACCGGTCGCCCTCGGTCCGGTTCCCGGGCCGCGCCTATGTGCTTCCCCGAGCCGCAGATGCGGCCCTGCCTGTGGTCAGCGTGAACACCGACACGGTCGATCTGCGCCTGCGCCGCCTGTCCGACCGGAACCTGTTGCGCGCCATGCAGGAGGACCTGTTCGGCAAGCCCCTGTCCTATTACGGAGAGCGGCGTTTCGGCTCTGACATGGCCGAAGAGCTGTGGTCGGGTACGGGCGAGGTGCAGAACCGACTGAACACCGACATGACCACGCGTCTGCCCATGGGCGACATCATCGCCGATCAGCCGCCGGGGATTTACGCGCTCTCGGCCTCGATCCCCGGGGCCGACCCCTGGGACAGCCCTGCCGCCACGCAATGGTTCATCCTGTCCGACCTGGGCCTGACGACCTACCAGGGCGCCGACGGGCTTCATGCGTTTGTCCGGGGCCTCGGCGATGCGGCGGCGCGGGACGATGTGACCCTGACGCTGCTCAGCCGCGCCAATCGCGTGCTGGGCACGGCCGTGACCGATGCCGAGGGCTATGCCCGCTTTGCCCCCGGGCTGCTGCGCGGCCAGGGCGGCGCGGCGCCCGCGCTGATCCTGGCCGAGGCGGGCGAAGACATGGCGTTCCTGTCTCTCACCGATCCGGCCTTTGACCTGTCGGACCGGGGGGTGGAGGGCAACCCGCCCGCCCCGGCGGTCGACGTGTTCCTTACCACGGACCGCGGTGCCTACCGCCCCGGTGAGGTGATCCATGTCACCGCCCTGGCCCGTGACGGTCAGGCCGCCGGGCTGCCCGATCTGCCACTTACAGCGATCCTGACCCGGCCCGACGGGGTGGAATACAGCCGGACCCTGTCCGACAGTGATGCAGGTGGCGGGCATGTCCTGTCCCTGCCGCTCGCGCGCTCCGTGCCGCGCGGCACTTGGGACATCGCGCTTTATGCGGACCCCGAGGCGCAGGCGCTCGCCCGTCAGTCGGTGCTGGTCGAGGATTTCCTGCCCGAACGCATCGCATTCGACCCTGACCTGCCCGAAACGCTTGATCTGCGCGGTGGTGCGGCGGCCTCCCTGACCGCGCGCTACCTTTTCGGTGCACCCGCCCCCGACCTGCCGGTGCGCGGCGAGGTCACGCTGCAAGGCCGCAGCACCCTCGACGCCTTTCCCGGCTACCGCTTCGGCGCCTATGACGCAGCCGTAAGCCCGCGCACGCGCAGCCTGCCCGACGGGATCGTGACGGCCCAGGATGGCAGCGCCTCGGTGCCACTGCCCCTGCCAGAGTTAGAGGCGGGCGGCACCCCGCTCGAGGCGCGGGTCACGCTGCGGGTCTCCGAAGGCTCTGGCCGACCGGTAGAGCGCTCTGTCACGCGCCCCGTGCAGCCCGAAACCGCGCTGATCGGTCTCCGACCGCTTTTTGAAGGCACCCTGCCCGAGGGGACCGAGGCCAGCTTTGATATCGTCACCGTGTCACCGCAATTGGCCCCCCAGCCGATGGAGATCCGCTGGACCGTCAACCGCGTGACCACCCGCTACCAATGGTTCCAACTTGATGGCCGTTGGGATTGGGAACCGGTCACGACCCGCACCCGCGTGTCCATGGGCACCGCGACCACCGGACCCGACCCGCTGCGCGTGACTGCACCGGTCGAATGGGGGCGCTACGAGCTGGTCGTCGAACGGCTGGACGGGGAGTATATCCGCAGCTCGGTGCCCTTCGATGCAGGCTGGTACGCCGCGGCGGACGCGGCCAGCACGCCCGACACGCTCGAGCTGTCGCTGGATGCCGAAGCCTACCGCCCCGGCGGCACGGCCCGCCTGCGCATCGTGCCGCGCCATGCGGGCACCGCGCTGGTCACGGTCATGTCGAACCGGCTGATCGCAATGCGGGCCGTGCCGGTGAGCGAAGGCGAGAACCTGATCGAGCTACCCGTCACCGACGAGTGGGGCAGCGGCGCCTATGTCACGGCCTCGGTCATCCGGCCGATGGATACGATCGCGGGCCAGAACCCGTCCCGCGCGCTGGGACTGGCCCATGCGGCCATTGATCCGGGCGACAAGGCGCTGAGCGTCACGCTTGACGCGCCCGACCTGACCCGTCCGCGTGGCCCGCTCGAGGCAGAGATCACGGTCGCCGGTATGGCCGAGGGCGAGAGTGCCTATGTGACCGTCGCGGCCGTTGACCTGGGTATCCTGAACCTCACCGCCTTTGATCCGCCGGACCCGAACAGTCACTATTTCGGCCAAAGACAGCTGGGTATGGAGATCCGAGACCTGTATGGGCGCCTGATCGACGGCATGTCCGGCGCCATGGGGCAGGTCCGCTCGGGCGGCGATGCGGCAGGCACGATGCGGCTGGATGCGCCCCCACCCACCGAAGAGCTGGTGGCCTTCTTCTCGGGCCGGGTCGAAACCGATGCCGAGGGACGCGCGCAAGTCCGTTTCGACCTGCCCAATTTCAACGGCACCGTCCGGCTGATGGCTGTGGCCTGGTCGCCACGTGGCGTGGGCGCCGCCCATCGCGACGTGATCGTGCGCGACCCCGTGGTGCTGACCGCCAGCCTGCCGCGCTTCCTCGCGCCCGGGGATCAAAGCCGGATGCTGCTGGAACTGACCCATGCGGAAGGGCCCGAGGGCGACGTGTCGCTGTCGATCGACGCGCCGGGGGTCGAGATTGACCGCAGCGCCCTGCCCGGCCTGATCCCGGTCAGCGCCGGCCAGACCCAGCGGTTCAGCCTGCCGCTGACCGCCGGTGCCTCTGGCGATGTGCCGGTGCGGATTGCCCTGACCACACCCGGTGGCGATGCGCTGACCAAAGACCTGACCCTGGGCATTCGCGCGACCGATCCCGACACGTCCTTTACCCGGCGGCTGATGCTCGAGCCCGGCCAGACGCTGAGCCTTGGTCCCGATGCGCTGGCCAATCTACGCCCGGGCACCGGCACACTCATTGCCTCGGGCGGGCCGCTGGCACGGTTCGACGCAGCGGGGCTGCTCGCCTCGCTTGACCGCTACCCCTATGGCTGCACGGAACAGGTGACGTCGCAGGTGCTGCCGCTTCTTTACTACGCGCCCGTGGCCGAAGCCCTCGGCCTCACTGCAGGCACCGAGATCGACGAGAAGATCGCGGCGGCGGTGCAGTTGATCCTGACCCGGCAATCGTCAAGCGGCGGGTTTGGACTGTGGCGCGCAGCCTCGGGCGATTTCTGGCTGGATGCCTATGTCACCGACTTCCTGTCGCGGGCCAGGCAGGCAGGCCACGCGGTGCCCGATCAGGCGTTTCGCATGGCGCTCGACAATCTGCGCAACCGCGTGAACTACGCCCCCGATTTCGACGCAGAGTCCGACACGGGCGGCGACATCGCCTATGCGCTTTTGGTGCTCGCCCGCGAAGGCGCGGCCAGCGTGGGTGATCTGCGGTACTACGCCGATGTGAAAGCGGGCGATTTCGGGACGCCCATCGCCGCGGCGCAACTGGGCGCGGCGCTGGCCACCTATGGCGACCAGCTGCGCGCCGACGCGATGTTTAGCCGGGCCGCCACGCTCTTGCGCCCCGACGCCGTACCCGAACGGCCCCTTTGGCGCGCGGATTACGGCACCCGGCTGCGCGACAACGCCGCTGTGCTGACACTGGCCTCTGAGGCCGGGACAGACGTGCTTGACCGCGCCGCGCTGGCGGGCCGCTTGTCCGAGGTGACGGGTACCCGCTCGACCCAGGAAAGCGCTTGGACGCTTCTGGCCGCGAATGCACTGGTACAGGAGCCGGGGCTGACGGGCCTCGCGCTCGATGGCGCACCGGTCACAGGCGCGCTGGTGCGCCGGTTCTCCGAGGCGGAGCTGGGCGTGCCCAAGCAGATCGAGAACACGGGCAGCCGCCCGGTGGCGATCACGCTGACCAGCCTGGGCCAGCCCCTGCCGCCGGTGGACAAGACCGGCTATGGCTACGGCATCGACAGGGCCTATTACACGCTCGAAGGGGAACTTGTGACTGGCCCCGTCACCGCTGGCACGCGGTTGGTCACGGTGCTGACCGTCACCCCGTTCGAACCCGTAGGCGCGCGGTTGATGGTCAACGACCCGCTGCCCGCAGGGTTCGAGATCGACAACCCGAACCTGTTGCGCTCGGGCGATATCCGCGACCTTGGGTGGTTGGAGACCAAGATGGCCGAACACGCGGAATTCCGTGCCGAACGGTTCCTTGCCGCGGTCGATCACCGTGGCACAGAGCCGTTCCGCCTGGCCTATATCGTGCGGGCGGTGTCGCCGGGCGATTATCACCACCCCGCCGCGTCGGTCGAGGATATGTACCGGCCCGAATACCGGGCCAACACAGCCTCTGGTCGGTTGACCGTCGTGGAATGAGAGCGCGCACGCTTTTCCTGGTCGCCGCGCTGCTGACAGGCGTTGCGGCGCTGCGCGATGCGGGGGACGCCTGGGTGGATCGCACGGTGTTGCCGCCGCTTCACCCGGCCACCTCGGTCGAGGTGCGGGACCGGGGCGGCGTGTTGTTGCGGGCCTATACCGTCGAGGACGGGCTGTGGCGGTTGGGGGCCGCACCTGACGCGGTCGATCCGCTCTACCTCGATCTGCTGATCGGCTACGAGGACCGGCGGTTTTTCGACCATGCGGGCGTCGATCCCCGCGCCATGGCACGGGCCGTGGGACAAGCGCTTTGGCATGGGCGCGTGGTGTCGGGCGGGTCGACTCTCACGATGCAGGTGGCGCGGCTGCTCGAGGATGGCCCGACAGGGACTTTTTCAGGCAAACTGCGCCAGATGCGGGTCGCCATGGCGCTGGAACGGCAGCTGTCAAAGGACGCGATTCTGTCGCTCTACCTCGCGCTTGCGCCCTATGGCGGGAATATCGAAGGGGTGCGCGCGGCGACGCTTTCCTATTTCGGCAAGGAACCCGCACGGCTGACCCCGACCGAGGCCGCGCTGCTCGTCGCCCTGCCCCAATCGCCCGAGGCGCGCCGCCCGGACCGGGATGCGATGGCAGCACAAGCGGCACGGGACAGGGTGCTGGACCGAGCGGTGACCCTTGGCCTGGTCAGCGAAGGCGCAGCGCGTGCGGCGTTATCAGAGACTGTTTTGGCCCAAAAGCGCCCTTTCCCGGCCCTCGCCCCGCATCTAGCGGACCGCGCGGTGGCCGATGATCCCTCGCGCCAGCGTCATGATCTGACGCTCGACGCGACACTACAGGCCCGGTTGGAACGTTTGGCGGCCGAGGCCGCGCGCGCAGCGGGCGACCGTCTGTCGATCGCCATGATGGTGGTGCGGCACGACACCGGCGCTGTTCTGGCCTCTGTCGGGTCAGCGGGCTTTGGGGCGGAGGATGCGCGACAGGGCTATATAGACATGACCCGCGCGCTGCGTTCGCCGGGGTCCACGCTCAAACCGTTGGTCTACGGGTTGGCCATGGATCAGGTACTGATTCACCCCGATACACTGATCGACGACCGACCCGTGCAGTTTGGCACCTATGCACCGCAGAATTTCGACGGCCGGTTCCGGGGCGAGCTGCGGGTGGCCGAGGCGCTGCGGTTGTCGCTCAACATCCCCGTGGTCACCCTGACCGACGAGATCGGGCCGGCCCGGGTGATCGACGGGCTGCGCCGCGCCGGGGCAGAGCCTGCGCTAAACGGCGCACCGGGGCTTGCGGTGTCGCTGGGCGGGCTGGGGATGCGGCTTGAAGATCTTATGCGGCTTTACGGGATGATGGCGCGCGGCGGCACGGCGATGCCGCTGCATTGGCGGGTCGGGGCGCGTCTGGACAGCCCAGCGCGCGTGCTGAGCCCGGCCAGTGCCTGGCAGATCGGCGCGATCCTGGCCGAATTGCCGCCACCGCCCGGCTATCCCGAAGGGGTGCTCGCCTACAAAACCGGCACCAGCTATGGCCATCGGGATGCCTGGGCCATCGGCTATGACGGGGCGCATGTGATCGGCGTCTGGATGGGGCGGCCGGACGGCACGCCCGTGCCCGGAGCCTTTGGTGGAGATCTGGCTGCGCCGGTGTTGTTCCAGGCCTTTCAGCGGCTGGGCCACGACCCGGTGCCGCTTCCGCCCCCGCCGCCCGAGGCGCGCCTGTCGGGCCGGGCGGAGCTGCCCGTGCCCTTGCAACGCTTTCGCGGTCGCAACGCGGTTTTCGAAGCGCCAGAGGACGCGCCACAGCTGGTCTTTCCGCCTGACGGCGCGCGGTTGCCCCTGTCGGGGCCGCTGGCGGTGAAGCTGCGCGAAGGGCGCGCGCCTTTCAGCCTGCTGGTCAACGGCGCACCGGTCGTCACCGGGGAACGGACAAGGCAGGCGATGGTCGGGCCACTGTCGCCCGGCTTCCACGAACTGACCGTGATCGACGCGGCCGGGCGGGCCGACCGCGTGCAGATCCGGGTGGATTAGAGCCTGATCACAGCGCCTCGATCGCCAGCGCGATGCCCTGACCGCCGCCGATGCACATGGTGATCAGCGCGGACTTACCGCCGATCCGTTCCAACTCATAAAGCGCCTTGACGGTGATGATCGCGCCCGTCGCCCCCACCGGATGACCCAGTGCGATGGCCCCGCCATTGGGGTTGACCTTGGCCGGGTCGAGGCCAAGCCCCTTGTTCACTGCCAACGCCTGGGCCGCGAAGGCCTCGTTCGACTCGATCACGTCGAAATCGGTGATGGACAGCCCCTTACGCTCGAGCAGCTTCTCGACCGCTGGCACGGGACCGATGCCCATCACCTCCGGGCGCACACCGGCATGGGCATAGCCCAGGATCCGCGCACGGGGTTTCAGACCGGCGGCCTGGGCCGCTTCGGCCCTGGCCATGACGATGGCCGCCGCCCCGTCATTGATGCCCGAGGCATTGCCCGCGGTCACGCTGCCTTCCTTCTGGAAGACGGGCCGCAGACCGGCCAGCGCGTCGGCTGTGGTGGCCTTGGGATGCTCGTCGGTGTCAAAGGGCACCATATCGCGCTTGACCCGCACTTCGACCGGGACGATCTGGTCCTTGAACCGGCCCTCTTCGATGGCCTTGGCAGCGCGGTTCTGCGACTCCAGCGCAAAGGCATCCTGCGCCGCGCGGCTGATGTCATGCTCGGCGGCGACGTTTTCGGCGGTCACGCCCATATGACCGGTACCGAACGGACAGTTGAGTGCGCCCAGCATCATGTCGAGCGTGCGGATATCACCCATCTTGGCACCCCAGCGCTGGTCGGGGACGATATAGGGCGAGCGGCTCATGTTCTCGGCCCCACCGGCGAGCGCGAAATCGGCGTCGCCCAGCATCAGGGACTGCACCGCCGACACAATGGCCTGCGCGCCCGAGCCACATAGGCGGTTCACGTTCATCGCGGGCGTGGTGTCGGGAATGCCCGCCTCCATCGCCGCAACGCGGCTGAGGTACATGTCGCGCGGTTCGGTATTGATCACGTGGCCGAAGACCACATGCCCGATCTGGCTGCCGTCGACGCCCGAGCGCTCCAGCGCCGCCTTGGTGGCGGTTGCGGCCAGCGTGATGGGCGGGGTCCCGGCAAGCGACCCGCCAAAGGTGCCGATGGCCGTGCGCGCGCCATCAAGGATTACGATATCTGACATGGAGGCCTCCCTCTGCTCCGGTTCTGCGGCAGGTTAGCGGGGATCGGCAGGGAATGTCAGGTCTGACCTTCCGTCAGAGGGGCGAAAGCGGCTGCCGCCCCGTTTCGGTCAGCAACCAGGCCTGCCCGTCCTCGAACACCGCGGGGACAAGCGGGCGACCGTAGCCTGCGCCGCCATCGAGGTTCACCCGATTGCCGTGGTGCTGCGGGTGGTCCAGCGCGGTGTGGCCATGGACGACAAGCGCGCCATGGTCACGCGGATCATAGAGGAACGGATCGCGGATCCAGACCAGATCCTCTTCGTCCTGGGCATCGAGCGGCACACCGGGCCGGATGCCCGCATGAACGAACATCAAGCCGCCCTCGCGGTAGGTCAGCTTCAAACCACGAAGGAATTCGGCGTGACTGTCCGGCACGGCCGTGCGGACCTGGCTGGCCAATTCGTGAGTCCGGATGCGGTCGGGCAGATCAACGCCGTAGGAGCCAATGGTCTCGGCCCCGCCGATCCGCTCGTGAAACCAGTGGTAACCGACCAGGAGATGCGGATCGGCCTTGGGGCCGTCGGGGTCGATGAACCACTCGAACAGCCGGTCGTGGTTGCCCTTGAGGCAGATCCAATCGCGCCCTGCGGCCCGTCCCTGCACCAGCGTTTCGATCACCCCGGCCGAGTCGGGCCCGCGGTCCACGTAGTCGCCTACGAAAACCACGCGCGCCGCGCTGCCGCCATCGCGGTCGATGCGGGCCAGCGCGTCTTCGAGCATGGTCTTCTGACCATGGATGTCGCCAATGGCATAGAGGGGTCGGGTCATGCCCGGGGGGCTACCCCAGCAAGGCGCGAAAGAAAAGGTCAGGCGACGAAGGCACCCATGCCGTCATGGATGCGGTAGCTGTCGACGGCGATATCGCCGCTCCACCGCCAGAGCGCCACGACGCCCTCGGGCCCGGTCTGGCAGGCATGGGGCAGGTAGGAGGAGTGGTGGATATAGCTGCCCTCGGCCACGTCGCGCTGTGCCTCGCCCGCGGTCCAGAGCGCCGCGCCCGCAACGATCACATAGGTTTCGACCGCGGCGTGAGAATGCAGTGCATAGCGCGCATTGGGCCGCTGGTAGTAGAGACCCACGCGCAGATCCGGCGCATAAAGCGGCGCATCGGGGCCCATGAGGTTCGCAGTGGCGTAGACCTCGTGCTTCTTGTCGGCGATCTGGCGCGCGACGGGGTTTTCGCCCCAAGGCAAAAGGTCATGGGCATCGAGCATGGCGCGCGCCACGGGCAGGCTGCTCGACCCCAGAAGCGACCGGATCGCCCGGTCGTCGGGGTCGTCCAGCATCGGGCTGGCCACCAGGCCACCGCAGTCGCGCAGTGCCTCGGCGGTGCGGGCGGCGCACTCGCGGCCTTCGCGTTCGAAAATCTGGGCCAGTTCGGCCCAAAGCACGGTGGTCGGTTCCTGCATATCCGTCACTCCCTGCAGAACGCCCTGTTCGTGGAGTCCGGATAAAACGAATCGGGCCGCTGCAGACCTTCCTGCAGCGACCCGTCAAAGTCGGTTTTGCGATGTCTGTTTGCGTCAGGCGACGTCGAATTCAAGCGCTTTGACCTGCCGGAACATGCCCGTCTTGCGCAGTTCATCGAGCACGAAGGGTTCCACGGGTTCATCGACATACAAGAGCGCGATCGCCTCGCCATGGGCGGTCGAGCGTCCAAGGGTGAAGTTCGCGATGTTCACGCCGTGGGCGCCCATGGTCTGACCCAGGGTACCGATGATGCCCGGCACGTCCTCGTTCGTGGTATAGACCATGTGATTGCCGACTTCGGCGTCGATATTGATGCCCTTGATCTGGATGAACCGCGGCTTGCCGTCCGAAAAGACCGTGCCGGCGATGGAGCGTTCACGCTCGGGCGTGACGACGGTGACCTTGATATAGCCTTCGAAGACACCGGATTGGGCTTGGTTCGTCGTAGACACTTGGATGCCGCGCTCGCGGGCGATCAGGGGGGCCGAGACCATGTTCACATCGGGGCTGATGGATTTCATGATGCCCGCGATCAGCGAGCAGTTCAGCGCCTCGAGGTTCATCTCGGCCGCGTAACCATCATAAAGGATGTTGATCGCCTTGATCGGCTCGTCGGTCATCTGACCGATGAAGCTGCCCAGATGGTCGGCCAGCTTGATCCAGGGGCCCATGACCTTGGCCTCTTCGGCGGTGACCGACGGCATGTTGAGCGCGTTTTCCACCGCGCCAGTCAGCAGATAGTTGGCCATCTGATCAGCCACCTGAAGCGCCACGTTCTCCTGCGCCTCGGTGGTCGACGCGCCCAGATGCGGGGTGCAGACCACATTGGGCAGGTTGAAGAGCGGGTTTTCGGTCGCCGGTTCCTCGGCAAACACGTCGAAGGCCGCGCCAGCCACGTGGCCCGATTTCAGGATATCCGCCAGCGCCTCTTCATCGACCAGGCCGCCGCGGGCACAGTTGATGATGCGCACGCCCTTCTTGGTCTTCTCCAGCGCCTCACGGTTCAGCATACCGCGGGTCTGATCGGTGGCAGGCACATGCAGGGTGATGAAATCGGAGCGGGACAGCAGATCGTCAAGTTCGACCTTTTCGACCTGCATCTGCTGGGCCTTTTCCTCGGACAGGAAGGGGTCATAGGCCAGCACCTTCATCTTGAGCCCGCGGGCGCGGTCACAGACGATGCCGCCGATATTGCCCGCGCCGATGACGCCCAAGGTCTTACCGGTCAGCTCGACCCCCATGAACTTGGATTTCTCCCACTTGCCCGCATGCGTGGAGGCCGAGGCCTCGGGGATCTGGCGGGCAACGGCGAACATCATGGCGATGGCATGCTCGGCAGTGGTGATCATGTTGCCGAAGGGCGTGTTCATGACGATCACACCCTTTTTCGACGCGGCCTCCTTGTCGATGTTGTCGGTGCCGATACCAGCGCGGCCGACCACCTTGAGCTTGGTCGCCTTTTCCAGGATCGTCGGCGTCACCTTGGTGGCCGAGCGGATGGCCAGACCATCATAGTCGCCGATGATTTCGGCCAGCTTTTCCTTGTCCTTGCCCAGCTCGGGCATGAAATCCACCTCGATCCCGCGGTCGCGGAAGATCTGAACGGCGGCGTCGGAGAGTTTGTCGGAGATAAGAACCTTGGGGGCCATGTCGAATGTCCTTGGGATGAGCAAGAGGAGCGGTGCGTGACATCACGCACCCTACATTTGGGTTTGGGGAGGGTAGGGTGCGTGGTCTCCACGCACCGCATGTCTCAGGAGGCGTGGGCCAGCGCGTCGATCTCAGCTTGGAAGGCCCAGTCGAGCCAGGGCAGCATCGCCTCGATATCCGCCGTCTCGACCGTGCCACCGCACCAGATTCGCAGTCCGGCAGGCGCGTCGCGATAAGCACCTACGTCGAGCGCCACGCCCTCGGCCTCGAGCCGTTTGGCCACGGCCTTGGCAAAGGTGGCGCCATCGTTGATGCGCGCATCGGTGAACTTGAGGCAGACGCTGGTGTTCGACCGCGTGGCCGGATCCTCGGCCAGGTTGTCGATCCAGTCGCGGGCGGCGCAGAAATCCCAGATGGCCTTTGCATTGGCGTCGGCCCGGGCCATCAGCCCCTTGAGCCCACCGACGGAGCGCGCCCAGTCGAGCGCCAGGAGGTAATCCTCGACCGCGAGCATGGAGGGCGTGTTGATCGTCTCGCCCACAAAGATGCCCTCGTTCAGCTTGCCGCCCTTGGTCAGGCGGAAGATTTTCGGCAGCGGCCAGGCAGGCGTGTGACTTTCCAGCCGCTCAACCGCGCGGGGGCTCAGGACCAGCATGCCATGGGCCGCCTCGCCACCCAGCACCTTCTGCCAGGAGAAGGTCGTCACATCGAGCTTGTCCCAGGGCAGGTCCTGGGCAAAGGCGGCCGAGGTCGCATCACAAAGCGTCAGCCCCTCGCGATCCGCCGGGATCACGTCACCGTTCGGCACGCGCACGCCCGAGGTGGTACCGTTCCAAGTGAAACAGACATCGGTGTTCCAGTCGACCGCAGCCAGGTCCACGATCTGGCCGTACTCGGCGGTGATCACCTCGGCGTCGATCTTGAGCTGCTTGACCGCATCGGTCACCCAGCCCGCGCCAAAGCTTTCCCAGGCCAGCATGGTCGCCTTGTGCGCGCCCAGCATGGTCCACATGGCCATCTCGTAGGCACCTGTGTCCGAGGCAGGCACGATGCCGATCTTGTAATCGGCGGGCACGCCCAGGATCTCGCGCGTCTCTTCGATCGCGGCCTTGAGCTTGGCCTTGCCGACAGCAGCGCGGTGCGAGCGGCCCAGAGCGGCGTCGCTCAGCTTGGTCAGGTCGAAAACGGGGGGTTTGGCACAGGGGCCAGAGGAAAAACGCGGGTTTGCCGGCCGCGTTGCCGGTTTGGTCATAGCCATTGATGCTACCCTTCCAGATAAGCGCCCCTCGTTGGGGAGGGGTGTCCCGCAGATGCAGTTACGGCATCGGACCGGCTTTCACAACAGCCAAAACGCCGCTAGAACGCCGCTTGACCGCCCGAATGCGACATCCTCGACTACGATCGGAAACTTGCCCATGTTCATCGCCACGCTTCTGACCGCACCCAAGGGCGCCAAACTGGACCCTGCGCTGGTCGCCCCACTGCGCAACGCTTGGGGCGGGGGCGAGATTCGCTGGCTTGCCCCGGACGAAGCGGTGGAGTTCGATCTGCCTGAAATCCCGGGCAACCGGTGGGAGGTTTGGGAGGACTGTCAGCGCATGGGCGTCAATCTGTGTGTCCAGCCCGCGCAGGGGCGGCTGAAGAAGATGCTTCTGGCCGACATGGACAGCACCATGATCCGGCAGGAGTGCATCGACGAGCTGGCGGATGTGGCCGGGGTCGGCGCGCGCGTGAAGGAGATCACAGCGCGGGCGATGAACGGCGAGTTGGACTTCGAAGGCGCCCTGACCGAACGCGTGGGTCTGCTGAAGGGCCTGCCCGTGTCGGTAATCGATCAGGTTCTGGCAGAGCGGATCACACCCATGTCGGGCGGCAAAACCCTGATCGCGACGATGAAGGCACATGGCGCCTATTGCGCTTTGGTGTCCGGCGGGTTCACGGCCTTTACCGAGGCGGTCGCCGGGTGGCTGGGCTTTGACGAGCACCGCGCCAATACCTTGCTGTCCGAGGATGGCGTGCTGACAGGCGACGTGGCCCGCCCGATCCTGGGCCGCGCGGCCAAGGTCGAGGCCCTGGAACAGATCACGGCGCGGCTGGGGATCGGCGAGACGGATGTGATCGCCGTGGGCGACGGCGCGAACGATCTGGGCATGCTGGGGCGGGCCGGGGCCGGTGTGGCGCTGCATGCGAAACCCAGTGTGGCCGCGGAATGCGAGTTGCGGATCAGCTTCGGGGATCTGACGGCACTTCTGTATCTGCAGGGGTACAGCCGGGATCAGTTCGTCCCGTAACGCTCTGCTGCCACCGCCGCGCGTGTGACCAAGCGTTCCCTTAGGTATTTTTGCCAAGAAGAAGATGGATCGCGCGTTAAGGTTGACGCCGGTTAACGTTAACGCGTGCTTGCGGCGCAGACAGCAATCCCAGTTTCCACCTCGCCATCCGCGCTTGGCCATTGGCGTTGCGGGATGGCGAGGTTTCTCCTTGGGCGGTCATCGGCTCCTCAGCCTGTACCGCCCCGACACCGTTTCAGACCGGGATAAACGCGGGGTTAATGGGGCCACGCCCCTGCTTCTTCTTGGCAAAAATACCTCAGTGCCTCGGCTCAACCCGAGAAACAGACATAGCGGCGCGCTAACGGCGCTTTCGCGCAACCTTGCGCTTGACCTTATCGGCTTTCCGCTTGGCCTTGACCGGCTTGCGGCCCGTTGGCCGCCCCTTGCGGCCCGGGCGGGTGCGACCACCCTTGGGCATCGCCTCGCCCTCGATCTCAAGAAGCTCAAGTTCCAGTCCGCCCGTCACCGGCGCTGCCTGGGCAAGGCGCACCAGAACGCGCTGACCCAGAGCGATCACGCGGCCCGTGTCGGCCCCCATCAACGTCCCGGCATCGCGGTCGAAATGGAAATACTCGCGGCCGAGGTTGCGCATGGGGATCAGGCCATCGGCACCGGTTTCGTCCAGCTTCACGAAGACGCCGAAGCGGGCGATGCCGCTGATGCGGCCGCGAAACTCGTTCCCCACACGCTCGGACAGATAGGCGGCGAGGTAGCGGTCCGTCGTGTCCCGCTCCGCCACCATCGAGCGGCGCTCGGTGTCCGAGATATGCTCGGCCGTGTTTTCCAGCCGCTCGATCCCATCCTGCGAGAGGCCATCGTCGCCCCAGCCATGGGCGGTGATCAGCGCACGGTGCACGATCAAGTCGGCATAGCGCCGGATAGGCGAGGTGAAATGGGCATAGGACTGCAGCGCGAGGCCGAAATGGCCGAAATTTGCGGGGCTGTAATAGGCCTGGGTCATCGACCGAAGGGTCGAGATATTGATGAGCTCCGCCTCGTCAGTGCCGGCCGCCTGTTCCAGAAGCCGGTTGAGGTGGTGCGTCTTGAGCACCTGCCCCTTGGCCAGCGTCAGGCCCGCCGCCTCGACCGTGTCGCGCAGGCTTTCCAGCTTTTCGGGCGACGGTTCCTCGTGCACGCGGAACAGAAGCGGGGACTTCTTGGCGATGAGCGTCTCGGCGGCGGCCACATTGGCCAGCACCATGAATTCCTCGATCAGCCGGTGGGCATCCAGACGGTCTGCGAAATTGACCGAAGTGACCTTGCCCTCCTCGCTCAGCACCACCTTGCGTTCGGGCAGGTCGAGGTCGAGCGGCTGGCGCCTGTGGCGCGCCTTCACGAGCGCGGCGTAGGCATCGTAAAGCGGGTCGATGACCTCTGACATCAGGGGGCCGCATTTTTCGTTCGGCGCGCCGTCGCGGGCCGCTTGCACCTCTTGGTAGTTCAGCGATTCGGCCGAGCGCATCAGGCCACGCACAAAGCGGTGCCCGACCTTCTCACCATGGGCGTCGATCTGCATCCGCAAAGCCAAACAGGCCCGCGGCACCCCTTCGTGGAGCGAGCACAGATCGCCCGACAGCCGGTCGGGCAGCATCGGCACCACCCGGTCGGGGAAATAGCTGGAATTGCCGCGCTTGCGCGCCTCGCGGTCGAGGGCAGAGCCGGGGCGCACATAATGCGCCACATCGGCAATGGCGACCCAGATCACATGGCCGCCCTCGTTCTTGGGGTCGTCATCGGCATGGGCCCAGACGGCATCGTCATGGTCACGCGCATCCGACGGGTCGATGGTCACGAGCGGCAGGTCGCGCAGATCGTCGCGGCCCGACAGGCCCGCGGGCTTCATCTTGTCCGCCTCGGCAATGACCTCGTCGGGGAAGGCATCGGGGATGCCGTGTTGGTGGATCGCGATCAGCGACACCGCCTTGGGCGCCGAAGGATCGCCCAGCCGTTCCACGATGCGGGCCTTGGGCAGGCCCATCCGGCCCTTGGGCCCGGCCTGTTCGGCCTCGACCAGCTCGCCATCCCTGGCGCCATGGGTGGCACCGGGGGCCACGGACCATTCAGTGCCGTCGCCCTTGTCGATGGGCAGGATACGCCCGCCCTCGGCACCCTGGCGGAAAATGCCCAGAACGCGCTTGGGGTTGGTGCCGATGCGGCGGATCAGGCGGGCCTCGTAGTGGTGATCCTCGCCCTTGACCCGGGTCAGGCGGGCCAGGATGCGGTCGCCCTCGCCCAGCGCCGGATCGCTGGCACGCGGGATAAGCAGCACAGTGGGCTCCACCCCCTCGCCATGCCACTCCAGCGGCTTGGCAAACAGATCGCCATCGTCGTCGGCCGGCAGCACTTGCAACACGCTGACCGGCGGCAGGCTGTCGGGATCGCGATAGGTCTTTTTCCGCTTTTCCAGATGTCCCTCATCCTCGAGCTCTTTCAGAAGGCGCTTGAGGTCGATCCGCGCCGCACCCTTGACCCCAAAGGCCTTGGCGATGTCGCGTTTCGAGGTCAGGGTCGGGTTGGCTTCGATCCAGTCGAGGATCTGGGCTTTGGTGGGCATGTCGGACATGGCCGACAGGTAGCACGGGCGCCGCGCGGCGTCATGCGGGAAAGCGCATCCGCACGCGATGGAACAGGGCCCTTGGCCTCAGGCCTCTTCCGGTCGCAGCACCTCGACCGCGCGGTCGGCCAGGCTGCGACCGGCCTCGCGCATGGTCAGATAGGTTTCATCGGCCCCGGCCTCGGAAATCAGGGCGACGTGCTCTTCGAACAGCGCGTGGCTGACGATGGGGCCGGTAAAGCCCTTGCGTCGCAGGGTACGGGCGGCGATCAGCTTGGCCTCGAGGTCGTCCATGGCTAGGATCACGGCGCGGATGCCCGACAAGGTCACGCCGGACCAGAAATTGCTGTCTTCCGCATCGGCAAAGACAACGTGTCGCCCGGCCTCTGCATGGGCCTTGGCCTTGTAGGTGTCAGCGTCGAGACCGACAGGGCGCAGCCCCTCGTTCTGGACGGATTCGTAGGCGGCAGTGCCGGTGCGGCCCATGCCGAAAATCAGCACCTCGGCATCGCCCAGATCGGTCGGTTGCTCATCGCGATGGGGCATCTTCCGCTCCCAGCGTTTCAGCGGCGTCTCGAAACGCTCGAACAGCGGATGCGCCAGCCGATTAAGTGGTGCTGCCACGAGGAAGGACACCGACACCGCGATCGCCAGCGGGACAAGATAAGGGTTCGCCGCAGGGATGCCCGCGGCAACGATCAGGCCGAACTCGCTATAGGCGGTGAGCGACAGCGACGACAGGAAGGCCGTGCGCGCGCTGATGTTGAACGCGATCAAGAGGAAGAAAAAGGCGATCCCCTTGAGCGGCAACAGCACGCCCATGATGACCGCGAAGATCAGCGCGTCCATATCAGGCAGACCGGACATGCCGATGGACAGGAAAAAGCCCACCAGGAACACTTCCTTGAGCGCCCAGAGCGACTCGGACAACTCCCCCGCGCGGGGGTGGTTCGACAGCAAGAGCCCCATGACCAGCGCGCCGATCTCGCCCTTGAGGCCGATCATTTCGAACCCCACGCCGCCCAGCACCAGCGCCAGCGCCATGCCGGTCAGCACCAGCACCTCATCATGACCGGCCCAGTCGATCAGCTTGTAGAGAAGCGGCCGCAAAAGCGGTGTCGCGAAGATCAGAAGCGCCCAGGGCCCCGGCACCTTGCCGGAAAAGCCAGCCAGCACCACCAGCGCGATGATATCCTGCACGATCAGTATGCCGATCGCGGTACGGCCATGGAAACTGCCCAGCTCGCGCTTGGCCTCGAGCATCTTGGCGGCCAGCACGGTAGAGGAAAACGCGACCGCGATCCCGATCAGAACCGCTGCGGTCCAGTCGGGCGCAAAAAGAAAGCGTGCAATGGGGGTGAAGACCGCCACCGACAGCGCGAAATGCAAGAGCGCCCCGCCCACCACCTGAGGTTCGCCGATCTGGCGCAGCTTCAGCTTGAGCCCGACGGTGAAGAGAAGCAGCAGCACACCCAGATCGGCCAGGTACACCAGGATCGGCCCGGTCTCCTGCGGCATGCCGAAGCGTGGGCCGATGGCATTGATCAGGAACCCGGCGGCCAGAAACCCGACTAGGGGCGGCAGGCCGAAGGGCCGCACCGCCAATCCGCAGAGAAAGGCCGAGGTGATGGCGAAAACCTCGAAAACCACGCCGTCTCTCCTGTTTCGGTCAGGTCATCCATGTGATGCCAGACCGACGCGCGATGGTCACGCGCAAAGCGTCATTGGCCGCGAAATGGGACATTCAGGCGAAATAGTCGCGCAGGATGCGGGCATAGACCGCCTTGAGCTGGGTGATCTGCTCTACCGGCACGCATTCGTCCACCTGGTGCATGGTCTCGCCCACCAGTCCGAATTCGACCACCGGGCAGTGATCCTTGACGAAACGCGCGTCAGAGGTGCCCCCCGTGGTGGACAGGACCGTTGTCACGCCGGTTTCCGCCTCGACCGCGCGGGCGACGAGATCTGACAGCGGGCCCGGCGGAGTCAGGAAGGCCTCGCCCGAGATCTTGATCTCCATCTCGACGGTAACGCCGGTTTCCGCCTCGATCCGGTCAGCCTCGGCCCGCAGCCAGTCCGACAGGCTGGCGCCGGTATGGATGTCGTTGAAGCGGATGTTCACCGCGCCGGTGCAGCGGGCGGGAATGACGTTGGTCGCGCTGTTGCCGGTGTCGATGTTCACGACGGCGAGGCTCGAGGGATCGAAATGGTCGGTGCCCCGGTCAAGCTCGTGACTGGCCAGGCGGTCCATCAGCCGTGCCATCGCATGAAGCGGGTTGTTGGCGCGATGCGGGTAGGCGGAATGGCCCTGCTTGCCGACCACAGTGATCCAGGCCGACATCGACCCGCGCCGCCCGATCTTGATCATCTCGCCCATCTTTTCGGGACAGGTGGGCTCGCCCACGATGCAGGCGCTCATCCGCTCGCCCGCCTCCGCCATAAAATCCAGAAGCGCAAGGGTCCCGTCGATCGACACGCCCTCTTCGTCGCCGGTGATCGCCAGGACAACCGCGCCGTCTGGGGGTGTTTCGGTGACGAAATCGACCGCCGCCGCGGCAAAGGCGGCCACGCCCGATTTCATGTCGGTGGCGCCCCGGCCATAGAGGATGCCATCATGGATCTCTCCGCCAAAGGGCGGGCGGGTCCAGGCGGCCTCTTCCCCCACCGGCACCACGTCGGTATGCCCGTTGAACCCGAAACTCCGCGCATGGCCCTTGTCGCCCCAGCGGGCGAAAAGGTTCGATACCTCGCCGCGGTCTGCACGCTGGCAGTCGAAGCCCGCGCGCTCGAGCAGCTCTTGCAGCAAGACCAGCGCACCGCCCTCTTCCGGGGTGACCGACGGGCAGCGGATCAGGTCCTGGGTCAGTTTCACGGGGTCTGTCGACATGGCGATGCTCCTGCGGGTTGGCTGGGTCTTGCCTAGCGGATGGTACTGACAGAGGCAATTCACCAGCCGCCCGCCCGGGTCCACGGCCCCATGGCCGGTGTCCTGAGGGCCGCAATATCCCGAAATGTGGCGTTTATTTGTCCGCGACCGTGGTTTAGGCGTTTGCGGGGCGCGACCGCCATGGTACTTGTTAACAAAATAAACCTGAGGCAGGTCGTCGAGCCGCACGGTGAAAACACCGGCGTCCCGAACACAACGGACACCCACCGCACCCTTCACCGGGTTCGCGTCCGCGCGTGTGTATCTGCCAGAGCAACACGAGGCAGAGCATGGTCGCAGCGTCCGAGCTTTCGATCAACGACAGGGCCAACGCCAACACGATGGCGCAGACGATCTTCGGCGAAGGCGTCACCGTCGTCCGGGCCAGCTATACGGGCGACCGGGACTCCTCGGCGACGTACACGGGCGGCGACAGCACCTCACCCGGAGTTGTGCCTGGGGACGAGGGCATCATCCTGTCCACGGCGACGCACGGGATTTCACCAATTCCAGCGGCTCTTCGAACCAGAGCAACGCGACCTTGACCAACACCAGCGGACGCAACAACCAGTCGGATTTCAACGATGCGGCGGGGGCGCGAACCTACGATGCGGCCTATCTGGACGTCGATTTCATCCCCACCGGGGATACGATGTCGATGCAGTTCGTCTTTTCTTCCGAAGAATACCCTGAATTCACAAACTCGGTTTACCAGGATCTGTTCGCCGTCTGGGTCAACGGATCGCTCGTGGATCTCGATGTGGGCGACGGCGATGTCGACCCGGGCAATGTGAACCAGACCGACAACCAGAATCTGTTCATCGACAACACGAATGACGACTACAACACCGAGATGGACGGCTTCACCGTCACGATGACGTTGAAGATGGATGTGGTCCCGGGTGTCGAGAACTCGATCCGCATCGGCGTGGCCGACGTGGTGGATACAAGTTACGATACCAACGTTCTGATCGCCGCCGGATCGGTACAGAAGGCCGTGATCGCCAATGACGACAGCACCAACCTTTTCCCCTCGGGCAGCAAGACGGTGGATGTGCTTGCGAACGACACAGGTGGCACGTTGACCATCACCCATATCAACGGCATCGCCGTCGGTGCGGGGTACAGCGTGACGCTCAACACCGGGCAGACCGTGACGTTGAACGCCAACGGCACGTTTACCCTGACCGGGGACGGCGACACCGAGACGTTCAACTTTTCCTACACGATCGAGAACGAGGACGGAGTCAGCGATTCCGCCTTCGTCGAGGTCAACGCGATCCCCTGCTTCGTGGCCGGTACGCATATCCGCACCGACCGGGGCGATATTCCCGTTGAGCGCCTCAGGCCCGGCGACATGGTGCTGACCCAAGACAACGGCCCGCAACCCTTGCGCTGGATCGGACGGCGCACGGTCGCGGCGGTGGACCGTTTCGCGCCGATCCGCATCGCCCGAAATACCTTCGGCACCCATGGTACCCTGTGGCTGTCGCCCCTGCACCGTGTGCTCGTGCGGGATGCGCTTGCCGAGGTTCTGTTCGGCGAGACCGAGGTGCTGGTCGCCGCGCGGGATCTGGTCAACGGCACGAGCGTGACCCGGCACGTGGGCGGAGAGGTCACCTACGTGCACCTCATGTTCGACGCCCATCAGGTCGTCTTTTCCGAGGGCCTGGCGACCGAGAGCTTCCTGCCAGGCCCCCAAACCAGCAAGAGCTTCGACAAGGCCGTGCTGGACGAGACCTGCGCGCTCTTCCCCGAACTGGATCCGCAGACGGGTGCGGGTTACGGGCCCGCCGCGCGCCGCACGCTTCGCCGCTACGAAGCCGAGCTTCTCGCCTCGCTGGTGCAAGCCGCATGACCCGAGGGTGCGCGGGATGACCTGGATCGGCCTGTCGGATCGCAATGGCAGCACCTTCTCGGCATCGGGCATCGGGGCGGAGGGCCCCATGGTTCCGCCCAATCCCGATGCGATCCTGGCGCGGGGGTCGATCCTGATCGAAACGCGCCTGTCACCGGACGGCGGGCCCCAAACACTCTTGTCCTGCTCCAAGGCAAGCCCGTGGCCCGCTGCCTTTTCGGTGCAGGCCATCCCGGGCGGCGGGGTGGCCGTGGTTGCCGGGCAGCCGGGGCGCGATCTGTTTCACATGGCGCTTAGCGACGCATCGGTGGGCCGGGCGGACGTGCTGCGCATCACCTACAGCTGGGACGCCCCGGCACGGTGCGGTCGGCTGGCGCTGGAACGGCCCGAGTCGGGCTATGTCAGCCTGGCCGAAGCGCAGTCGCCGCCACCGCTGCCGCTGGCCCTTTTGCGCGCGATGGTGCGGCCGACCGACCTGCGCCGCGTGGATGCGGACCTGATCTATTTCGCCATCTCGGACGAGATCGAACCAGTAGGACCGATGCCCGCGATGACGGAAGCAACGCCGATCCGGACGGCCCGGGGCACCATGCCGCTGCGGTGCCTGCGCCGGGGGGACGTGGTCGAGACGCTGCATTCCGGCCTTCAGCCCGTTCTGGACGTGCCCGGCCGGACCGTTCCGGCGCGCGGCAGCTTCCGGCCCGTCCGCCTGCGCGCGCCCTATTTCGGCCTGACCGAAGATATCGTCGTCGCGCCCGAACAGCGCCTGCTTCTGAGCGGGTCGGACGTGGAATACCTGTTCGGTCGCGAAGGTGTCCTGGTCGCAGCGCGGCACCTCGCCACCGGCTCTGCCGCCCTTTACGAGACGGATCAGACCCTGGTCCGCTACAGCCAGCCCTTGCTGCCGGCACATGAAACATTGAATTGCGCGGGAACCTCGCTGGAAAGCCTCTACATCGGGCGCCTGCGTCGCAAGCCCGCTCAGCTGGCCGCGAGCCTTCTAAGCGGCTACGGACGGGCCACCTTGCCGGAGCATACGCACGCGTCCTACCGTCTTCTCAAGCCCTACGAGGCGATCACGCTTGTCGAGATGCGCGCCGCCTGAGCGCCCAGCAGCATGCGAAAGAACTAGCGGATCGGCATCGACACTTCGTTGCGCCGCTTCCAAGGCAGGGTGAACGGGTCGTCGTAAAAGTGAAAGCGCGGGCTGCCGGTCGGCTCCAGCCCCTCGGCTTCGACATAGGCCATCAAATCGTCGGCTCGGCTGGCCAGCGTGTCCGACCCGGCGATGCCGTTGAACCGGATCACAGCATGGCGTTCCGGCGCGGTTTCGATGAACCGGATCGCGGCGTTGTTGGGCTTGGGCAGCGCATCCTTGTCGTAGGCCGCCGGCATCATGAACCGCACGGTCCAATGGCCGTATTCCCGGGTCTGGGTGACCGGCACGGTCATGGTGACTCGCTGCGCCTGCGCATTGCCGCCATAGATGTAATCGGCAAGGATCCGAAAGCCCGTGCCAATGGCGGCGCCGCGGTTGCCCGTCACGGCAACCTCAGCCACCAGATGCGGATCGTAGCGCCGGATCTCGAATTGTCCGTCGCTGTGCTCCACAGCGAAGGGGGGCATTTCGTAGCCCTTGTACATATCCGCCTGCGCGTGAACGGTCACGGCCATCGCGGCAATCGCAGCGATCAGAAGATAGTGCAGTTTCTTGAGCGTTGGCATCGTGAGGTTTCCTGAAAAGACAAACAGGATACGACGCGCGGCCCCGACCGGATCACTCCTGCTCTTGCGAGAATCCGGATCAGGCTGTATTTGCGGCCCATGACCGCGCTTTTCAACATCGATGACCGCGCCCGCCTGAGCGAGCGGTTCTATGGCGCCACGCACACGGTGCTGGCCCGGCTATAAGTGCCGGATTGATGCATTCGCCCCGACAATCTGACTTCACTTCACGGGAGAGGACCCATGTCCCCCAAGACGCTCTATGACAAAATCTGGGATGCCCACCTGGTTCACGAAGCCGAAGATGGCACCTGCCTTCTGTATATCGACCGCCACCTTGTCCACGAGGTGACAAGCCCCCAGGCCTTCGAGGGTCTGCGCATGGCCGGGCGCAAGGTGCGCGCCCCGGAAAAAACCATTGCCGTGCCGGACCATAACGTGCCCACCACAGCGGGTCGCGAGAACCCCGACCTGATGCCCGAGGACAGCCGCATTCAGGTCGCGGCACTGGACCAGAACGCCAAGGATTTCGGGATTCACTATTACCCGGTGACGGATATCCGCCAGGGCATCGTGCATATCGTTGGCCCCGAACAGGGCTGGACCCTGCCGGGCATGACCGTCGTGTGCGGCGACAGCCACACCGCGACCCATGGGGCCTTTGGCGCGCTGGCGCACGGCATCGGCACCTCGGAAGTCGAGCATGTGCTGGCCACCCAGACGCTGATCCAGAAAAAGTCCAAGAACATGAAGGTCGAGATCACGGGCCAGCTCATGCCCGGGGTGACAGCCAAAGACATCGTACTGCGCATCATCGCCGAAACCGGCACCGCGGGCGGCACCGGCTATGTGATCGAGTATTGCGGCGAAGCCATCCGCACCCTGTCGATGGAAGGCCGGATGACCATCTGCAACATGGCGATCGAGGGCGGCGCCCGCGCAGGCCTGATCGCGCCGGACGAGACCACCTTCGAATATGTCAAAGGTCGGCCCCACGCGCCCAAGGGCGCCCAGTGGGAGGCCGCTCTGGCCTGGTGGAAGACGCTCTATTCCGATGACGACGCCCAGTGGGACAAGGTCATCACCATCGAAGGCGAAAGCATCGCGCCCACGGTCACCTGGGGCACCTCGCCCGAAGATGCCCTGCCCATCACCGCCACCGTACCCGCTCCCGACGATTTCGAGGGCGGCAAGGTCGGCGCGGCGCAGCGTTCGCTCGATTATATGGGCCTGACCCCTGGCACGCCGCTGAGCGAGATCGAGATCGACACCGTCTTTATCGGCTCCTGCACCAATGGCCGGATCGAGGATCTGCGCGCCGCGGCTGAGATCCTGAAGGGCAAGAAGATCAAGGTGAAGCGCGCCATGGTCGTGCCCGGCTCGGGCCTTGTGCGTGCCCAGGCTGAGGAGGAAGGACTGGCCGATATCTTCAAAGAGGCGGGTTTTGAATGGCGGCTGGCAGGCTGTTCGATGTGCCTGGCCATGAACCCCGACCAGCTTGCCCCCGGCGAACGCTGCGCGGCCACGTCGAACCGCAACTTCGAAGGCCGTCAGGGCCGGGGCGGACGCACCCACCTGATGTCACCCGCCATGGCCGCCGCCGCGGCAGTGACCGGGCGGCTGACCGATGTGCGCTCGCTGGCCGGCTGAACGGCAGGGCGGGCCGCAGACGCGCGGCCCGCAGGTCTCATGGAAACGCGCCCCCACGACGGGGCACCCTACAAGGATCCGGATATGGACAAGTTCGAAAAACTGACCGGTATCGCGGCGCCCCTGCCGCTGATCAACATCGACACCGACATGATCATCCCCAAGCAGTTCCTGAAAACGATCAAGCGGTCGGGGCTTGGCGTGAATCTCTTCGACGAGATGCGGTATGACGACCAGGGCAACGAGATCCCCGATTTCGTCCTGAACAAGCCGCAGTACCGCGAGACGCAGATCCTGGTCGCTGGCGACAATTTCGGCTGCGGTTCGTCGCGCGAACACGCGCCCTGGGCGATCAAGGATTTTGGCATCCGCTGCGTGATCGCGCCCAGCTTTGCCGACATCTTTTTCAACAACTGCTTCAAGAACGGCATCCTGCCTATCGCCCTGCCGCAAGAGCAGGTGGACCTTCTGATGGCCGATGCCGAAAAGGGCGCGAATGCCCGGATGACCATCGACCTGGAAGCACAAGAGATCACCACGTCCGACGGGCAGGTGATCCCGTTCGAAGTCGAACCCTTTCGCAAACGCTGCCTTCTCGAAGGGCTGGACGATATTGGGCTGACCATGGAAAAGGCGCCCGCGATCGACAGTTTCGAAGGTCAGGCGGCGCAGGCACGCCCTTGGGTCTGATTAAGACTTAACTACAAGATATTGAAAAAGGGGCCCTTTTGGCCCCTTTTCGCTTTAAGAATGATGCATTCCCGCACCAGTCTTTCCCTGATTTTGCCCCAAAGATGAAGTCAATTACCCACAGTACTTGAGCCACCGCAGGGAAAGGGGCAAAAGTTGGGCAAACCTGAGGCAGAGCGCCACAATCGGCGGTTTCAAGCGGGAACATGCGCGCGGCACGTAATCGCGCGCGTCCAGTTTGAGAGGACAGAGCAGTGATCGGACAACTTGCCAGCGCAGGTGTGCGCGCGGTGTTGATCGCGACACCGGCGCTTCTGTTGCCCTCGGTGGAATCCGACTCGGCGCAGATCGTGTTCATCGTCGCGATCCTCGCCGCGATCATGACCTTCGTGGAATACAACAGCGCCTATCCGTCGATCGTGGAGTTTCGCAGCGCCCCCCCGTTCAACCGCCTGCGCTTTGTGGCATTGTTCTTTACAGTTTTCAGCCTGACCGCGATTGCCCGTGGCAAGGTCGAGCCGACGGCCCTGACTGAAATGCTCACGGTGATTGGCACGATTGTCGGCGATGCGATCGACTTTCCCTATTCGCCGGTGCGGCTTGTCGTTCTGATGATGCCCGCCGATGCCACTTTCGAGCTGCTCTATGACGTGCGCACGGCGGCCGGCCTGGCCTATCTGGTATCGCTCCTTGCGATGATCGGCTTCGTGACCATGGTCCGGATCTTTGACTGGCCCGCGCGCAATGGCGCTTTCAATGTTTGGGTCAACCTGCCGCTCTTCGATCCGACCGCCGGCGGCGACGTGGTTCAGCGGCTCAAGCTCGACGCGCGCATCAATATCACGCTCGGGGTTCTGCTGCCCTTCGTGATGCCGGCATTGGTCAAGTTAGCCTCGGATCTGCTAGACCCGATTTCGATGGCGAACCCGCTGACCCTGATCTGGATGATGAGCGCATGGGCCTTTCTTCCCGCAAGCATGATCATGCGCGGCATCGCGATGGGCAAGATCGCGGACATGATCGAAGAAAAGCGCCGCCGCGCCTATGCCCAGGCCGAGGGGCTGGCGCACGCCTGATCGCGGCGCTGTGGGCCGTGGTGATCGCCACGGCCGCCACTGCCGACACCCTGCGCATCGCCACCTATCACACGGAACTGTCCCGTGACGGGCCCGGCCTGCTTTTGCGGGACATTACCGGCGAGGACGACCAATCCCGGGCTGTCGCCAAGGTAATCGCAACGGCCGCTCCCGATATCCTCCTCTTGACCGGGTTCGATTATGATGCTGGGCGTTTGGCCCTGACCGCCCTGCGCGACCGGATCGCGGCAGAGGGCGGGCCCGCCTACCCGCACCTCTTTGCCCTACCCCCCAATCGCGGGGTGCCCAGCGGGCTGGACCTGAATCGCGACGGGCTCTTGGGCGGGCCGGATGACGCGCTGGGATACGGGGAATTCGCCGGTCAGGCCGGAATGGCGCTTTTGTCCATGTACCCGGTGGAAGCGACAGGCGTCATGGATCTGAGCGGGCTGTTGTGGCGCGATCTGCCGGGCGCAACGCTGCCTGTGCTGCCCGACGGCACATCCTTTTATGCCGATAACGCGCTCGAGCTGCTGCCGCTCTCGACCACAGGCCACTGGATGGTGCCGGTCGACACGCCCAACGGCCTCGTGACTCTGATGGCCTTTTACGCCACCACGCCGGTCTTTGACGGCCCCGAGGACCGCAACGGTCTGCGAAACCGTGACGAGCTGCGGCTATGGCAGCTGGTTCTGGACGGTTCGCTTGCCGCCGCGCCGTCGGGGCCCTTCGTAATCCTCGGCAATGCCAATCTCGACCCGGTGGATGGCGCCGGATACCCTGAGGCGATGCGCAGTTTGCTGTCCGATCTCCGCCTGCAGGATCCCGCGCCCAGCTCTGCCGGCGGGGCTGCTGCAGCCGATCCGACACAATCCGGTCCGTCCGGACAGGACACCGCAGATTGGCCTGAGCCCGATCCGGGCAACCTGCGGGTGGATTACGTTCTGCCCTCGGCCAACCTGCACGTTGTGGAGAGCGGCGTGTTTTGGCCCGACCCCGGCGACCCCTTGGCGGATACGGTGACGACCGCCAGCCGCCACCGCCTGGTCTGGGTGGACCTGGAGAACTAGCGCAGATGCGCCGTGGCGGCGGCCAGCGCCTCGGACAGGTCGGTGTGGCGGAACCCCGGTAAGAGGCTGTCGAACATCGCCCCATCCAGGCGATGCGGCATGTCCCACAGATAGCGCATCTCGCGCAGGTACCGCGCCTCGGGCCAGAAGGGCTGGGCAAACCACAGCATCCGCCAGTTGAAGGGTCGGGCCGTGACGGCCCGCCCCATGACCGCGCCCAGCGCCTGCGCCAGCGCAGCCCCGGTCAGCGTGTAGCCGGGAAAAGGGAATGTCGGCGAAGTGCGGCAAGTCGGCCCGTATCTCGGCCAGCGCCTGCGCAGCACGGGTCGCGTCGGGCAGGTAAGCCCATGCGTGGTCCGCATCGGTGCGCCCCGGATAGACCAGCCGCCCGCTGGGCAGACCCGGTGCCATCACCTTGTCGAACCAGTTGCCCGAGGGCGCATCGTCCAGGAAATCGCCGCAGCGCAACAGGATGGTTTTGACCCCCTCGTCTCGATAGGCCGCCTCCATCTCGCGCCGCAGGCGGCCCAGGGTGTTCTGCGCCTTGTGCGGTGTGTCGGCGCTCCAGGTGCCGCCATTGCCCGGCCCGAAGACATAGACATTGCCGGGAACGATCACGGTCGCATCCTGCTGAAGCGCGACGCGCCGCACATCCGCGTGCTGCCCCGGCAACTGCGAGGGCCACTGGCTGTAAAGAGGGTTCCAGGCGTTCACGATCACATCGACACCCTCGGCCGCACGGTCGAGCGTATCGGTCTTGCGATCAAAGCGGCGCACGGTCCATCCGGCGGCATCAAACGCCCGCGCGGCGTGGCCACCAAAGCGGCCGTTGGCGCCAAGGATCAGGGCGGTTTGCGTCATGTTCGGTCTCCGTTTCAACGTCTTGGGTCAACGTAGGTGCAGAGCGCTTGCATCGGAATTGCCGAATCTTTGGCAACATGTATTCATGAATGAATGGACAGCAGCCTGTCGGACATGGACTGGGCGCTGGTGCGCGCCTTTCTCGCGGTGGCCGAGACCGGGTCGCTGTCCGCAGGCGCACGGCGGCTTGGCACCAGCCAGCCCACGATGGGCCGCCAGATCAAAGAGCTCGAAATGCTGTTGGGCGTGCCCCTGTTCCAACGCCACCCCAAGGGCTTGCGCCTGACCGAGACGGGCGAAACCCTGCTGGAGCCAGCGCACCGGATGCGCGACGCCATGCGCCAGATCGCGCTGAACGCCGCCGGGCGCGACACGCGCCTGCACGGGACGATCCGCATCACCTCGAGCCTGTTCATGTCGCAGTATGTGCTGCCGCCGATCCTGGCGCGCCTACGCACGCTCGAGCCCGAGATCCGCATCGACCTCGTGCCCAGCGACACGTCGGAAAACCTGCTCTATCGCGAGGCGGATATCGCCGTGCGCATGTACCGGCCCACGCAGCTGGACATCGTCGCGCGCAAACTTGGCGAGATGAAGATGGGGGTCTTTGCCGCGCGCAGCTACCTTGACCGGGCGGGCCGGCCCGGGCAGCCCGAGGATCTCTTGCGCCATGACCTCATCGGCTATGACCGGAACGAACTGATCGTGAAGACCATGCGCCAGATGGGCTGGCCCGCCCATCGCGACTGGTTCACCACGCGCTGCGACAACCAGACGGTCTATTGGGCGCTGGTGCGCGCGGGCTGCGGTATCGGCTCTTGCCAGGCGGATGTGGCCCGGGCCGACCCCGAGATCGAAGAGGTGCTGCCCGACATGGACATCCCCAGCCTGCCCGTCTGGCTGGCGGCCCATGAGGAGCTTTACCACACGCCCAGGATCAAGCGTGTCTGGCGCATCCTGGCCGAGGGCCTTGACCCGCTGGTTTCTTGACCACCCCCGCGGCAATGGGTAGGCGTCCTGCAATCACAGATCGCCCAAAGGACAGTGCATCATGGCAAACCCATCGCTTCTCATCCTCCCCGGTGACGGCATCGGCCCCGAGGTCATGACCGAGGTGTCGCGCATCATCGACTGGTTCGGAACCAAGCGCGGCATCCGTTTCGACGTGAGCGAGGATCTGGTGGGCGGCGCGGCCTACGATGCCCATGGCACGCCGCTGCATGACGACACGATGGCAAAGGCCCAAGAGGTCGACGCGGTGCTGCTGGGCGCCGTGGGCGGGCCGAAATACGACGCACTCGATTTCAGCGTGAAGCCCGAACGTGGTCTTCTGCGCCTGCGCAAGGAAATGGACCTGTTCGCCAACCTGCGCCCGGCACAGTGCTTTGACGCACTCTCCGATTTCAGCTCGCTCAAAAAGGACGTGGTGTCGGGGCTCGACATCATGATCGTGCGCGAACTGACAAGCGGCGTCTATTTCGGCGAACCGCGCGGGATCATCGAAGAGGGCAACGAACGCGTGGGCATCAACACCCAGCGCTATACCGAAAGCGAGATCGACCGCGTCGCCCGTTCAGCCTTCGACCTGGCGATGAAGCGCAACAAGAAGCTCTGTTCCATGGAAAAGGCCAATGTCATGGAATCGGGCATCCTGTGGCGCGAGGTCGTGACCGAGGTGGGCAAGGATTATCCCGAGGTCGAACTGAGCCACATGTATGCCGACGCGGGCGCGATGCAGCTGACCCGCTGGCCCAAGCAGTTCGATGTGATCGTGACCGACAACCTCTTTGGCGATCTCTTGTCGGACCTTGCCGCGATGCTGACCGGGTCGCTCGGCATGCTGCCTTCGGCCTCTCTGGGCAAGCCGATGGAGAACGGCCGGCCCAAGGCGCTGTACGAGCCCGTCCATGGTTCGGCGCCCGACATCGCCGGTCAGGGCAAGGCCAACCCCTGCGCCTGCATCCTGAGCCTTGCCATGGCGCTGCGCTATTCCTTCGACCTGGGCGACGAGGCGACCCGGCTGGAAGAAGCCGTGGAACAGGTGCTGGCCGACGGCGTGCGCACCGCGGACCTGTTGAATGTCGAAGGGGCGACGCCCGCGACCACCTCGCAGATGGGCGACGCGGTTCTGGCGGCGCTTGACGCGAGCCTCTGACACACGCGTCTCGGTTCGGTGCAAAGGGTCCGGCCTGGCTGGACCCTTTTTTCTTGTGCCCCCCTTGCCATGGGCGCGACCGGCTGGTGGTATCGCTAACAAATGGAACGGGACAGTCACACATGAGCGGAAACCTGAAAGGCGCGCTTCTCGCCCTGGCGGCATTCGGTGTGTTCGCGGCCCATGACGTGATCGTCAAGTTCCTGGGCGCGTCCTACAGCCCCTTCCAGATCGTATTCTTCAGCGTGCTGTTCGGCTTCCCGCTGGTTTCGGTGATGCTGATCGGCGATGCGGAGCCGGGTCATCTGCGCCCGGTCCATCCTTGGTGGGTGACACTCAGGACGTTGTCCATCGTCGTGACTGCAACGGCAGCCTTCTACGCCTTCTCGACCCTTCCGTTGGCGCAGGTCTACGCGATCCTGTTCGCCACACCGCTTCTGATCACAGTGCTGTCGATTCCGATCCTGGGGGAGCGGGTGCGCCTTCGGCGCTGGATCGCGGTGATCGTGGGATTGGCCGGGGTCATCGTCGTGCTGCGTCCGGGCACGGCAGATCTTTCGCTCGGTCACCTTGCGGCACTGGGGGCGGCGGTGGGCAGCGCCTTTGCCTCGATCATCGTGCGCAAGATCGGCCCGGACGAACGCAATGTCGTGCTGATGCTCTATCCGTTACTGGCCAATTTCGCGATCATGGGCGCGCTTTTGCCCTTCGTCTACGAACCCATGCCCATCACCCATCTTCTGGGTCTGGCCGCATTGGCCGTCATGGCGTTCTCGGCCGGTCTGATGGTGATCTGGGCTTACAAGGCCGGCGAGGCCGGGGTCGTGGCCCCTATGCAGTATTCGCAGATCCTGTGGGCTGCGCTGTACGGGGCACTGTTCTTCGACGAACGCCTCGACCTCGGGACAGCTCTCGGGGCGGCCATCATCATCGGTTCGGGTCTTTACATCGTGCTCCGCGAACAGCAGCCCGGAGCCTCGACGACCCGCCCTGTCCTGCGGGCCCGCGGCCGTATCAACACAGGCACCTACGCGCGTCTGCCCAACGATCCCAAGGTCGCGCCCGACCACCAATGAGGGACTTGCCAAAGCGCAGCGCACAGGCTATCCCGCGCGCCACGGTCGGAGTGTAGCTCAGCCTGGTAGAGCACTGTCTTCGGGAGGCAGGGGCCGGAGGTTCGAATCCTCTCACTCCGACCATTTTCACCACAGTATGGCGAGCGGCCCGGTACCAGGCCCTAGCGGCGCAGCAACGTGTCCCCGTGGCTGATCCGCGGGGTCAGTTCGATCCGGCGATCGACCTCGGCCTCGGGATCTTCGGTCAGTTTCACGATGACCTCTGCGGCCATCCGCCCGATATCCGCACGGCAGGCATCCATCGTGGCAAGTTGCCGCGGCAGGCCTTGCAAAAGCTCAACCCCGTTGAAGCCCGCAAGGCCGATCTGGCGGGGGATATCATACCCTTTTTCCAGCAGGTAAAGCAGCCCGCCCGCCCCGATCATGTCGTTCGAATAATACAGAAAATCGAGATCTGGCGTACGCGCCAGCATTGCCTCGGTCATCTCGCGACCCTTGGCAAGCGCGGAGCCGCCCGAGTAGAACTCCTGGTCCGCGACCTCGACCCCGGCCTTGGCCAGGGCCTCGGTCAGGCCTTCGAAGCGTTTGCGAGCGCGATGATCGAGCGGCATCTTGGTGCCCAAAAAGCCGATGCGGCGATACCCTTGTTTCAGGATCTCCTGCGCCATCACCCGGCCTGCGCGCCGGTGGCTGATGCCGATCATCGCATCGACGGGCGTGCCGTCCACATCCATGATCTCGACCACGGGAATACCTGCCGCCTGCAACATTGCCTGGGCGGCATCGGAGTGTTCAAGCCCCGCAATGATCACGCCCGATGGCCGCCACGACAGCATCTCGTAGAGAACGCGCTCTTCCTTTTCCGGGGAATAGTCGGTGACGCCCACAACCGGTTGAAGGTCGGTTTCCTCGAGCACGTGACTGATCCCGGTCATGACCTCGGGAAACACCATGTTGGACATGGACGGGATGATGACCGCGACCAGGTTCACCCGCTGGCTGGCCAGCGCGCCCGCGATCTTGTTGGGCACGTAGCCCAGTTTCTTCGCGGCCTCGAGCACCCGATCACGGGTCGCGGCGGACACGTCGCCCCGGTTGCGCAACACGCGGCTTACGGTCATCTCGGACACGCCGGACGCCTCTGACACGTCGCGCAGGGTCAGGGGGCGTTTGTCGGTGTTGGCCAAGGGGAGGGTCCTTTCGCTCAGGCTGTGGAAAACCTAGCGCGAAGCGGCTTCGCTGCGCAATGCCCAGAACCGCGACGGCTGCGGCCTCAAGCGGCTGACATGGCGGGAAAACACCGCTATGAAAGACAGGCGTGGCCCCGTGGCTCAACTGGATAGAGCAGCCCCCTCCTAAGGGGCAGGATGCAGGTTCGAATCCTGCCGGGGTCGCCAAAAACAGCCTTCCATCTTGCCTTGTGCCAATGGCTCGCTAGCCTTTCAGGCAACATTGCGCGCAGGAGGGATCGGTATGCCGATAAAGTCACGCTGTGCGGCCGGCATTCTGGCCCTGTTCTGGCTTGCCGCGCCTGTTCTGGGGAACGGCATGTGTCCTTATGACGACCAGGGGCCGCTGGGCTGCCCCTACGGCACCGAATGGCGGGCCGAGCTGGGTGTTTGCCTTCCGCCGAAACCGCCGCTCCTGGGCTAGTCCGGATCATATTCCAGCAGCGTGATCGTCGTGTCCCCGTAACGGCGGCTGTCCAAAGCGGCAAAGCCATCGGGCACCGTGATTGGCGCGCTGTCCTCCCACACGATCAGGGCGCCGGGCGCGAGCCACCCACCCGTTTCGGCGGTGGCAAGTGCGGCCTCGCCCAACGCCTTACCATAGGGCGGATCGAGAAAGATCAGATCACAAGGTTCTGCATCATTCCCGGGCAGTTTGCGTGCATCGCGACGGATCAACCGCGTCTCTGACTGTGCCCGGCAAATCCGCGTGTTCTGCTGGATCAGAGACTGTGCCGCGCGCCCGTCATCGACAAAGGTCACATGGTCCGCACCTCTCGACATCGCCTCGAGCCCGAGGGCGCCGGTGCCAGCGAAAAGGTCGAGCACCCGCGCGCCGGTGATCGGGTCTCCGAAGCGGCCACCCATGAGGATGTTGAACAGGCTTTCGCGCACACGGTCCGTCGTGGGGCGCAGATGGGCCCCGGCATCGCCCTTGCCCACAGCGGCCAGGGCGTGGCCCCGAAAGCGCCCGCCGACGATCCTCACGCTTTGAGAAGCGGTTTCAGGTCGGCCGACGCATCGGCCAGCACGGCCGGATCAGCCGATTTGCCCGCCTCGATCAGGCGCTTGCCGACCATGTAGGCGCGCGGGTCGTTCATGCTGTCCACCGCAAGCAACCTGTCTCCGGTATAGTAGAAATGCGATCGCGCCTCGCCCCCGTCGCGGACAACGATCCGGTCATAACCGAGGTTCAGACCGGCGATCTGCAGTTTCACGTCATACTGATCGGACCAGAACCAGGGCTTGGGATCATAATCGCGATCCGCGCCAAGGATGTTGTCGGCCACGCATTCTGCCTGGTCGATGGCGTTCTGCACGCTTTCCAGCCGGATGCGGACACCCTTGTAGGGCAGCGATGCGCAATCGCCCGCAGCCCAGATCGACGGGTCCGAGGTGCGGCCCTGCGCATCGACCGCGATGCCGTTGTCGATGACAATGCCCGCGGCCTCGGCCAGGCTGGTGGCGGGCGAGATGCCGATGCCCACGATCACCATGTCCAGATCAAGCTCGGTGCCGTCGGTCAAACGCGCGCCGGTCACGCGCGTGTCGCCCAACAGCGTCTCGAGGCCCACGCCCTCGCGCAGATCGACGCCATGGGATCGGTGCAAGTCGCGGAAGTAGTCCGAGGTCTCGGGCGCCGCGACGCGCTGAAGGATGCGGTCGGCCATCTCCACCAGCGTGACCTGCATCCCCAGCTTGGCACAGACCGCCGCCGCTTCGAGCCCGATATAGCCCCCACCCACGACCAGAACACGCGCGCCTTCGGTGCAGGCGGGGGCCATCTGGTCGACATGACGCAGGGTCCGGACGACATGCACGCCCGCCAGCTCTCCGCCGATGGCGCCTGGCAGACGGCGGGGGACCGACCCGGTACAGAGCACCAGATCGTCATAGGGTACCGAGGTGCCGCCCGCGATCACCTTCTTGTCGGTGCGGTCGATGGCCACCACCGTTTCGCCGGTGTGCAGCTCGATCCCATTCTCGGCATAGAAGCTTTCCGGGCGGAGATAGAGCCGTTCTTCGGCCATTTCGCCCAGCAGATAGGCCTTGGATAACGGCGGGCGCTGGTAGGGGGGCACCGGCTCTTCCCCGATCAGGGTGATCCTGCCCGTATGCCCTTTGGCGCGCAGCCGCGCGACGGTGGATGCCCCGGCCTGCCCGGCCCCGATCACGACGACATCGCCCATGAAACTCTCCAGCGCTGTTGGTGTTGTCCGGCGCAACCCTATATCCCGGTCACACGGAAACGCAATTGGAGGGAGGCCGCGATGCCGATCCAGACAGGGGACACACTGCCCGGTGCCACTTTAATGACCATGGGGGGCGACGGGCCCGCAGCGGTCCAGCTGAACGACAAGATCAAGGGCCGCAAGGTGATCATCTTCGGCGTGCCGGGTGCCTTTACCGGCACCTGTACCACGGCCCATGTGCCCAGCTTCATGCGCACCAAGGCCGAGTTCGACGCCAAGGGCGTCGACGAGATCATCTGCATCTCGGTCAACGACCCCTTCGTGATGCAGGCCTGGTCGGACACCACCGGCGCGGGCGAGGCCGGGATCACCATGCTGGGCGATCCCGAAAGCGCGTTCACCAATGCGATCGGCATGGCCTTTTCCGCGCCGCCCGTCGGGCTGATCGAACGGTCCAAGCGCTTTGCCCTTTATGCCGAGGACGGCGTCGTGAAGGTGCTGCATATCGAAGAAAGCCCCGGCACCTGCGAGGCGACCGGCGGCGAGGCGATGCTGGCCGCGATCTGACGGCCTTGGGCGGGGCTTCATGGCCCCGCCGCACAGCCTCTGGCTTAAAGGTGATCCATCTTTCGGGCCAGCTTGGCATCAAGTGACGACACGCCGCCCACATCATGGGTGGTGAGCGTGACCTTGACCGTCTTGTAGACGTTGAACCATTCGGGGTGGTGGTTCCATTTCTCCGCATACATTGCGGCGCGGGTCATCCAGGCGAAGGCCTCGGTGAAATCCTCGAATTCAAAGGTCTTCTCGATGGCATCGCGCCCTTCGGCCATGGCCCAGCCGCTTTGAAACAGCGGCTCCAGCACGGTCTTGCGGGCGGTATCGCTCAGCAGTTCGGTCATTCCTGTTCCTCCACATGTGCTTTTCGGAACGGACCATAGTCGGTCAGAACCTCGATTTCCTCGTCTATGGCGGCGGTTTCCTCTTCCAGGTAGCGGGCGATCGCGTCGGAGAACCCCGGATCGGCCACCCAGTGCAGGGAATGGGTCGGCGCCGGTAGGTAGCCGCGGGCCAGCTTGTGTGCGCCCTGCGCGCCCGCCTCGACCCGTTTCTGTCCGCGCGCGATGGCAAAGTCGATGGCGCGATAATAACACGCCTCGAAATGCAGACAGGGGTGATCCTCGACACAGCCCCAATACCGGCCAAAGAGCACGTCACGCCCGATGAAATTTAGTGCGCCCGCCACCTCGTGCCCGTCACGCTCGGCCAGGACCAACGCCACGTCATCGCGCAGCACCTCGTGGGCGATGTCGAAGAACGCCCGCGTCAGGTAGGGTGTGCCCCATTTCCGGGCGCCGGTGTCCTGGTAGAAGACCCAGAACGCGTCCCAGTGGCGCGGCTGGATCTCGTCACCGGTCAGGGTGCGAATGGTGCCGCCAAAGGCATTGGCCTTTTCCCGTTCCTTGCGGATGTTCTTGCGCTTGCGCGACGACAGGGTGGCCAGAAAATCGTCAATGCTGGCGTATCCGTCATTCACCCAGTGGAATTGCTGGGTCTTTCGATAAAGCATCCCTTGCCGCTGCCCTGCCTCGGCCTCGTCCTCCGTGCAAAAGGTTATATGCACCGACGACACGTTGTTCTCGGCCGCCAGTTGCAGCGCACCGCGCGTGAGCGCCGCGCGCCCCTCGGCCTCGTGGCCCGGGCGGGTCAGGAACCGGCGGCCGGTGGCGGGGGTGAAGGGCACGGCGATCTGCAGCTTGGGGTAATAGCGCCCGCCCGCACGTTCGTAGGCATGGGCCCAGTTGTGATCGAAGATGTATTCGCCCTGGCTGTGGCTCTTTGCATAAAGCGGCGCGACCCCGATCACTCCGCCATCCTTGCGTGCGACCAGGTAATGCGGCTCCCATCCTGTACCGGGGCCGACCGATCCGCTGTCTTCCAGTGCCTTGAGAAAGCGGTGCGTGGTGAACGGGTCCATGGGCGGGCCGCCATCGGCCGTCTCTGGGCAGGCGCAGGCATCCCAGTCCGTCGCGTCGATCTGCGACAGGCTGTCGAGCACCTGAATTTCGATGATGGCGTCGCGCACTTGGGCCTCCTGCGCCATATCTGGCCCCGGTGCGGCGCGCTTCAAGCGGGAAGCGAGGGCAGGTAGCCTTCGAAGGTCACATTCTGCGCGATCCGGCGTGCGGTGGCCTCTTCCTCGGGCGTGCGGATGGTCCAGCAAAGCACGGCAAGACCCTTGTCCTGCATCGCTGCCACCGGATCTGCGGAGAGGTCCGCCCAATGGTGGCTGATAAAGCTGGCGCCAACACGCCCGGCATCGGGAATACCCCGCAGCCGGGCGCGCGTGGCTTCGGGCACGAGCGACCAGTCGGTGGCGTTGAAATCGCAGGTGGTCAGGCCGCGCGGCATGTCGGGCAAAAGCTCGGCCATGGCGGCCACCGCATACGGGTTGAAGGACATGAGCGCAACGGGACCGGTGTAGCCCGTCAGCGCATGCGCGGTGGCCTTTTCCAGCGGGCCCACATCGGGACCCAGTGCACCATCCTGGTCCTTGATCTCGACCAGCAGGGGCACGCGGCCACCGACGATCTCCAGCACTTCTTCGAGGGTTGGAATGCCGTCATTGGCATCGGTGAGCCGGATCGCGCCCAACTCGGCCGCGCTGCGCTGGCGCACGGGTCCGCGTGCGACTGTCAGCCGCCCCAGATCGTAGTCGTGAAAAACCATCGCCCGCCCGTCCGCGGACAGCTGCAGGTCGATCTCGATGCCATAGCCCGCCGTGACCGCAGCCCGCACCGCGGCGCGGCTGTTCTCGGGCCGGCCCGACGCGCGATCATGCAATGCACGATGGGCGATGGGCCGGGTCAGGAAATCACGCGGCAGCGGGATCATGCGATCTGGAAGATGCCTTCGATCTCGACCGCTACGCCCAGTGGCAGGCTTGCGGCGGAGACGGCAGAGCGCGCATGGCGGCCCTTGTCGCCCAGCGCCTCGACCATAAAGTCGGATGCGCCATTCACGACCTTGGGCTGTTCGGTGAAATCGACGGTAGAGTTGACGAAGCCCACCAGCTTGACCACCCGCACCAGACGATCCAGATCGCCGCCGCAGGCTGCCTTGACCTGGGCCAGAAGCGCGATCGCACAGGTCTTGGCCGCTGCCGCGCCCTCCTCGGTCGTCATCGTGTCGCCCAGCTTGCCAGTGATGAGCGTGCCGTCCTCGTTCGAGATCTGGCCCGAGATATGGACCAGATCGCCCACTTGCACGAAGGGCACATAGTTGGCGGCGGGCGCCGGCGCGTCGGGCAGGGTCACCCCCAGTTCGGCAAGACGGGTTTCGATAGTGCTCATGGGACAAACCTCCGGGACTGTGTCGCGGGGCACGCTACGCGGGCAACCCTGCTTTGAAAAGCGACAATCCCAGCCGGTGTTCGGCAGGCTTTCGCCCTCTTTTGCCGGCAAAGGCACAAGACGCTGGCCCCTGCGCCTGTTTGTTCCAAAATGGTCACATCCCGGCAATCTCTGTTCCGGGCTGCTGGGTTTGGCGCGCGATTGGATTACCTAGCGTGTCAAGCCGATGTACAGGACATGCCCATGTTTCGCAGTTTTCTTCGCCCTGCCCGCCCAATCGCAGCCTTGGTGGTGGCCGTCGGTCTTGCAGGGTGCGGTGCGCCGGGGCCCGACGTTTCGCAGGCGATCAACGATCCCTACGAAGCCCAGAACCGCAAGATCCACGCCTTCAACAAAAACCGGGACCGCCAGATCCTGCGACCGGTGGCGGTGGCGTATTCCGACACGATGCCGGATGACGTGGAGATCGTTGTGTCGAACGTGTCCGACAACCTGTCGTTGCCTGGCCAAGTCGTGAACAATCTGTTGCAGGGCGATCTGCGTATGGCCAGCAGCAATACACTGCGGTTCCTCATTAACTCCACCGCAGGGTTCGCGGGCATGTTCGACCCGTCGTCAGAGCTGGGCCTGCCCAAGGATGACACGGATTTCGGCGAAACACTGCATGTCTGGGGCGTGGGCGAAGGCCACTACCAGGAGCTGCCCTTTGTTGGGCCGTCGACTCAACGCGACACCACAGGGATGGTGGTGGATTTCGTGCTTGATCCGACCCGCGCGATCCTGCCGCGGGTCGATCGCAACATCGCGACGGGGGTGCGGATCGTCGATGGCGTGGGCGCGCGCGGACGCTTCTCCGAGACGGTGGACTCCATCCTGTACGACAGCGCGGACAGCTATGCGCAGGCGCGGCTTCTGTATCTGCAGAACCGTCGCTTCGAGCTGGGCATGGCCGCGCCGGCAGAAGAAGAGATCGATCCGTTTGCACTCGATACCGAGGGGTTCTGACATGGTCGTTGACCGCACCCGCCGCACCTTTCTGACCGGCTTTGCCGCCGTGGGCGCCAGTCTGGCTGTGGCCCCCGGCGCCGCCGTTGCGCTGACCGAAACCGGCGCGACCCGGCTGGTGAACAGCCTGGTGGCCGAAATCAACAGGGTGATCGCCTCGGGCAAGTCCGAGCAAGCGATGTATGGCGATTTCGAACGCATCTTCGCGCGCTATTCGGACACGTCCTATATCTCGGCCTACGCGATGGGTGTCGATGGGCGCCGCGCGTCGACCGCCCAGAAGCGCGCGTTTTCGGATGCGTTTCAGTCCTATATCGCGCGCAAGTACGGCAAGCGCTTCCGCGAGTTCATCGGGGGCCGGCTCGAGGTCGAGGGTGTGAAGGCGGTCAAGAACTGGTACGAGGTCGAGACCACTGCCTACCTGCGTGGAGAGGATCCGTTCACCGTCACCTTCCATGTGTCAGACCGCACAGGGACCGAGCTGTTCTTCAACATGTTCATCGAAGGGGTGAACCTGCTTCTGACCGAACGAACCGAGATCGGCGCGATGATCGACCGCCGCGGCGGCAATATTGACGCGATGATCCAGGATCTGCGCAGCGCAAGCTGACCGTGACAGGAGGTCCCGGTGCAAGACCAGGACGGGATCCGCCTAGCGGTTGCCGCCGCCCAAGAGGTCGCGCAAAACCTGCTGCAACACGGTCTCGGCGTCTCCCGCGCCGGGCTGTCGGTCCGGGCCGTCGGTCCGGGGCTGGTGCCGCGCCGGTTGTGGGCGCAGCATCGGCAGCGGGCGTGGCGCGAGCCCCTCATGGACCCGCTGCATGGTTTCGCGCCAGATCTCGGCCGGCAATCCGCTGCCCGTCACGCCGGTCAGGGGGGTGTTGTCATCATAGCCCATCCAGACCCCGGCCACATACTCCGCTGTGAAGCCCAGGAACCAGGCATCCCGCGCGGCCTGTGTCGTGCCGGTCTTGCCCGCGACCTCCCATCCCGGGATCTGGGCGCGCTTGCCCGTGCCCTCGGCCACGACCTGGTGCATCATGTAAATCAGCTTTTGCGCGGCCTCTTCACGGATCACCCGCTCTCCGATCCCGCCATCGGCCTCCATCATCGGCGCGTTCTCGCCCTGGATGCGCAGCTCTACCAGACCGTAGGGTGTCACGGACGACCCCCCGTTCAGGATGCCTGCATAGGCGCCTGTCATCTCGATCAAGGTGGATTCCGACGTGCCCAGCGCAAGCGCGGGCCCGGCATCCAGATCGCTTTCGATGCCGAAATCGCTGGCGATCTTGCGCACGTTTTCGCGGCCCACGGCCTCGGACACCTTGACCGCGGGAATGTTGAGCGAATTCTGCAAGGCTTCGGTCAGGGTGACCCGGCCGTAGTGATTGTTGGTGTAGTTCTTGGGCGACCACGGCCCCGAACCCGGCACGTCGAGCGTCAAAGGCTCGTCCACAACGGTGGAGTTCGGCTCGTGGCCCAATTCCATGGCGGCGGCGTAGACGAATGGCTTGAAGGCCGACCCGGTCTGCCGCAAGGCCTGGGTGGCGCGGTTGAACGCACCCGACACCTTGGTCTTGCGTCCGCCGACCATGCCGCGCACCGCGCCATCCGCCGACATCACGACAATGGCCGCCTGTGCCTTCGATCCCTCTCTCACCCTGGTTTCGAAGACATGGGTCAGCGCCTCTTCGGCCGCGCGCTGGATGCGGCGATCGAGGGTGGTGCGAATGATCACGTCCTCGGTCGTGTTGCGTGTGAAGAAATCGGGCCCTGACGACATCACCCAGTCTGCGAAATAGCCACCGGCCTTCTGCTCTGCGGCCTCGGAAAGCTCGGCGGGATTGGCCAGCGCGCTTTGCGCTGCCGCCGCGTCGAGGTAACCCTGCTCTTCCATCAGCCGGACAATGACCGCGGCGCGGTTCTGCGAACGCCCCAGGTCATTGGTGGGCGCATAGCGCGTGGGCGCGACCAGCAGACCTGCCAGCATCGCGGCCTCGGCCGGGGACACCTCGGCGGCGGATTTGCCGAAATAGCGCTGGCTTGCCGCTTCGAACCCGCGCGCGCCGGCTCCCAGAAAGGCGCGGTTCATGTAGATCGTCAGGATCTCGTCCTTGGAGTACTTGGCCTCCATCGCCATGGCAAAGATCGCCTCCTTGACCTTGCGCCACAGCGTGGTGCGGCGGCAGTCGGCCTCGTAAGCGGCCTCGGAGTCCCATTGGTCGGGATCATAAGGTTCGCCCAGGCACAAAAGCTTGGCCGTCTGTTGCGTGATGGTCGACCCGCCATGGCCCGACAGCGGGCCGCGCCCTTCGCGCAGGTTGATGCGGATGGCGCTGGCAATACCACGCGGGTCTATGCCGGGGTGCCAGTAAAAGCGTTTGTCCTCGGTAGCGACGATCGCGTTCTTCAGATGCGGGCTGACGGTATCGGCCGTGATCGCACCGCCGAACTGATCGCCGCGCCAGGCGAACACCTCGCCGTCGCGGTCCAGAAGCGTGACGGACCCCCGCGCCCGCCCGTCCAGAAGGTCCATCGCGCCGGGAAGCGTGGTGTAGGTATAGGCCACCGCCAGTCCCACCAGCAGCACGACCACGAGCGCGCTTCGGCTGACCAGGCGCCAGATCAGGCGGAAGATCCAACCGAAGAGGCGCGAAAGGATGCCGCGCCGGGCCGGCGCGCGGGCCGCGCGCGCCTTGCGCTTCGGCTTGGCCGTGGATTTGCGCTTTGACGGATAGCGACGGTCAGCCACCAGCCTGGAGGATTTTTTCCGTGAATCACTCATGTCATGTCCTGCCCGGGACCTGCTCTTTTGCCTGACAATATCCTTTGAAGCTCCGAAAGTAGAGGCCAGTGCGACATCTGGTTCATTTTTGATTTGCACAAGTTTTCAGCACAGAAGGTTATTTGTGCAAATTTTGTGCAATGTAGCCCCGTTTAAGCCTTCGAAACCGCCCACATTCTGTTCATTTCCGGGGTTCAGGTCAGTTTTCTGCCTGTGCAACGCAGCAACTGCCCTCCCAAGCGAAAGGGGACCAAGGTGAAATTCATCATAGCGACAATCAAGCCATTCAAGCTTGAAGAGGTCCGCGAAGCCCTGACGGAAATCGGTGTGCGCGGAATGATGGTGACCGAAATCAAGGGTTTCGGCTCCCAGTCCGGCCATACCGAGATCTACCGCGGCGCGGAATACGCCGTGAACTTCGTGCCCAAGATCAAGCTCGAGATCGCCTGCAACGCGGCCATGGCCGACCAGGTGATCGAAACCATCACCAAGACCGCCCAGACCGGCAAGATCGGCGACGGCAAGATCTTCGTTCTGGATCTGGCGCAGGCCGTGCGCGTGCGTACCGGCGAAACCAACGACGATGCCCTTTAAAGCGGCGATCATAGGGGAAAAAACGGATATGAATTATCTCAAGACACTGACGGCTGCAGCGGCACTCGGCGTGCTTCCTGTCGCCGCGTTCGCGCAGGATGCTGCGCCGGGCTTCGACGAGATCGGCCCGTATATCATGACCACCCTGCTGTTCCTGGTGGGCGGTTTCCTGGTGTTCTGGATGGCAGCGGGCTTTGCGATGCTTGAAGCCGGCCTCGTGCGGTCCAAGAACGTCACCATGCAGTTGACGAAGAACATCGCGCTCTTCTCGATCGCGGCGATCATGTACTGGCTCGTCGGCTTCAACCTGATGTACCCGGGCGACTTCAACGGCTATTTCGCGTTCAACTTCGTGCCGACATCGCTCGAACCCGTGGGTCTTGCCGCGGCGGACGCATCGCTCGATTACGCGTCAGTGGCCTCGGACTTCTTCTTTCAGCTGATGTTCGTCGCGGCGACCGCCTCGATCGTCTCCGGCGCGCTGGCCGAACGCATCAAGCTGTGGCCGTTCCTGATCTTCGTTGTCGTGCTGACCGGCATCTTCTATCCGATCTCCGGGTCGTGGCAGTGGGGCGGCGGCTGGCTGTCGCAGCTGGGCTTCTCGGACTTTGCCGGCTCGACCGTGGTACACTCCGTGGGTGGCTGGGCCGCTCTGGCCGGTGCGCTGGTGCTGGGCCCGCGTCTGGGCAAGTACAAGGATGGCAAGGTCAACCCGATGCCGGGCTCGAACCTCGCTCTTGCCACACTGGGCACGTTCATTCTGTGGCTGGGTTGGTTCGGCTTCAACGGCGGCTCGCAGCTGGCGGCTGGTACCGTGGGTGACATCACCGATGTGGGCCGGATCTTTGCCAACACCAACATGGCCGCCGCATCCGGTGCCGTCGTGGCCCTGATCCTGACCCAGGTGCTGTACAAGAAGCCCGACCTGACCATGGTGCTCAACGGCGCTCTGGCGGGTCTCGTGTCGATCACCGCCGAACCGCTGGCGCCGTCGCTCTTCGGTTCGCTCCTGATCGGTGGCGTTGGTGGCGTGATCGTAGTCCTGACCGTGCCGCTGCTCGACAAGCTCAAGATCGACGACGTGGTCGGTGCGATCCCGGTGCACCTGTTCGCAGGCATCTGGGGCACCATCGCCGTGGCCTTCTCGGGCTCGGCCACCATCGGCGCCCAGATCACCGGCATCATCGCCTACGGTGTCTTCACCTTCGTGGCGTCGCTGGTCCTGTGGTTCATCCTCAAGGCCGTCCTGGGCATCCGCGTCAGCGAAGAGGCCGAGATCAATGGTCTCGACACCTCGGAAATGGGCATGGAAGCCTATCCCGACTTCTCCAAGGGCTGATCTTTCTCTCCCTCCCTTTTCAGCCTGAAAGAGTATCCCGGGCGCCAATGGCGCCCGGGTTTTTTTGTTCAGAGGGATTTGTCCGGCCAAAAAGAAACGGCCCTGACAACCAGGGCCGTTCCTGCACCGCTAGGGGTCTGTATGTCAGCCCACCTTTTTCGGAGCGCCGGTCGACATCTCCGTGCCGATATAGGGCAGCTTGGCCTGCTTCCACGCCGCAAAACCGCCGCCCAGATGAGCGATCTTGTCATATCCGTGGGCCAGAGCCTCCATCGCGCATTTCTCGGACCGCACGCCCGAGCCGCAGTGCAGCACGACCTTCTTGCCCACGCCGCCCGGCAGCGTCGCTGCGCGGAAAAAGCTCATCGGCATCAGCATCGCGCCTTCGACATGTTCGAACATGTATTCTTGGGGCGTGCGCACGTCGATCAGGCAGATCTCGCCGTTCTCGAGCGCGTGATACACCTCTTCCGGGGTCCAGGTCTCGAGCGTGCCCTGGTCGGTTTCCTTGCTGTCCATGGTCGGTCCTCAGAACTTGTTTGCGGGAATCTTGAAATAGTGATGCCCGTCATCCTCGGCCGGGGCAAGCCGCCCGCCGCGCAAGTTGACCTGAAGCGCGTACAGCATCCGGTCAGGCAGTTTCAGCGTGGCGTCGCGCGCGTCGCGCAATTCGCGGAAATCGGCCTCGGACACGCCGCCGCCCAGGTGCTTGTTGTTGGCGCGATGCTCGGCCACCGTCGCCTCCCACGCGGGATCGGTCCGGTCGCCCACGGGCGGATAGTCATGCCCCACGAACAACCGCGTGTCATCGGGCAGCGCCAGGATCGCCATCAGCGAGGCATAAAGATCCGCCGACGACCCGCCCGGGAAATCGGCACGCGTGGTGCCAGCATCCACATGCATGAAGGTGTCGTGCACAAAGGCCGCATCGCCCATCACGTAGGTGATCGAGCCCAGCGTATGGCCCGGCGACAGCATGACCTGCACATCCAGAGTACCCAGCTTGAAACTGTCGCCATCGGCGAACAGCCGGTCAAAGTCGCGGTCCACGTCGAACGCGCCCGGCACATTGTAGAACTCGGTCCACAGCTCCGCGATATCGCGCACCTTTTCCCCGATGGCATTCGGTGCGCCGGTCTGCTCCTTGAGCCAGGCCGAGGCCATCATGTGATCGGCGTGCGGGTGGGTGTCGAGCACCCATTCCACTGTCAGCCCCTCGTCGCGGACATAGTCCAGCACCACCTGCGCACTATCGGTGCGGGTGCGGCCATGGGCCGGGTCGAAATCAAGCACCACGTCGATCAGCGCCGCCTTTTTCGTGGCTTCATCGACGGCCACATACTGGACCGACCCGGTGTCGGGGTCGTAAAACCCGGTCACGCGCGGCGAATTGGGGCCGGTGGACGGGCTCGTTCGGGTAAACATGGATCTCTCCTGTTTGTTCATTTCTCTTACGCATGCAGATAATGGAATATTATCCTGTGCCAAGGGGGCTGCCCGGGTTTTTTGCACCAAAAGTTTCTGAGACGCGGAACGGTCGTTTCGGGATGGGCAAGCGCGGGCGGGCATGTATAGCTTGGCCGGGACGAACCGGAACGGAGCAAGATTGATGTACGACCTGGCGGCGATGGGCGCATGGATCGAATTCGCGGTGCGTTGGCTGCACGTGATCACCGCCATCGCCTGGATCGGGTCGTCCTTTTACTTCATCGCGCTGGACCTGGGCCTGCACCGTGACCGCAACCTGGCCTCGGGCGCCGATGGCGAGGAATGGCAGGTTCATGGCGGCGGGTTCTACCACATCCAGAAATACCTGGTCGCGCCCGAGCGGATGCCCGGCGATCTGGTGTGGTTCAAATGGGAAAGCTATTCCACATGGCTCTCGGGTTTCGCGCTGCTGGCGCTGGTCTATTACCTGGGTGCCGAGTTCTACCTGATCGACCCCAACGTGATGGACCTGACAGTCTGGCAGGCGGTGGCGATCTCGGTCGCGTCGCTGGCCCTGGGCTGGATCGTCTACAACACGCTGTGCAAGGTCTTCGTGAACGCGGACCAGACGGTTCTGATGGTGGCACTTTTTGCGGTGCTGGTGGCGATGTCCTGGGGCTATACCCAGGTCTTCACGGGCCGCGCGGCGCTTCTGCACCTCGGGGCCTTCACAGCGACGATCATGTCGGCCAACGTGTTCTTCATCATCATTCCGAACCAGAAGATCGTGGTCGCCGATCTGGTCGCGGGCCGCAAACCCGACCCGATCTACGGCAAGATCGCCAAGCAGCGGTCGACCCATAACAACTACCTGACGCTGCCGGTCATCTTCCTGATGCTGTCGAACCATTATCCCCTGGCCTTCGCGACCGAGTGGAACTGGGTGATCGCCTCGCTCATCTTCCTGATGGGCGTGACGATCAGGCATTTTTTCAACACGATGCATGCCCGCAAGGGGATGCCCTGGTGGACTTGGGCCGCAACCGCCGTGATCTTCCTGGTCATCATGTGGCTGTCGACCGCGCCGATGTTCCGGGCCGAGGTGTCGGACCAGGCCCAGGGCGCGGCGGTGCGTTTTGTTCAGGCCGAGGGGTTCGAGGACGTGCATGACATCGTGCTGGGCCGCTGTTCCATGTGTCACGCGGCCGAACCCGTCTGGCAGGGGCTGCACTGGCCACCCAAGGGCGTCATGCTCGAAACCGAGGGCCAGATCGCCCACCACGCGCGGGCCATCTACCTGCAATCGGGGCTCAGCCACGCCATGCCACCCGCGAATATCACCTGGCTCGAGGATGACGAGCGCGCGCAGATCGTGGCCTGGTACGAGAACGCGGTGCGGTAGGCCGCATGTCGGCCCAAAGGGACCGCATCCCCATTTCAGAATCGTCCTACCCATGCTAAGTCTTGTGGGATGAACACACACAGCCGCAATATCAGCCCTGTGATCCGTCAACTCGACGAAGCGGCGATCAACCGTATCGCTGCGGGCGAGGTCGTGGAACGCCCGGCCTCGGCGGTCAAGGAGCTGGTCGAGAACGCCATCGACGCGGGCGCTACCCGCATCGACGTGGCCTATTCCGATGGCGGCAAGACGCTGATCCGCGTGCGCGACGACGGCTGCGGCATCCCCCCGGACGCGCTGCCGCTTGCGCTGGCCCGCCACGCCACGTCGAAGATCGACGGCAGCGACCTGTTGAACATCCGCAGCTTCGGCTTTCGGGGCGAGGCGTTGCCGTCGCTGGGCGCGGTCGGACGGCTGACCATCACGTCGCGCAGCGCGGGTCACGACGCGGCGCAGATCACCGTCGCGGGCGGGCAGCACGGCCCCGTCAAACCCGCCGCGCTCAGCGCCGGCACCACGGTTGAGCTGCGCGATCTCTTCTACGCCACGCCCGCGCGGCTCAAGTTCCTGCGCTCGGACCGGGCCGAGGCGCAGGCGCTGACGGATGTGGTCAAGCGGCTGGCGATGGCCGAGCCCTTTGTCGGCTTCACCCTGCGCGATGTGTCCGGCGGCGGCGAGGGGCGCGAGACCTTCCGCGCCGATCCCGAACAGGGCGATCTGTTCGATGCCCTCTCCGGTCGGCTGGGCCGTATCCTGGGCGCGGAGTTTGCCCAGAACGCCCTGCCCATCGACGCCGAGCGCGAGGGGTTTCACCTGACGGGCTACGCTGCCCTGCCCACCTATTCGCGCGGATCGGCGGTGCATCAGTATCTTTTCGTCAACGGGCGGCCCGTGCGGGACAAGCTGCTGATCGGCGCCTTGCGCGGGGCCTATGCGGATTTCCTGTCGCGCGACCGGCACCCGGCGGCCGCACTGTATCTGACCTGCGACCCGGAAAAGGTCGATGTGAACGTGCATCCCGCGAAATCCGAGGTGCGGTTCCGTGATCCGGGCCTTGTGCGCGGGCTGATCGTGTCGGCCCTGCGCCACGCCCTGGCAGAGGCCGGGCACCGCGCGTCGACCACCGTCGCGGGGGCCACGCTGGGGGCCTTTCGCCCGGAACCTACGGGGCCACGCGTCTACCAGATGGACCGCCCCTCGCCCGCTGCGCGCGGCGCCGCCTACCAGGCACAAGCCCCGGGTTTTGCCGAACTGCAGTCGGCCTATAGCGGTCGCGTCGAAGACAGCCCGCAGGGTCTGGATGAAACAGCCCCGGAAACCCTGCCGCTGGGCGCGGCCCGCGGGCAGGTGCACGAGAACTACATCATCGCCCAAACCGCCGATGGCATGGTGATCGTCGACCAGCACGCCGCCCATGAACGGCTGGTCTATGAGAAGCTCAAACGCCAGATGGCCGAAAACGGTGTCGCGGCACAGGCGCTTCTGGTGCCCGAGATTGTAGAACTGTCGGACAGCGACTGTTCCCATCTTCTTGACGCCGCTGAGGATCTGCGCGCCCTGGGCCTGACAATCGAACCCTTCGGCGGCGGGGCCGTGGCCGTGCGCGAAACCCCCGCCATCCTGGGCGAGGTCAATGCCGGTGCCATGATCCGCGACATCCTGGATGAACTGGCCGAGGGCGGCGGCAGCAGCACCGTGAAAGAGCGGATCGAGGCGGTTTTGTCCCGCATCGCCTGCCAAGGCTCCATCCGTTCCGGGCGCCGCATGCGCGCGGACGAGATGAACGCGCTTTTGCGCGAGATGGAGGCGACGCCCCATTCCGGCCAGTGCAACCATGGACGGCCGACCTATGTGGAACTCAAGCTGGCCGATATCGAACGGCTGTTCGGACGCACATGATCCAGATCGGCGAACAGACCTACGCCTTTGATGATCCCATCGTGCTGGCCCTGCTGGCGGGCGGGATCATTGTGCTGGTCTTCCTCATTCTCTTGATCCTTGCCGTGCGCGCGGCGGGCCGGTCCGCACGGCTGGCGGAACCCTTGTCGCAGCAGATGGGCTGGCTGGGGCAGCGGGTACAATCGCTCTCAGAAGGGCAGGAACGGCTGGCGGGCGGGCTGCACCATGTCTCCGAAGCGCAGGCGCAAAGCCAGACCAGCATGCTGCAACTGATGGAGCGGCGGCTGGCCGAAGTGCAAAACCAGATGAACGAGAACCTGCAAGGGTCCGCCCGCTGCACGGCACAGTCGCTGGGCGAATTGCAGCAGCGGCTGGTCGCAATCGACAAGGCGCAGGACAATATCACCAAGCTTTCGGGCGACGTGCTGTCGTTGCAGGACATCCTGTCGAACAAGCAGACGCGCGGAGCCTTTGGCGAGATCCAGCTCAATGATATCGTGACCAAGGCGCTGCCCTCGGACAGCTATACGCTGCAGGCCACACTGTCCAACGGCAAGCGGGCCGACTGCCTGATCCACCTGCCGAACCCGCCCGGGCCCATCGTGATCGACAGCAAGTTCCCGCTCGAGGCCTATGAAGCCTTGCGCAGGGCGGAAACGCAGCAGCACCTGACCGAGGCCGCGCGGTTCATGCGCCAATCGGTGCGGACCCATATCAAGGCGATTTCCGACAAATATATCCTCGACGGCGAAACCGCCGACGGCGCGCTGATGTTCCTGCCGTCCGAGGCGATCTATGCCGAACTGCACGCGAACTTCCCGGAACTTGTCCGCGAAGGCTTTGCCGCGCGGGTCTGGATCGTGTCGCCCACCACCTGCATGGCCACGCTGAACACCATGCGCGCGATCCTCAAGGATGCCCGCATGCGCGAACAGGCCGGCGCGATCCGGCGCGAGCTGGGGCTGCTGTTTCAGGATGTCGAACGCCTGGGCACCCGTGTCGAAAACCTCGACCGGCATTTCGGTCAGGCGGCCAAGGACATCGCCGATATCAAGATCAGCGCCGACAAGGCCGGTCGCCGGGCCAAGCGACTGGACAATTTCGACTTCGAGGAATTGTCGCCAGACGCCGAGACGGTCGTGACACTGTCCAAACCCCAGGGCTGAACGATCCGGAAACGAAAACAGGGGGTTCCGGCCCCTGCCGAAACCCCCTGCCACCCCAAGTGCTCCCAACGCACCATCCGTGTGACTGGTTCTGGTTTCGGCCGTACTGGCCGCGTGAGTTTTTTCTACCCCAAGCGGCGGCCAGGACAAAGCGGCAAGTGCCGGGCTTTTTCTTCAAATGACTAGGGCGCCCGCACGGGACGCCCTCGCCTTGTCCGACTATCGCGTCGGGATCAGCCGTAGACCGATTCCTTGCCGAAATGCTTGGTCAGCATGTAGTAGATCACGGCGCGGTACTTGTTCCGCTCGGACCGGCCATAGGTTTCGATGACCGAGTCGATGGCCTCCATCAGGTTCGGCCCGTCCGGCAGGCCCAGCTTTTTCATCAGGAAGTTCGTCTTCACGGTCTCAAGCTCATGCTCCTGGCTGCCCGCCACGGTCGAGGCATCCGGGTTGTAGATCGCCGGCCCGCAGCCGATGGTCACCTTGCGCAGCAGGTCCATGTCCGGCTCCATACCGCATTTGTTGCGCAGATCGTCCGCATACTGCGCAATCAGGTCGTCACGACGTCCCATGTCTATCTGTTCTCCCACGTTCGGACTGAGGGCCCCAGTCTCACCGCCCGCTTCGCGCAGGACTGACACAGCCTACGCATGGAGAATGCGCAAAATAAAGGGAAAACTGCCTGTTCTCTCCCCTCGTGGGGGAACGGTGGCGCGAACGCCACCGTCAGAAAGGTACCGCGTCAGTAGCGGTAATGCTCGGGCTTGAACGGCCCCTCGGGCGTCACACCGATATAGGCGGCCTGCTCGGGATCGAGCGTCGAGAGTTTCGCCCCGATCTTTTCAAGGTGCAGGCGGGCCACCTTTTCATCCAGCGCCTTGGGCAGGATGTAGACCTGGTTGTCGTACTGATCGCCCTTGGTCCACAGCTCGATCTGCGCAAGTACCTGGTTGGTGAAGGACGCCGACATCACGAAAGATGGGTGCCCCGTGGCGTTGCCCAGATTCAACAGACGCCCCTCGGACAGCAGGATGATGCGGTTGCCATTCGGCATCTCGATCATGTCCACCTGGTCCTTGATATTGGTCCATTTGTGGTTCTTGAGAGCAGCCACCTGAATTTCGTTGTCGAAATGGCCGATATTGCCGACGATCGCCATGTCCTTCATCTGGCGCATGTGCTCGATGCGGATGACATCCTTGTTGCCGGTGGTGGTTATGAAGATGTCGGCGCTGCCCACCACATCTTCGAGCAGCACAACCTCGAACCCGTCCATCGCGGCCTGAAGCGCGCAGATCGGGTCGATCTCGGTCACCTTCACGCGGGCACCGGCACCGCGCAGGGACGCGGCAGAACCTTTGCCCACATCGCCATAGCCACAGACCACGGCGACCTTACCGGCCATCATGGTGTCGGTCGCGCGGCGGATGCCGTCGACAAGGCTTTCTTTGCAGCCGTACTTGTTGTCGAATTTCGACTTGGTCACGCTGTCGTTCACGTTGATCGCCGGGAAGGGCAGGTGGCCCTTTTCCATCATCTGGTATAGGCGATGCACGCCGGTGGTGGTTTCCTCGGTCACGCCCTTGATCATGTGGCGCTGCTTCACGAACCAGCCCGGGGTTTCCGCGATGCGCTTGCGGATCTGGGCGAACAGCGCCTCTTCTTCCTCGCTGGTGGGCACAGCGATCAGGTCATCTTCGCCTTCCTCGACCCGGGCCCCCATCAGGATATACAGCGTGGCGTCGCCGCCATCGTCGAGGATCATGTTCGCGCCACCCTCGGGGAACTGGAAGATGCGGTCGCAGTAATCCCAGTATTCCTCGAGCGTTTCGCCCTTCACGGCAAAGACCGGCGTGCCGCCTGCGGCGATGGCAGCGGCGGCGTGATCCTGGGTCGAGAAGATGTTGCACGACGCCCAGCGCACATCGGCACCCAGGGCGGTCAGCGTTTCGATCAGAACCGCGGTCTGGATCGTCATGTGCAGCGATCCGGCGATGCGCGCGCCCTTGAGCGGCTGGCTCTCGCCGAACTCGTCGCGGCACGCGATCAGGCCCGGCATTTCGGTTTCGGCGATATCCAGTTCCTTGCGGCCGTATTCGGCCAGGGCGATGTCCTTGATGATGTAATCGGTCGTCACGGCGACAATCTCCTGCATGGGTTGGGCGGGCGATAGCATCCCGCTGCCCTCGGCACAATCTTCTAGCGCGGGGATAGGGCGCGGCCAGCGTTCCAGTCTGGAAGCGTTGCGGCATATGGTCTAGCCATCGCCGCGAAAGGATACGCGCCCATGCCCAAACAACCCCGCGCCTGGCAACGGATGCTGTCGGGCCGCAGGCTCGACCTGCTGGACCCGACGCCGGTGGATATCGAGATCGAGGATATCGCCCACGGTCTGGCCTTTGTCGCGCGCTGGAACGGGCAGACGCGGGGCGATTTTGCCTATTCCGTGGCCGAACACTCGCTGCTGGTCGAAACGATCTTTGCCCGGCTCTGCCCGGTGGCCACCCCGGCCGAGCGATTGACGGCGCTGCTGCATGACGCGCCCGAATATGTGATCGGCGACATGATCTCGCCGGTGAAGGCCGCCGTTGGGCCTGATTACGACGCACTCGACAAGCGATTGGCCGCGGCGATCCATATCCGCTTTGGCCTGCCCTCGCAGACGCCTGCCAAGCTGAAGAGACAGATCAAGAAGGCCGATCGCATCAGCGCCTGGATGGAGGCCACGCAGATCGCCGGGTTCGACGTGACCGAGGCCGACAGGTTCTTTGGCCGCCCAGACCCCGGGATCATCGACGGTCTGACCATCGTGCTGCGGCCGCCGGTCGAGACCCGGCAGGACTATGTGAATCTGCACCATACGCTGCTGGAGCAAATCGGATGATCCATATTCGCCCTGCCGGAACGCTCGATGCCGGACCCATGGCCGAAATGTTGAACGCGATCATCGCCCGGGGCGATACAACCGCCCTGACCGAGCCCGTCACCCGCGACACGGTGGCGGGCTGGATGAACACCGACCCGGATCGCAGCGCCTGGCACCTGGCCGAGGATAGCGGCGGGCAAATCGCGGGCTTTCAGTGGATCGCGCCCCATCCGCTCTTGCCGCCCGAGGCCTGCGATGTCGCGACCTTTGTGCGGATCGGGCAAACCGGGCTTGGCATCGGGTCGCGCCTGTTCGAGGCATCGCAACGGGCCGCCCGGGATTTGGGCTATGCGTGGATCAACGCTGCGATCCGCGCGGACAACGCGGGCGGGCTAGTCTATTACCAAAGTCGCGGGTTCGAGGATTACGCACGTCTGACCGACCAACCCTTGGGGGATGGCCGGTTGGTCGACAATGTTCTGAAACGCTACGATCTGTGAAGATCAGCGCGGGCTGCGCTTGGCCAGGATGCGCTGCAGGGTCCGGCGGTGCATGTTCAGCCGCCGCGCGGTTTCCGACACGTTGCGGTCGCACAGCTCGTAGACCCGCTGAATATGCTCCCACCGCACGCGGTCGGCGCTCATCGGGTTTTCCGGTGGCGGGGGCAGAGCGTCGCTCCGGGCCAACAAGGCATTGGTGATGTCGGTCGCATCGGCGGGCTTGGACAGGTAGTCCGTCGCCCCGATCTTGACCGCGGCCACGGCCGTGGCAATGGCGCCGTACCCCGTCAGAACCACGACACGGCTGTCGGGCCGCTTTTCGCGCAACACTTCGACAACGTCGAGGCCGTTGCCATCCTCAAGCCGCAGATCGACCACGGCATAAGCGGGCGGACGGGCAGTGGCCACCGCTTGTCCTGCCGCAACGGACCCGGCCGTCTCGACCTCGAAACCGCGCTTTTCCATCGCCTTGGCAAGGCGCCGCAGAAACGGCTCGTCATCGTCGACCAAGAGAAGGCTTCGGTCTTCTCCCAGATCGATTTGGGCATCTGCGGGCATGCGGGACCCTCCGGGTTGTGAGTGCTGGTAGAAACTTCTAGCCCGCACCCCCCCATGCGTCAAACCTTCGCAGCGTCACATCGCATCCACAAAGCATTGAATCTGATCGGCCAATTGCTCGGGCGGTGTATCACGCCGGAAGAATTCGACGAACCCGTGCTCGGGCAGGACGAGGTAGGAAAAGGTCGAGTGGTCGATCAGGTAGTAATCGGGGTCGTCACTTTCCTGAACTTTATAATACGTCCGGTAGGCTTGGCTGGCCGCCTTGATCTGCTCCTCGGACCCGGTCAGCCCCACCATGCGGGGGTGCAGGTTGTCGGTAAAGGCCGCCAGAGTCTCGGGCGTGTCACGGCCAGCATCCACAGAGATGAAGACCGGCTGCACCTGAACCCCGCGTTCATCGAGGATCGCAACCGCCTCGGCATTCCGCGCGGTGTCGAGCGGGCAGACATCGGGGCAGAAGGTATAGCCGAAATAGAGGAGCGACGGTTCGGTGATCACGTCCTCGTTCGTCACCGTTTCGCCGGTTTCCGAGACGAGGGTGAAGGGCCCGCCGATCTGGTCCGAGCCACCCGCTACCTGCCCCACCCTGCACTGGGCAAACTGGTCTTCGGACCTGTCCATGGAGGCGACCCAGAAACCGCCGATCGCGGCGACAACCGCGGCGGCCGCGGCAATGGCATAGGTGCTGGTCTTCATCGGGGCGGACCCTCTGCTAAGTTGCGCTATTTGTTCGTCAGACCTAACAATCGGCCACAGACATGCAAGAGACACAGGCGCGCACATGAGCGACACGGGTCCGGGCCTTCTTTGGACGACCTCGCGGGGCAGCTACATCCGGCTGCGCACGCTGATCACCCTGCGCTGGGTTGCCATCGCGGGGCAGCTCGCCGCGCTGACGGTGGCAGAGCGGCTGTTCAACCTGCAGATCGAAATGGGCCTGTGCTACCTGACCGTGGGCATCTCTGTCATCGGCAACCTCCTGGCCATCTTCCTGTTCCCCGAGAACAAGCGCCTGTCCGAGGCCGAGAATTTCCTGATGGTGCTGTTCGACCTGTTGCAGCTCAGCTTCCTGATCTACCTCACGGGTGGCCTGCACAATCCGTTCGCGCTGATGCTGCTGGGCCCGGTCACCGTGGCCGCTGTGGTGATGCAGCTGCGCGCCACGATCTTTCTGGGTGTGACCGCGGTGGTGCTGGTCACGCTTCTGGCCGAGTTCCACCTGCCCCTGCGCACGCAGGAAGGGTTCATCCTGCGGATCCCGGACATATTCCTATTCGGAAACTGGGCGGCCATCGTGATCGCACTGACCTTTCTCAGTCTCTATTCCCGCCGCGTGACGTCCGAGATGAACGTCATGTCCGAGGCGCTTGCGGCCACGCAAATGGCCCTGTCGCGCGAACAGAAGCTGACCGACCTGGGCGGCGTCGTGGCCGCTGCCGCGCACGAGCTGGGCACTCCCCTTGCGACGATCAAGCTGACCAGTGCCGAACTGATGGAAGAACTGGATGACCGCCCGGACCTGCGCGAGGACGCCGAGCTGATCCGTGACCAGGCCGACCGATGCCGCGATATCCTGCGCTCCATGGGGCGCACTGGAAAGGACGACCTGCAAATGCGGCAGGCGCCGCTAGCCGCCGTCATCCGTGAGGCGGCGGGCCCCCATGCCGAGCGGGGCAAGGCGATCCATTTCAACGAACGGCCCGATCAGGGCGGAGGTTTCACCCAACCGTCGATCCTGCGGCGGCCCGAGCTTATCCACGGGCTGCGCAACCTGATCCAGAACGCGGTGGATTTCGCCCGCGAGAATGTCTGGATCGAATCCGCCTGGTCCGACGACACGGTGACGATCCGGATCATGGATGACGGGCAGGGCTTTCCGCAGAACCTCATCGGCCGGATCGGCGATCCGTTCGTCGCGCGCCGCAGCGGTGAGCGATCGGACCGGCGGCGCCCGGAATACGACGGCATGGGGCTTGGCCTGTTCATTGCCAAGACGCTGCTCGAACGCACAGGGGCCGAGATCAGCTTTGCCAACGGTGCCGATCCCTTTCTTCCCGCCAAGGACCAGCCCGAGCGCTGCGGGGCCATCGTCGAACTGGTATGGCCCCGGACGAAGATCGACGGGCAGCGTGGCGAAAATGCCGTGCCCCTTGGGGAAAACCGGCCCATCGAGGTCTGATCGGCGCACGATTAACCATTTGTTAACCCTCCGCTTCCGAAGCTTGTGGCAAACCGTTCCGAGCGGGACATGCCCATGTCTTTCGATGCCATTCTGCTGATCGAGATCGCCGCCGTCAGCCTGGGAACCGGGCTGGTGCTTCTGGCGCTGGCACGGATGTGGATGCGGCGCTCCGCGGCGGTGCCGCCGCGCTCCGTGCGGGGCGGCGGCATGACCTTCCTGTTCGACGGAACGGCCCTGGTGGACGCCAGTCCGGAGGGGCGCCAGTTCCTTGCCGCGCTCGACCGGCAGGAAGATCACTGGATCGGGCTGTGGGCGGCGCTGAAGCCACGCTTTCCCGGGCTTCCCCGGCATCCCGACCAGGCTGCGGGTCCAGGGTACGATGCCGCCTCGGCACAGGGGGTGATCGACGCCGCGCGCCTTGATGTGGAACGGTGGGGATCTGTTCTTCGGCTGACCCTGCGCGAGCCCAGCACACAGTCCGATGCCGCGCTGACGACGCAGCTGGTCCACAGTCTGACCGAAGACCGCAACACATTGGCTGAAATCGCCGACAGCGCGCCGGAACCCATGTGGAAAGCTGACGCCGACGGCCATGTTCTGTGGGCGAACCCGGCCTATTGGAGACTGTCGGACCGGATGCGCTTCAACCGGCATGACACCGGCACCACCCCGCCCCGGGCGCTGTTTCACGGCCAGGACGGCAGCACAGGGGCCGATCTGTGCGGCCGCCGGGCACTGACTCCTCCGGACACGGGCAAGGAACTTTGGTTCGACGTCTCGCAAAGCCGGGCAGAGGACGGTGCCTGGTACGGGCACGCGACCAGTATCGACCGGGTCGTCCAGGCCGAAGTCGCCCAGCGCAACTTCGTGCAGACGCTGACAAAGACATTTGCCCACCTGTCGACGGGGCTTGCGATCTTCGACAGGGAACGTCGGCTTGCGCTGTTCAACCCGGCCCTGATCGACCTGACGCACCTGTCCCCCGAATTCCTGAGCGCGCGTCCCAAACTGCAATCCTTTTTCGACCAGCTGCGCGATCACCAGATCATGCCAGAGCCCAAGAACTACGCCGATTGGCGCGACCAGATCAGCGATCTCGTGATGGCCGCGATCAACGGGGTTTACAGCGAAACCTGGACACTGGCCTCGGGTCAGACCTACCGGCTGTCGGGTCGTCCCCATCCGGACGGCGCCATCGCCTTCCTGCTCGAAGACATCAGCGCCGAGGTGTCGCTGACCCGACGCTTCCGCGCCGAGATGGAACAGAACCAGCTAGTGCTCGACACGCTGCACGAAGCCCTTGCGGTGTTTTCGTCCGAGGGAGTTCTGATGATGACCAACGCGGCGTACCGGTCGCTGTGGGACTGCGATCCCGACAGCAGCTTTGCCGCGGTGACGATCCTCGACGCCACACGTCACTGGATGGACGCCAGCGAGCCGAGCCCGGTCTGGGGCGATTTGCGCGATTTCGTCGGGGCGTCGGGCGAACGCCTGCCCTGGCAAACAGAGGTGGTCCTGAAATCCGGCCAGCCGATGACCTGCTCGATCAGCCCGATTTCCGGCGGCGGAACGCTGATCGGATTCCTGCCCGTCTCGGGCATGTCGCCGACGGTCGCGTCCCGACGGGCACAACCCTCGGTCTTGCTATAGCCGGTCTTGCGGTGGGCCCGGCAGATTGTAGTGTCGGCACCATGGTGCGCCCCTGTTTCCAGATCGACCTGCCCTCGCCCCGGAAAACGGCAGAGCTTGCCGCGATGATTGGCGGCCTTTTGCGGCCGGGCGACGTTCTGTTGCTCGAGGGCGAGATCGGCGCGGGCAAAACCCATTTCGCCCGATCGCTCATCCAGTCGCAGATGGATACCCCCGAGGACGTGCCTTCACCCACCTTCACATTGGTGCAGACCTACGACACAGGGACGGGTGAGATCTGGCACAGCGATCTCTATCGTCTCACCGACGTGTCCGAGGTCATGGAACTGGGTCTGGACGAGGCGATGGAGCGCGCGATCTGCCTGATCGAATGGCCCGATCGGCTGGGCCCAGACACGCCCGACACCGCGCTTCACCTGCGGTTCGACACCCTGTCCGACAGCGCGCGTCGGATCACCCTGTCCTGGGCGCAGGGCGATTGGGACGACAGACTGGCATCGCTGAAGACGGAGCGGGCACATGGCTGATCCGGTCGACCGCTTTCTCGCACGTGCCGGATGGGACGGGGCACGGCGCGCAGCGCTTGCCGGTGACGCCTCGTCTCGCCGATATGTGAGACTGTTCCGGCCTGACAGGATAGAAACGTCCGTGCTCATGATGACCGGACCGGACGCGGCGGCCAGCAACACCGCTTTCCTGAAAATCGCTGGGCACCTGGAAAGCCACGGTTTCAGCGCGCCCCGCATCCTGGCCCGCGACCCGGCCAATGGCATGATCCTGCTCGAAGATCTGGGTGATGCGCTGGTCGCGCGGTTGTGCGACGACGACCCGACCCGAGAGCCTGCGCTCTATGCCGCCGCCGTCGACACGCTTGCGGCACTGGCCCGCACGCCCTGCCCAGAGGACCTGCCGCGCTACACCCCGTCCTTCATGGCCGCGGCCGTGGATCCGGCCTTTGACTGGTATGCGCCCGGGGCCGATGCCGGCCCGGTCCGGGACCGGTTCGCAGAGCTGCTGACCCGGCACGCCGACCGCCAGGACAGCCTCGGCCTGCGCGACTTCCATGCCGAGAACCTGATCTGGCTGCCGGATCGCCGGGGCGTCGCACGGATGGGGCTTCTGGATTTTCAAGACGCGATGGCCGGCCACCCCGCTTATGATCTTGCCTCCCTGATCCAGGATGCGCGTCGTGATCTGTCGCCCGGGCTGGATCAGAGCCTGATAAGGCGCTTTTCCGATGCAACCGGGCTGGCCCATGGGGCACTGGTGACAGCCGTCCATGTGCTTGGCGCGCAGCGCAACCTGCGTATCCTGGGGATCTTCGCGGCGCTGTCGCAGCGGGACGGCAAGTCGCGCTATATCGACATGATCCCCCGCGTATGGGGCCACTTGATGACCTGCCTGGCGCACCCGGCTCTGGCGGATATCGAACCCGTGTTGAAACAGGCCCTGCCCCCGCCGCATCCCGCCTACCTGTCCAAGCTGAGGTCGCCATGCCGGATGCCATCCTGATCTTTGCCGCCGGCTTCGGCACCCGCATGGGCGCGCTCACCGCAACGCGCCCGAAACCGCTGATCGAAGTGGGGGGCAAGGCGCTGCTCGATCATGCGCTTGACCTGACGCAGGATGTGCCGCGGGTGGTCGTGAACACCCATTACCGCGCCGAACAGATCGCGCGGCATCTGCAGGGACGGAATGTCCTGCTGTCGCACGAAACGCCAGAGGTGCTTGAGACCGGTGGCGGCTTGAAACAAGCCCTGCCGCTTCTGAAGGCCGACCCGGTCATGACGCTGAACAGCGATGCTGTCTGGGCCGGGCCCAATCCGCTCGACATTCTGCGCGCGGCCTGGGACGGCACGAGGATGGAGGCGCTTTTGCTGTGCGTGCCGAAGACCCGGGCATACGGACATGGGGGCCCGGGCGATTTCCTGACCGATCGCGACGGCCGCGCCAGCCGCGGTCCGGGCGATATCTATACGGGCGCACAGATCCTGCGCACCGGGCGGCTGCAGGATATTGATGCGACGGTGTTTTCCTTGCGCGAGGTCTGGAAAGAGATGATCGCCGCAAGACGCCTGTTCACCGTGACCTATCCCGGCGCATGGTGCGATGTCGGCAGACCCGAGGGCATCGCCCTGGCCGAAACCTTGCTGGAGCGCAGCGATGTTTGATGCGCAAATGCAGCCCCGTGTCTTTGCCATGGAGCCCGGCGTCGATTTTCCGCGCGCGTTGGTGGACGGTCTACGCGCCCGTCTTGACGGCCAGCCACCTGACGCCATGGCCCGGGTCGAGCTGATCGTGAACACCGCCCGCATGCGCCGGCGGATCGAAACGGTCTTTGTCGAAGGGCCCGCCGGGTTCCTGCCCCGTATCCGGCTGGTCACGGATCTGCCCGCGCTCGATCCGCGCCACCCGGTTCCGCCGCCAGCCGATCCGCTGCGGCGCAGGATCGAACTGACAACGCTTGTCGACCAATTGCTGGCAAACGCGCCAGACCTTGCGCCGCGTGCGTCGCTCTTCGACCTGGCCGACAGCCTGGCGGCGCTGTTCGACGAGATGCAGGGCGAAGGCGTCTCTGCCGATGCGATCCGTGGGCTCGACGTGAGCGACACCTCGGGTCACTGGGACCGGGCCAAGACCTTTCTGAGCATCGTTCAGGATTACCTCGATCGGGCCGAGACAGAGCCTGATGCCGCCGCTCAGCAACGTCAGGCCGCCGAGCGGTTGGCCCACTCCTGGCAGGGCGATCCGCCGGATCACCCGGTCATCCTAGCCGGATCGACGGGATCGCGGGGCACGACCCACTTGTTGATGGGGGCCGTCTCTCGGCTCCCGCAGGGCGCGGTGATCCTGCCGGGGTTCGACTTCCACATGCCGCGCGCGGTCTGGAATGCGCTCGAGCGGGATGGAAGCGGGCTGTCGGCCGAGGACCATCCACAGTTCCGGTTTTACCGGCTCATGCAGGATCTTGGCCTGAACAGTGACGATATTTCCCGATGGTCGGACCACACGGCGCCGCACCCGGCCACCAATCGGCTCATCTCTCTGGCACTCAGGCCTGCGCCGGTGACAGACGCCTGGTTGCAGGACGGCCCCAAGCTGGGCCCGGAACTCGAGGCCGCCACCGGGCATCTGACCCTTGTCGAAGCGCCCAGCGCCCGCGCCGAGGCGCTTGCCATTGCGCTGCGGCTGCGCCAAGCGGCCGAGGACGGGCAGACCGCCGCGCTGATCACGCCGGACCGGATGCTGACACGGCAGGTCACTGCCGCTTTGGACCGGTGGGGCATCCTGCCCGACGACAGCGCGGGGACGCCACTTCAACTGACGGCACCAGGGCGGTTCCTGCGCCATGTTGCGTCACTGTTCCTGCAGGATTTGACGTCAGAGCTGCTTCTGACCGTGCTCAAGCACCCGCTGTGCCACAGCGGGGCGGACCGTGGTCCGCATCTTCTGCTGACCCGCGAACTGGAACTTTGGCTCCGCAAGAAAGGTGTGCCCTACCCCGACAAGGCCGCCCTGTGGGCCTGGGCCAAGGCCCTGAAACGGCCCGAGGCCGAAACCTGGATCGAATGGGTTATCGACTGTTTCTGCGGGCAGCGCCAAGGCGGGGTGCAGCCACTGGGCACACTGCTGGGGATGCATGTCGCGCTTTCGGAACGGCTGGCACACGGACCCGAGGGCACGGGCAGCGGAACCCTTTGGGACGAACGCGCCGGGATCGAAACGCGCGCGGCGGTGGACAGGCTTCTGGCGACGGCGGATGCGGGTGGCGATCTGAGCGCGGCGGACTATGCCGACCTGTTCGGTGCCGTCCTATCACGGGGTGAGCTGCGCGACAGGGACGCGCCCCATCCCCGCATCCTGATCTGGGGCACGCTCGAAGCGCGGGTGCAGGGGGCCGACCTGATGATCCTGGGCGGTCTGAACGAGGGCAGCTGGCCCGAGGCCCCCGCGCCCGACCCGTGGCTGAACCGCAAGCTGCGGGACCGGGCCGGGCTGTTGTTGCCGGAACGTCGGATCGGATTGTCGGCCCAAGACTTCCAGCAGGCCATCGGCGCAACCGAGGTCTGGCTGACCCGATCCAAACGGTCGGATGACGCGGAAACCGTACCGTCGCGCTGGATCAATCGTCTGATCAATCTGTTGTCCGGTCTGCCCGACGAAGGTGGTCCCGAGATGCTGGATGCCATGCGCGCACGCGGCGCGGAATGGCTGGGCTTTGCCTCTGTCCTCGATGCGTCGCCGCCCGTCTGCCGCGCACCGCGCCCTTCGCCACAACCGCCTGAAACCGCGCGGCCGAAACGGCTTTCGGTGACCGAGATCAAGACGCTGATCCGCGATCCCTATGCGATCTACGCCCGGCGCGTGCTGCGGCTGTTGCCACTTGACCCGCTGATGCGCGCACCCGATGCGCTGATGCGCGGGATCGTTGTGCATGACGTGTTGGAGGCGTTCATCCGGTCCGGCGATCTGCGCCCCGAGACGTTGCTGCGCATGGCCCGGGACAGGCTTGATGCGAAGGTGCCCTGGCATCTTGCGCGCGAAACATGGGCCGCTGGCCTGCGCCGCGTGGCGGATCGATTCGTCGCCGAAGAACACGAGCGGCAGAGCCGTGCGCGGCCCACGGCATTCGAGCGGAAAGGTCACCTGATTTTGCCGGAATTCGATTTCTGCCTGACCGCAAAGGCCGACCGCATCGACCTGTCCGATACCGGCGAGATCCTTCTTTACGACTACAAGACCGGCAGCCCGCCCACGAAGAAAGAACAAAAGGCCTTTGACAAGCAGCTTCTGCTCGAGGCGATGATCGCCGAACACGGGCAGTTCGAAAACGTCGACCCTGCCCCGGTGGCCGAAGCCGTTTTCATTGGGCTCGGCTCCGGTGGCAAGCTGGTGCCGGCCCCGCTGGACGAGGTGCCGACCGCGCAGGTGCTGGCCGAGTTCACGAAGCTGATCGGCGCCTACCGCGACCGCGACCGCGGCTATACCGCCCGGCGGGCAATGCAGAAGGATCGCTTTGGCAGCGATTACGACCACCTTGCACGGTTCGGCGAATGGGATACCACCGACGACCCTGTCGGAACGGAGGTCGGATCATGAGACGGGACGACGCGACCGAGGCGCAGGTTCAGGCTGCCCGTCCGGATGCCTCAACCTGGCTGTCGGCAAATGCCGGGTCGGGCAAGACCCGCGTGCTGACGGACCGGGTGGCGCGGCTTTTGCTGAACGGCGTGTCGCCCCAGCATATCCTGTGCCTGACCTACACCAAGGCTGCGGCAAGCGAGATGCAGAACCGCCTGTTCCGCAGGCTCGGGGCATGGGCGATGCTGCCCAAGGCGGACCTGCGCGCAGAGCTGTCTCAGCTTGGGGAAGAGGGCGACCTGAGCGCCGAGCGGATCGCGATGGCGCGCACGCTTTTTGCCCGCGCAATCGAGACGCCCGGCGGGCTCAAGATCCAGACAATCCATTCATTCTGCGCCGCGCTGCTTCGGCGCTTCCCGCTCGAAGCCGGGGTCAGCCCGCAATTCACCGAGATGGAAGAGCGCACGACGGCGCTGTTGCGCGAGGATATCCTGGAAGAGATGGCCAAGGGTCCGCATCGTGACGTGGTCGCCGCGATGGCCGACACGATGGGCGATGGCGATTTTGACGGGCTGGCGGCGGCCATTGCCGCCCAGCGCGAAGCCTTTGATCCGATCCTGGATCTTGACGGCGCTCGCCGTCTTTTGGGGGTTCCTGTCGGCATGGACGAGTCCACTCTCGAGGCGCAAGTGTTCCTGGGCGACGAGCCATCGCTATTGCAGGATGTGGCCGAGGTCTCGGCCAATGGCAGTTCAAACGATGTGAAGCTGGCCGCCAAGCTGCGAGAGGCGTTGGCCTGCGATCTATCGGTCTTGCCTGTCCTGGAATCTGCATTTCTGACTGGTTCTAAAGCAGCAGATCCGTTTTCGTCTAAGATAGGCTCTGTTCCGACCAAGGGCACTCGGGGCAGGATGGCACCCGCGCTGCTGGACCGACTGGAGCAGTTCATGCTGCGGATCGAAGCCGCGCGCGACACGCGCATCGCCTTGGCGGCGGCCCGGAAAACCGCTGGTCTACACCGCTTTGCCGCGGCGTTCCTGCCGTTGTACGAAGCACGGAAAGAGGCGCGTGGCTGGCTCGATTTCGATGATCTGATCCTGCGCGCGCGACGGCTCCTGTCCGATCCGGCGGTCGCGGCCTGGGTTCTGTTCCGGCTCGATGGCGGAATCGACCACATCCTGGTCGACGAGGCGCAGGACACCAGCCCCGCGCAATGGGACGTGATCCGAAAGCTGGCGCAAGAGTTCACTGCGGGCGAGGGGGCCCGGTCCGATGTCGAGCGCACGATCTTCGTCGTGGGGGACAAGAAACAGTCGATCTACTCGTTTCACGGGGCGGATCCCGGTGGTTTCGACCGGATGCAGGATGAGTTCGGCACAGGGCTTGCGGCCGTGGGTGACAGACTCTGGGACAGGCAGCTGGCGTACTCGTTCCGCTCGGCCGGGGCGATCCTGCGCACCGTCGATGCCTGTTTCCGGGGGCGCAAACGGGCCGGGTTCTCGGATGCGGCGCACCGGGCCTTCAAATCCGACAAGCCTGGCCGGGTCGACCTTTGGCCCATGATCGACAAGACCGAAGAGCCCGAGGACAGCCCCTGGTTCGACCCCGTCGACCGACCCGGCGCGCACCACCATGCCGTGCAACTGGCCGAACGGATCGCCGCACAGCTCAAGGCCATGATCGGGACACCCCTGCCAGCCGATGACGGGCAATCGGCCCGGCCGATCACCGCGGGCGACGTGATGATCCTGGTCCAGAAGCGCAGCCTTTTGTTTCACGAGATCATCCGAGCCTGCAAACAGGCCGACCTGCCCGTGGCCGGTGCCGACCGGCTCAAGGTCGGGGCCGAGATCGCGGTGCGCGACCTGATTGCGCTCTTGTCCTTTCTCGCCACGCCCGAGGACAGCCTGTCGCTGGCCACCGTACTGAAATCACCGCTTTTCGGCTGGTCCGAGGATGACCTGTATCGCCTGGCCCAACCGCGCAAAAGCGATCACCTGTGGCCCGAGTTGCGCCGGAACAGAGACGAATATCCCGGCGTGATGGCTGTGCTCGACGATCTGCGTGGACAGGCCGACTTCCTGCGGCCCTTCGATTTGATCGAACGGATCCTGACCCGGCATGAAGGGCGCAAGCATCTGATCGCCCGGTTGGGCGACGAGGCCGAGGACGGGATCGATGCGCTTCTGGCCCAGGCGCTCTCCTATGAACGCAGCAACGTGCCCAGCCTGACCGGATTCCTGGAATGGGCGGTCGCCGACGAGCTGGAGATCAAGCGGCAGATGGAGGGCGCGGGCGACAAGCTGCGCGTGATGACCGTGCACGGGGCCAAGGGGCTCGAGGCGCCGATCGTCATCCTGCCCGACAGCGCAAAGCGGCAGGACCAAATGCGCGACCGGATCCTCGGCATCGACGGCACACCGGTCTGGCGCATGGGCAAGGATGATCTGCCGGCCCCGATGGTCCGGGCCAGGGATGATCGGGTGGCGGCGGATCGCGATGAACGGGACCGGTTGCTTTACGTCGCCATGACCCGCGCGGAAAGCTGGCTGATCGTCTGCGGCGCGGGCGAGGTCGACAAGGAGGGCGAAGATTGGCACAGCCGGGTCGCCGCAGCGCTGGGCCATGCGGGCGGACTGCCCTTCGCGTTTCCCTTCGACAATGGTCTGCGGCTGGAGGAAGGGCAGTGGGTCGACCTGCCCATGACCGAGCAACAATCCAAGACCGGTCCGGACGTCACGCTACCCGCCCGGTTCCGGTCACCCGCCCCGCCGGTCGAACCGGCGCCGGATCTTCTCAGCCCGTCGGATCTGGGCGGCGCCAAGGCCTTGCCCGGGGCCGAGGGACTTGACGACGCGCGTGCCAAGCTGCGCGGCACCATGGTACACCTGCTGCTTGAGCGGCTGCCGGCCATGCCCCCGTCCGACTGGCCAGAGGCCACGCGCGTGATCCTAGCGGCGTTCGACACGGATCCCGCCGAACGGGACGACATCCTGTCGGAGGCGCGCGCAGTTCTGACACATCCGCAGCTGGCTTGGATCTTTGCCGATGACGCGCTGGCCGAGGTCCCGGTCAGCGCAGAGCTGGGTGGGCGCCGACTCGTGGGTACGATCGACAGGCTGATGATCGCGGACGATCGGGTACGCGCGGTCGATTTCAAGACGAATGCCGTGGTGCCCGACACGCCCGAAACCTGCCCCGAGGGTCTCTTGCGCCAGATGGGCGCCTATGCCCACGCGCTGGCCGGGATCTATCCCGACCGACAGATCGACACCGCGATCCTCTGGACCCGGACGAACAGCCTCATGTGGCTTCCCGAACGCATCGTTCACGAGAGCTTGCAGCGCGCCGGGCTGTCTTGACCTTGTCTGGCGGGGTCCATACCTTCCGCCCTCAAGATATTTGGCAAACAGGAGAAGCCCGATGGCGACCGTTGCAGTGACCGATGACACCTTCGATACCGAGGTGAAGAACTCCGATATCCCCGTCGTGGTGGATTTCTGGGCCGAATGGTGCGGCCCGTGCAAGCAGATCGGCCCGGCACTGGAAGAGCTGTCGTCCGAGATGGACGGCAAGGTCAAGATCGCCAAGGTGGACGTGGACCAGAACCCCAACACCGCCGCCGCCATGGGTGTGCGCGGCATCCCCGCGCTGTTCATCTTCAAGGACGGCCAGGTGATTTCGAACCGCGCCGGCGCTGCGCCCAAGGCCGCGCTGCAAAGCTGGATCGAAGAGTCGATCTGATCGCATGTGATCCGTGACTGCCAGGGGCGCCCCATGCGGGCGCCCTTGTCGTTTGCGCATCCGCGTCCCATATCGGGTGTCAACCAGAGGAGGCCCCCATGACGCAGTGCATAGCAGACAGCGATTTTCCCGGCTGGCACGGCACGACCATCATCGGCGTCAAGAAAGGTGGCGAGGTGGTCATTGCGGGCGACGGGCAGGTGAGCTTGGGCCAGACCGTGATCAAGGGCACCGCACGCAAGGTGCGCCGCCTGTCGCCGGGCGGCTATGATGTGATCGCGGGATTTGCCGGATCGACCGCGGATGCGTTCACCCTGCTCGAACGGCTCGAGGCCAAGCTCGAGGCGACGCCGGGCCAGTTGCAGCGCGCCTGCGTGGAACTGGCCAAGGACTGGCGCACTGACAAGTACCTGCAAAAGCTCGAGGCGATGCTGATCGTGTCGGACGGGGCGCAGATGTATGTCATCACCGGCGCGGGCGACGTGCTGGAGCCCGAACACGACGTGACCGCCATCGGATCGGGCGGCAACTATGCCCTCGCCGCTGGCCGGGCGATGATGGACACGGACCTGGGCGCCGAAGAGATCGCCCGCCGTGCCATGGCGATCGCGTCGGATATCTGTGTGTATACGAACGGAAACCTGACCGTCGAACGTCTGGGCGGGTAAGAGTTTTCCGGAAACTCTTACCAAAATTCTCGCAAGAATTTTGGCACCAAGGAAATCATATGACCGACCTCACCCCCCGCGAAATCGTCCATGAGCTGGACCGCTTCATCATCGGGCAGAAAGATGCCAAGCGGGCGGTCGCCGTCGCCCTGCGCAACCGGTGGCGGCGCAAGCAGCTGGCGGACAATCTGCGAGACGAGGTCTATCCCAAGAACATCCTGATGATCGGCCCGACCGGCGTCGGCAAGACCGAGATCAGCCGCCGCCTTGCCAAGCTGGCCCGCGCGCCCTTCATCAAGGTCGAGGCCACCAAGTTCACCGAAGTGGGTTATGTCGGCCGGGACGTGGAACAGATCATCCGCGATCTGATGGATACCTCTATCGCCATGACGCGCGAGCACATGCGCGAGGATGTGAAGGCCCGCGCGCACCAGGCGGCCGAAGACCGGGTAATTGCCGCGATTGCTGGCGAAGACGCGCGCGAGGGCACGCGCGAGATGTTCCGCAAGAAACTGCGCGCGGGCGAGCTGGACGACACCATGATCGAGCTCGACCTGGCCGATACCGGGCCGCAGATGCCCATGTTCGAAATGCCGGGTCAGCCTGGTGCGAATATGGGCGGCATGATGAACCTGGGCGATATCTTCGGCAAAGCCTTCGGCCAGCGCACCACGCGCAAGCGGCTGAGTGTGGCGGAAAGCTACGAGATCCTGATCGGGGAAGAGGCCGATAAGCTTCTGGATGACGAGGCCGTGCGCGCCGCAGCACTTGAGGCCGTGGAACAGAACGGCATCGTGTTCCTTGACGAGATCGACAAGGTCTGCGCGCGGTCCGACGTGAAGGGCGGCGATGTGAGCCGCGAAGGCGTGCAGCGCGACCTGCTGCCGCTGATCGAGGGTACGACCGTCAGCACCAAGCACGGACCGGTCAAGACCGATCATATCCTCTTCATCGCCTCGGGCGCGTTTCATATCGCCAAACCCTCGGATCTTTTGCCCGAGTTGCAGGGCCGTCTGCCGATCCGCGTGGAGCTGCGCGCGCTCACCGAAGAGGACTTTGTGCGCATCCTGACCGAAACAGATAATGCGCTGACCCGCCAATACACCGCGCTTATGGCCACCGAAGAGGTGACCGTGACCTTCACCGAAGACGGCATCGCGGCGCTGGCCCGCATCGCGGCGGAGGTGAACCAGTCGGTCGAGAATATCGGCGCGCGGCGGCTTTACACCGTGATGGAGCGGGTGTTCGAAGAGCTGTCCTTTACAGCGCCCGACCAGTCCGGAACCGAGATCACGGTCGATGCCGAGTTCGTCGACCGCAATATCGGCGCGCTGGCGAAATCCGCCGACATGAGCCGTTACGTCCTGTAGCAACCCGTTGCCATTCCCGCTATGGCAGGCCCTGACGTGTTTCGGGGGTGCGCTGGTGATCCGTATCGGTCTGGTTCTTCTGGTGATGTTCGGTGCCGCCTGCACCGACCGCACCGCGGCGCCTTTGGTGCCCTTTGCCACCCAGATCGGCACGCCCTACCGCATTCTGACCGCGACGACCCGAGTCGAAACCCAGGCCGGTATTTTCGGGCGTGACCGCCAGGCCGAGGTCAGTTTCCTTGACCTGACCGTCACTGTTCCACCTGAACACCGCCCCGGACGGATGCGCGTGGGCCACGCGAACCCAGATCCGGAACGACATTTCGTGATGGCCGGGCAGGAGCGCCTGCCCGGCGAGACCGCTTTTCGCGCTGCCCTGCGCGATGCGCTGACAGGGCTTCCGCCGACCGAGCGGGAGACCACGATTTTCGTCCATGGCTACAACAACAGTTTCGCCGATGGCGCGTTCCGCATGGCCCAGATCATGCGTGATTTCGAATTGCCGGGGGCGGCGATGCATTTCTCGTGGCCCAGCGCCACCAACCCGCTAGGCTATGTCCATGACCGCGACTCGGTGCTGATGGCACGCGACGGGTTCGAGAGGACCCTGCGCGAGGTTGCCGCCGCGGGGCCCGAGCGTACTCTGCTTGTCGGGCATTCCATGGGCACGCTTCTGATCATGGAAACCCTGCGCCAGATCGAGATCGCCGATCCCGGCTGGGCGCGGCGCAACCTGAGCGGGGTGATCCTGATTTCGCCCGATATCGCCGTCGATCTGTTCAAGACGCAGGCGGACCGGTTCGCGGCGCTGCCGCGCCCCTTTGCCATCTTCGTCTCCGAACGGGACCGGGCGCTGCGGCTTTCGGCGCGGCTCACAGGGGTGACGAACCGCCTCGGGTCACTCAACAAGGCGGAAGAGGTGGCTAACCTGCCGGTGACGCTGGTGGATATCAGCGCCTTTGACGGCGGGCCGCTCAACCATTTCACGGCCGGCACCTCGCCCGCGCTGATCCAGCTTCTGAGCCGGGCGCGCGATCTGGACGCCGCGTTCCAGCAAGACCGCGCGGGGCAATCGGGCCTCTTGCCCGGGACGGTGCTGACCGTGCGGAACGCCACGCAGCTGATCCTGTCGCCCGGGCTGGTCCTGCAGAATTAGCGCTTGCGGGGCGCGGGGCGCTGACCGAAAGCTGCGCCCATGGGAACGTTGCGATTTCTGCGCGAGAATGCGCCGTGGCTTACGGCAGGGATGCTGCTGACATTCTTGTCGAGCTTTGGCCAGACCTTTTTTATCTCGGTCTTTGCGGGCGAGATCCGCGAGACTTTCACCCTGTCGCACGGTGCCTGGGGTGGGATTTACACGCTGGGCACGACGGTCTCTGCCGTCGTGATGATCTGGGCTGGGTCGCTGACCGACCGGTTCCGCGCCCGGGCGCTGGGGGCAGTGGTGCTGTGCCTATTGGCGCTGGCTTGCCTGTCGATGGCAAGCGTGCCCGCCGCGTGGATGCTGCCGGGGGTGATCTTCCTGTTGCGCTTTGCAGGGCAAGGGATGACCAGCCATATCGCGATGGTGGCCATGGCGCGCTGGTTCGTCGCCACGCGGGGCAAGGCGCTGTCAGTCGCCACGCTGGGTTTTGCCCTGGGCGAGGCGCTGTTGCCGGTGATCTTCGTGGCGCTTCTGGCGCTTTATGATTGGCGGCTCTTGTGGGGAGCGGCGGCGCTGATCGCCCTGGCGGGTATCCCGGCCCTTCTGATGCTTCTCAGGACAGAACGCACGCCGCAATCCATGGCTGCGGAAAACCAGTCTGTCGGGATGAACGCGCGCCATTGGCGGCGGACCGAGGCGTTCCGGCATTGGCTGTTCTGGTTCATGGTGCCCGCGCTACTTGGCCCCGCTGCTTTCAACACCGCGTTCTTTTTCCAACAGGTTCACATGGCCGAGGTCAAAGGCTGGGCGCATGTGGAACTGGTTGCGATGTTCCCGATCTATACCGCGGTCGGGATCGGGTCGATGGTGCTGTCCGGCTGGCTGCTCGACCGGGTAGGCACCGCGCGGCTGATCCCGTTTTTCCAATTGCCCATGGTGGGTGCCTTTGTCGTCTTCGCCACCGCGTCGACCCCTTGGGCCGCGCTACCGGGTTTCGTCCTGCTGGGCCTGACCACGGGGGCAAATTCGACCTTGCCCAATGCGTTCTGGGCCGAGTTTTACGGGACGGGGCATCTGGGCGCGATCAAGGCGATGGCGGCGGCGGTCATGGTCTTCGGCTCGGCCATCGGGCCGGGGGTGACCGGGGTACTGATTGATCTGGGCGTTGGGATCGAAATGCAATTCCTGGGCATCGCGGCCTATTTCGTCTTTGCCAGCGTGATGATGTGGATCGGTGTCACTCGCGCACGGCCCGCGCTACCGGCGGCGGCGTAGATAGACGTAATATGCACCCGTGCCGCCGTGTTTCAGGTGCGCCTCTGACACTTGCAGCACCGCCTGGCTGAGCGGCGGCATGGACAGCCATTGCGGCACCTGATGCTTCAACACCCCCTTGCGCTGGGGAATGGGGCCATGATCGTGGCTCGATTTGCCCTTGCCTGTGATGACCAGCACCAGCCGCATCTGCGCCGCATGGGCGGAGAGGATGAAGGACACCAAAGCCGGATGGGCCTGATCCAGCGTCATGCCGTGCAGGTCGATCTTGTCCTCGGGCAGGAGCTTGCCCCGCTTCATCCGGGTGAACGCCTTCTTGTCCATATGCAGCGGGCTTTTGGCCAGGCGTTCTGAAATGCCTGGCAGAACGTCGTGTCCGTCGCGGGTCTGCGGGGCCTTTTCGCCCACGCGAAACGGCTGGAGATGGGGCTTGGGGTGTTTGACGGGTGTGGGTTTCGGCCGGGCGACCGGGGCACTGTCCCGTTTTTCCGGGTGCAGCTTTTCCGTACTGTCGGCGACGCGGCGCCACAGCTCGATTTCATCCGGGCGCAGGCGGCGCCGGGTCACTGCACGCTCTCAGGCAAAAAGGCATAGGCCCGCTGGATCGGCATCAGAACGACCATGCGCCCCGGATCCTTAAGCCGACCTGCGGCGCGACCTGCCCGATCACCGGTTCCGACAAAGATATCGGCCCGTTGTGCCCCCTTGATGGCCGAGCCCGTATCCTGCGCGATCATCAGGCGGCGCATCGGATCGGCGCCGTCCTTTTCCACCCAGACCGGCGCCCCAAGTGGCACGAAGGCGGGATCGACCGCGATGGAGCGCATGGCCGTGACGGACCGATTCATCGCACCCAGCGGTCCACGATCGGCGGGGACTTCGCTGACCTCGCGGAAAAAAACGTAGGACGGGTTATGAAACAGCAGCTCCTGGCCTTCGACCGGGTTGCGGCGCACCCAGTTTTTGATCACCTCGGCGCTGACCTGGTGCAGCGCGTAGGTGCCGCGGCGTACCAGTTCCTGACCAATCGAGCGATAGGGGTGCCCATTGGCCCCGCCGTATCCGACGCGCAGGTAGCTGCCATCTGGCAATCGGACGCGGCCAGAGCCCTGGATCTGGAGAAAGAACAACTCCACCGGATCATCCACCCAGGCAATCTCTAGCCCGCGCCCCTCTATCACACCGCTGGTCAAAAGTGCACGGCGCGACAACCACATGCCGTTACCGGCCTCGGGCGGCATGCGGTAAAGCGGATAGCGATAGCGCGCACTGGGTGAACGGGACCCGTCAAGCTCGGGTTCAAAATAGCCGGTGAAAAGCGCATCCGCCCCGTCTTCGATCAGGACGGGGCGAAAAAAGAGTTCGAAAAAGGCGCGGGCGTTATCCTTCTGGTCCTTGGCCAGGGCGCAGAGCGTTTCCCAGTCGGGGCGGTCCATGTCGGCGCATGTGTTGAGGAACACGTCAATGGCCGCGCCGTGATCATCCGCGGACCACCCGTCCAGATCCTCAAAATCGAGGATGGTGTAGGTGGTGTCCGCCTGCGCGTGTCCGGCCATCACCGCCAGCCCTCCTGCCAGCAATGCCGCCCGGAGCGCCCGGATCATTCGCCCGTGGCGACCAGCTGCCAGTTTGGGTCGTCCATCCCCATCTTGCGTGCGAAAGTCCACACGTCTTTCTGACGCTTGATCTGCGTCAGGCTGCCTTCGACGATGTCGCCGGCCCGGTCACGAACAACCTGCGTCAGCTCGCCGATGAACCGTACGGTGATCTCGGCCAATTGCTCTTCTTCGTCGAATGTCGCGTCCAGCAGGCGCATTTCGCGCACGCCGACGAACTCGGCTTCGATCGTCAGACCTTGGGCCTCGCGCGCCTCGACCACCTCGGCAAAGCTGTCATAGACGTCGTCGGACAGGAACGGCTTGATCCCGCCCAGCTCGGACCGTTCAAAGCCCATCAGGATCATTTCGTAAGCCTGTCGGGCTCCGCCCAGAAAGTCCGTCACGCCAAAGGACGGTTCGACCCGTTTCATCTTGGCCAGGGCCTCGGCCGCGGGGCTGTCCTCTTCGACATTGTCGACGATATCGGGATCGGGCCCGCCTTCGATCACCTCGAACTCGGACCGGCGCGAATTCTGAACCGGTGTCCGGGGCGCAGGTGGCTTTTCGAACCCCTCGCGTGTGCCCAGAACGCTTTTCAGGCGAAGGATCAGGAAAACAGCGATGCCGGCGAGCACCAGAAGCTGCAAGATAGGAGAGTTCATGTCGACCTCGGTTTGGGGCGGAACGTGGTATCCGCTGTGCTTGGACCTTATGTAGGTGAGGGGTGGGATCGAGTCCACCGCACACACGAAACCGCGAAAGGCCTCTCATGTGGATTTTTCTGGCATTTCTCACTGTGCCGTTGATCGAAATCGCCCTTTTCATCCAGGTGGGCGGCTGGATCGGGCTCTGGCCAACCCTGGGAATTGTCGTTTTGACGGCGATCGCCGGGACCTGGCTGGTGCGCAGCCAGGGGCGGATGGCCATGAACGACCTGCGCCGGTCCTTTTCCACGCTTGATGACCCGACCGAGCCACTTGCCCATGGCGCGATGATCCTCGTGTCGGGGGCGCTTTTGTTGACGCCGGGCTTCTTCACCGACGCTGTGGGCTTCGCGCTGCTGATGCCACCGGTGCGCGTAGCCGTGCTGAATTACCTGCGCAAGCGCGTCACGGTACAAAGCTTCGCCATGGGCGAACCGCCCCACCACCGCCGCAGGCCACCGCCGGCGCGCGACGACGTGATCGACGGCCAATATGCCGAGGTCGACCCGTCCGAGGACCCCAACGATCCGTCGCCGAGGGGTCGGCCTGCCAGCAAGCCGTCGGGCTGGACCGAGCATTGACCGCGCACATCGCCACCCAGCATTGAGGCAGCGGTCGCAACCTGCTACAGCCTGCGCCGACCCGGATTTTGTGGAGCAAAACGATGGCCGAAACCGATACCGCCGCCCCCGCTGCCGACGCGCGGCAGCCGAATTTCAAGTTCAGTGCACTCGCTCAGTATGTGCGCGACATGTCGTTCGAGAATATTCTCGTCCAGAAGGGCATGACGGGCGAGGCAAAGCCCGACGTGTCCGTGCAAGTCAATCTGGAGCCCCGCAAGCGCCAGACCGAGAACCAGTACGAGATCATCCTGAAGCTCAAGGTCGAATCGAAATCCAAGGACTCCGGTACGCCGCTGTTCCTGCTCGAGCTGGATTATGCGGGTCTGTTTCAGATCGAAGGCCTGCCCGACGAGCAGATGCACCCGTTCCTGATGATCGAGTGCCCGCGGATGCTGTTCCCGTTCGTTCGCCGCATTGTCAGCGATGTGACCCGCGATGGCGGTTTCCCGCCGCTGAACCTTGAGAATATCGACTTTCTTCAACTCTACCGGAACGAAATCCAGCGTCGCAAGGCCGAGCAAGAGGCCGCTGCCACGCCCAACTGACCCTCAGCCGGTCAGTTTTTTCCACAAAGCGTCATCGCCCATGGCATCCACAAAGGCGTCATGGGCCGCTTTTTCTTCTGCGGACATCCGAGAGGGGAGCGGGGTCGGTCGTGGTGTCGGCCGCCAGTCTGCGCTGTCTGGTCCTGCGCCTCCGCCGGAACCGTGCCGGGCTTGAAGCATGAAATCCGGCTGCCGTCCGCCGATCAGCTCAAGATAGACTTCGGCCAGAATTTCTGAGTCGAGCAGCGCCCCGTGCAGCGTGCGCGCGGTGTTGTCGATGGCAAAGCGGCGGCACAACGCGTCGAGCGACGCAGGCGAGCCCGGAAATTTCTGCCGCGCGATGGCGAGCGTATCGACCGCCCGTTCCCAGGGCAGGGCGGGCAGGTTCATCCACCGCAATTCCGCATTCAGGAATTTCATGTCGAACGTGGCATTGTGAATAACCAGTTTCGCGTCGCCCGCGAACTCGAAGAAGGCGTGGCCGATCTCGGCAAAGACCGGCTTGTCCTTGAGTGTTATCTCGCCCGGATTGGCGGGGCGCGGGTTGCTCAGCAGATCGGGGCCGATTCCGTGCACGCCAAAGGCTTCGTCCGGCATGCCGCGTTGCGGGTTGATATATTGGTGATAGGTACGGCCGGTCGGCACGTGGTTGTAAAGCTCGATCGCGCCGATTTCGACGATCCGGTCGCCCTGCTCCGGATCGAAGCCGGTGGTTTCGGTATCGAGGACGATCTCACGCATCTTTCAACTGCTCCCTGATTTGGGCCACGATCCGCGCCACCTGTTCACGGGCGTGATCCAGCGTATCCGTGACAACCACATAGTCGGCGCACCGCACCTTTTCCGCGTTCGGCATCTGTTTCGAAAGGATGGCATCGAATTGTGCCGCGGTCATCCCCGGCCTGGCCAACACACGGGCGCGTTGTTCTTCGGCTGGAATCGTGACGCATACAGTGGCGTCCATCAAGGCGTCGCCGCCCGTTTCGAACAACAACGGTATGTCGAACACCACGATATCCGCGCTGGTCTTTTCAGCAAAGGCGGCGCGGTCCGCCGCGACCAACGGATGCACGATGGTCTCGATCCGTTTTAGGGCATCGGGGTCGCAGGCGATGATCTCTTTAAGGCGGTCGCGTGACACGGCCCCGTCCACAATCGCCTGGGGAAAGGCGGCCCGCATGGGATCGACCGCGGCACCACCCGGCGCATACATGCGATGAACGGCGGCATCCGCATCCCACACGGCACACCCTGCGTCGCCGAACATGCGTGCCGTGGTGGACTTGCCCATCCCGATCGACCCGGTCAGACCAAGGCGGAAACTCATCTCAGAACGGCGGCGCGCAGATCGTCGTCAACCTCGGGCCGGGTGCCGAACCAGCGTTCGAACCCGGGCACCGCCTGGTGCAGCAGCATGCCCAGCCCATCGACCGTGGTGCATCCCATTTCCGTTGCGGTGCGCAAAAGCCGCGTCTGAAGCGGAGTGTAGACCAGGTCGGTCACCAAAGCATCCTGTCGCAGCCCATCGAGCGGCACCCGCAATTCCGGCTGACCGACCATGCCCAGCGACGAGGTGTTCACGACGGTACGCGCCTCATCCAGCATGTTACCGGCCTGAACCCAGTCGACCACGGTGATCCGCTTGCCGAAATCACGCTGCAATTGCTCTGCCCGGATACGGGTTCGGTTCGAGATCATGATCTCGGGCACGCCGACGTCGAGAAGCGCGGCCACCACCGCGCGCGCAGCTCCACCGGCCCCGAACACTGCCGCCGGCCCCGCCTTGGGCGTCCAGTCGGGCGCTTTCTGGCGGATGTTCTCGACGAAACCGTAGCCATCCGTATTGTCTGCGTGGATCTTGCCATCCTTCCGGAAGATCAAGGTATTGGCCGCCCCGATCAGCGTCGCACGGTCGGTAATGAGATCCGCGATCTCCAGAATCTTTTCCTTGTGCGGGATGGTCACGTTCACACCCACGAATCCAGCCTTTGGCAAGGTGCGGATCACCTCGGCCAGGTGATCCGGCGCAACATCCATCGGGATATAGTGGCCAGGTGCATTGTAGCGGCGCAGCCAGTGGGCGTGCAGCCGCGGGGATTTGGAGTGGGCGATCGGATGACCGATCACTCCGGCAAGGGGAACGGGCGCATGGCTCATCGGTTCAGTTCTCCGCGCAGGACCAGGTGTGACAGCAGCTCGAGCAGGGGCAGGCCGAGCACGGTGAAGTAATCCCCGTCGATCCGCGCAAACAATCGCGCGCCCTCTTCCTCAAGCTTGTAGGCCCCGACGCTATGGCGCACGCTTTCCCAGTTCCGGTCAAGATATTCGGCGATATAGGCGTCCGACAGGTCATGCATGTGCAAGCGGACCACACCGACATGGCGCCAGGTCGGTTCAGCATTCTCGTACAACACGGCCGCAGAAAGCAGGCGATGGGTCTTGCCGCGCAACTGTTTCAACTGCCGCTCGGCATCTTCCGGTGTTTCGGGTTTGGCAAACACCTTGCCCGCGCAGTCAAGTACCTGATCACAACCAAGGACCAACGCATCGGGATGCTTGTCCGCGATGCGCCGTGCCTTCATTTCGGCCAGGGCATCGGCCTGGTCGCGGGGACTGGCACCCTCGGCGTCGAGCGCGGCACGCACGGCGTCTTCGTCGACCCGGGGTTTTTCGACATCGAAAGCGACCTGCGCCTGGCGCAAGAGCTGGGCGCGGATCTCGGAACCGGAGGCCAGAACAAGACGCGGCATGTGGATCTTTCCGTGGACAACAGGTGCGACAAGCGGTGGGGTCTTTCTGGGGAAACAGGGCTTTGGATGCAAGCGTCACGCGCCCCGGGGACAACACGGTGGTTCGTGCCCCACCTGTCCCGTTCGGGATAGGATAAGTCCGGGTTGTGGACACGGTGAGTGACACGGGGCTTATACCGGAACCATACACAGGCCTGGCATGGCTCATACCTATCAAGTGTCTGACAAATCATGTTAATTTACGAAGTTAATGTTTTGGGGACGGAGATCAGGGGTTTTCCCCACAAGAGGAGAAACCGGGAAAACCCGATAATCCACAAAGATGGTCGGCCCTTACATCATCATCCTTTTTCTTTTCTTTCTTATATTTATGAGAGGTAACCAGACAGGACCGGCACGCGTCAGATTGACTCGGAGACCGGATAGGATTATCAGCCTGCGCAACGTCGTCCGACGTGGACTTTCCCCGACACATAGATCGCGCACCGTTTGAACGGACGATCCCTGCTTTCCGAAGATATGCCATGACCCAAGAACGCTTGAACCTTGCCGATCTGAAGGCAAAAAGCCCAAAAGACCTTTTGTCCATGGCAGAGGAGCTCGAAATCGAGAACGCCTCGACCATGCGCAAGGGCGACATGATGTTCCAAATCCTCAAGGAACGCGCCGAAGAGGGGTGGGAGATCGCCGGCGACGGTGTGCTTGAAGTGCTGCAAGACGGGTTCGGCTTCCTGCGCTCGCCCGAGGCGAACTACCTGCCCGGCCCCGACGATATCTATGTCTCGCCCGACATGATCCGTCAGTATTCCCTGCGCACAGGCGACACGATCGAAGGTGCGATCCGGGCTCCCGAGGATACCGAACGCTATTTTGCTCTGACCAACGTCAACAGCATCAATTTCCAAGAGCCCGAGCGTGCCCGCCATAAGATCGCGTTCGACAACCTGACGCCGCTTTATCCTGATGAGCGGCTGAAGATGGAAATCGAAGATCCGACGATCAAGGACAAGTCCGCCCGCGTGATCGACCTGGTCGCGCCCATCGGCAAGGGGCAGCGGTCGCTGATTGTGGCGCCGCCGCGGACCGGTAAAACTGTGATCCTGCAGAACATCGCTTCGAGCATCGAAAAGAACCACCCGGAGTGCTACCTGATCGTCCTTCTGATCGACGAACGCCCCGAGGAAGTGACCGACATGCAGCGGTCCGTGAAGGGCGAGGTCATCAGCTCCACCTTCGACGAACCGGCGACCCGCCACGTTGCCGTGTCGGAAATGGTGATCGAAAAGGCCAAGCGCCTGGTCGAACACAAGCGCGACGTGGTGATCCTGCTGGATTCTATCACGCGTCTGGGTCGGGCCTTCAACACCGTGGTCCCGTCCTCGGGCAAGGTGCTGACAGGCGGTGTGGACGCCAACGCGCTGCAACGGCCCAAGCGGTTCTTTGGTGCGGCCCGGAATATCGAAGAGGGCGGCAGCCTGACCATCATCGCCACCGCGCTGATCGACACGGGCAGCCGGATGGACGAGGTGATTTTTGAAGAGTTCAAGGGCACCGGCAATTCGGAAATCGTGCTGGACCGCAAGATCGCGGACAAGCGTGTGTTCCCGGCCATCGACATCCTCAAATCCGGCACGCGGAAAGAGGATCTGCTGGTCGATAAGGTGGACCTGCAAAAGACCTTTGTTCTGCGCCGCATTCTGAACCCGATGGGCACGACCGACGCGATCGAGTTCCTTTTGTCCAAGCTCAAGCAGACCAAGACCAACAGTGAATTCTTCGATTCCATGAACACCTGATCCCGGCGCGCGGGACGGAGGCATAGGCATGGACACGATCTTTGCCCTGGCGACCGCGCCGGGGAAATCTGGCGTTGCCATCATTCGCCTGTCGGGGCCCGGTGCCGTGTTGGTGGCCGAGCGTGTGGCTGGGTCAGTCCCGCCACCGCGTCAGGCCGGGCTGCGCATGCTGCGCGATGCGGGTGGCGCGGTATTGGACGAAGCTTTGGTGCTGTATTTCCCTGCCGGTCAGAGCTTTACCGGTGAGGACGTGGTCGAGTTTCAGACCCATGGCAGTCCAGCGGTTTACCGCGCGGTGTTGCGCACGCTTTCTGCTCTGGAAGGGTTGCGTTTGGCGGACCCCGGGGAGTTCACCCGCCGCGCGCTCGAAAATGGACGAATGGACTTGGCCCAGATCGAGGGGCTGGCCGATCTGATCGAGGCCGAGACCGAGGCGCAACGGCGTCAGGCGGTGGCCGTATTCTCGGGGGAATTGTCCGAGGTGACGGAAGCATGGCGCCAAAAGCTGATACGGGCAGCAGCCCTTTTGGAAGCGACGATAGATTTCGCTGATGAGGAGGTCCCGGTCGATATGTCGCCTGAGGTGACCGAGTTGCTGGCGTCGGTTCGCGGCGAGCTGGCCCCGCAGATTGCTGGGGTGACAGCCGCTGAACGCATCCGCGACGGGTATGAGGTGGCCATCATTGGTCGCCCGAATGTCGGTAAATCTACGCTGCTCAATCGGCTTGCCGGGCGTGAGGCAGCGATCACCTCGGAGTTTGCAGGCACCACGCGGGATATCATCGAGGTTCGGATGGATCTGAACGGCTTGCCTGTCACCCTGCTTGATACCGCCGGTTTGCGCGATGCCGAGGATGCGGTGGAAGGGATGGGCATCGCCCGTGCGCTAGAACGCGCAGCCGCTGCGGATCTGAGGGTGTTCCTTCTGTTTGTGGATGAGGCGCCGGTTCTTGTGCCACAGGACGGGGATATCGTTCTGCAGGCCAAGGCTGACTTGTCGGGCGGTCAAGGTATATCGGGCAAAACCGGGCAAGGGGTCGACGCGCTGATTGCGCAGATCACCGATATTCTGGAACAGCGCAGCGCCGGTGCTGGCCTGGCTATTCGGGAACGGCACGCCACGGCGCTGCGCCTAGCGTCGTCTTCGCTTGAGGCGGCAACGGGCTTGGTCGGGCAGGGGCCGGACTTATATGATCTGGCGGCAGAGGAATTGCGCAGCGGGATTCGCGCTTTGGACAGCGTGATCGGTCGAGTCGATGTGGAATCGGTTTTGGACGAGATCTTCGCCAGCTTCTGCTTGGGAAAGTAAGGAGTGTTTCACGTGAAACATCTGGATTTCGATGTCATCGTCGTGGGTGGCGGGCACGCTGGGTCCGAAGCCGCGGCTGCTGCTGCGCGTATGGGCGCACGCACCGCGCTAATCACGCTGACCTTTGACAGCATCGGCGTCATGTCCTGTAATCCGGCAATTGGTGGCCTGGGCAAGGGCCACCTGGTGCGCGAGATCGACGCGATGGACGGCGTGATGGGACGCGTTGCGGATAAGGCGGGGATCCAGTTCCGCCTACTGAACCGCCGCAAGGGCCCTGCTGTGCAAGGCCCCCGCGCGCAGTCGGACCGCAAGGTGTACCGGCGTGAGATGCAGGCAGAGCTGTCCGCGTTGGAACATCTGACCATTCTCGAGGGCGAGGTCACCGATTTCCTGATGCAAGGAAACCGTGTGACCGGCGTCGCATTGGGCGACGGCAGCCAGGTCAACGCAGGTGCCGTCGTTCTGACCACCGGGACTTTTCTGCGGGGCGTGATCCATATCGGCGACGTTTCTCGCCCCGGTGGCCGTATGGGCGACCGCCCGTCGGTAAAACTGGCCGAGCGGATCGACAGTTTCGGCCTTCCGCTGGGCCGGTTGAAAACCGGGACGCCGCCGCGCCTAGATGGGCGTACCATTGCTTGGGACAAGCTGGAGGCGCAGCCGGGTGATGACGAGCCGGTGTTCTTTTCCTTCCTCACCATGGGCGCCTATCTGAGGCAGATCCCCTGCGGTATCACCCATACGAACGAGGCGACCCACGCGATCATTCGCGACAATCTGGATCGGTCTGCCATGTATGGCGGGCATATCGACGGGATCGGCCCGCGCTATTGCCCCTCGATCGAGGATAAGATCGTACGTTTCGCCGATAAGTCATCGCACCAGATCTTCCTGGAGCCAGAGGGCGTCGACGACCACACAGTTTATCCCAACGGAATCTCGACCTCGTTGCCGGAGGATGTGCAAGAGGCCTATGTGCAGTCGATCCATGGGTTGGAGCAGGCGAAGATCCTGCAGCCAGGATATGCCATCGAATACGACTACGTCGACCCCCGTGCGCTGGATGCGCGGCTGGCGGTGCATGATGTGCCGGGGCTGTTCCTTGCCGGTCAGATCAATGGCACCACCGGTTATGAAGAAGCCGCGGCCCAAGGCATGGTCGCGGCGCTGAATGCTGTGCGATCTGTGCGTGAAGAAGAGCCGGTCATCTTTTCCCGCACCGATAGCTATATCGGCGTCATGGTTGATGACCTCACCACACGCGGGGTGAGCGAGCCGTATCGCATGTTCACCTCGCGCGCCGAGTTCCGCCTGTCTCTGCGCGCGGACAATGCCGACCAGCGTTTGACGCCATTGGCAGAAAAGGTCGGCTGTCTGACTGAAACCCGGCGGAGGACGTTCGCGCAGAAGATGGAGGCCCTCGAGGCCGGCCGCGCCGTTCTGACGGCGGAGGACTACACGCCATCGCAACTGCGCGCTGCCGGTATTCAGGTAAACCAGGATGGCACACGCCGGACAGCGTTTCAGGTCCTGGCGTTCCCCGAGGTCGATTTCGACGATCTGACCGCGCTTGATGACGCGATTGCCGCCTTGCCCAAAGAGGTGGCCGATCAGCTGTCGCGCGAAGCACTGTATGCGAATTACATTGAACGGCAGCAGCGGGACGTAGAGCTCATGCGCCGCGACGAGGCGCAGGTGATCCCGCCCGAGTTCTCTTTTGATGGGATCGACGGGCTGTCGAACGAGCTGCAGGCAAAACTGACGACAGCAAGACCGGCGACCCTGGCACAAGCTGGCCGGATCGAGGGGATGACACCCGCTGCCCTGGCTTTGCTGCTGGCAAAGCTGCGTCAGGCCAAGCGGGCACAGACCGCATGAGCACATTTGATTCGCCGATGGATGTTTCACGTGAAACATCTGAACGGCTCGAGATCTATGCTCAGCTTTTGCGCAAGTGGAACCCGCGCATCAACCTGGTGTCTCGAAATACACTAGATGACCTGGAAACCCGTCATATCGCGGATTCGATGCAGATCTTCGATCTTGCACCACAGGGCTGGAAACACTGGGCGGATCTAGGCAGTGGCGGCGGGTTCCCGGGCCTGGTGATCGCCATTCTTGCTGCGGAGTTTTCGCCAGTAGCGCAGGTCACACTGGTCGAAAGCGACCAGCGCAAATGTGCGTTTCTTCGCACTGTGATCCGCGAAACGGGGGCACCTGCCACGGTGGTCGCTGGACGGATCGAGGCAACCGCGCCACTGTCGGCCGATATCCTGAGCGCCCGGGCGCTTGCAGATCTGGACACGCTGCTAGGCTTTGCCGAACGCCATTTGTGCGAAGGGGGGGCGGCTCTGTTTCCCAAGGGAGCAAACTGGAAAAAGGAAGTGGATAACGCACGCGTCCAGTGGCGCTTCGACTGCGAGGCGCGTACAAGTAAGACAGAACCCAGCGCCGTTATTCTAAAGATCGGAGGAATCACCCGTGTCTGATCCGACCCGCCCCCCCGGGCCCAAAATCATCGCGGTGACCAACCAGAAAGGCGGCGTGGGAAAGACGACGACCACGATCAACCTTGGCGCCGCGTTGGCAAGTGAAGGGTGCCGGGTGCTTATCGTCGATCTGGACCCGCAGGGAAATGCCTCGACTGGGCTTGGGATCGAGCCGGAGGACAGAGATCTGACCACCTATGAGCTTTTGCTGGAAGACATCGCATTGCACCAGGTCATTCAGTCCACCGAGACCGATGGCCTCAGCATCATCCCGGCGACGACGGATCTTAGTTCGGCAGATATTGAGCTGATCGCCAATGAAAAGCGCAGCTTCCTGTTGCATGATGCGCTGCGGCCGCCGGCGATGGAAGAATTCGCGTATGATTTCATTCTCATTGATTGCCCGCCGTCGCTCAACCTGTTGACCGTCAACGCAATGGTCGCGTCACACGCTGTTCTGATCCCGCTTCAAAGCGAATTTTTTGCGCTCGAAGGGCTGTCGCAACTGATGCTGACCATTCGCGAGGTGCGCCAGACCGCGAACCCGAACCTGCGGATCGAAGGCGTGGTGCTTACGATGTATGATGCGCGCAACAACCTGTCCCAACAGGTCGAGCAAGACGCGCGTGACAATCTTGGCGATCTTGTCTTCCAGACGATCATCCCCCGGAACGTCCGGGTGAGCGAGGCGCCTTCCTACGCCGTGCCCGTCCTGGAGTATGATCCGGCCTCCAAGGGGGCCGTCGCCTATCGGCAGCTGGCCAAAGAGCTGCTCAACAAGACCGCGCGCGCCGCGGCGTAAGAGGTGCAGAATGAGTGACAAGAAGGCGAAACGGGGCCTGGGCCGTGGTCTGTCTGCCTTGATGGCGGACTTGGAAAGTGTACAGACCTCTGTGCCCGAGGACGGGTCCGAACCTGCGCCAAAGCGCTCGGACATGACGCTGCCCATCGAAAAGATCGTGCCCAATCCGGACCAGCCGCGCCGGCGCTTCAACGAAGACGCGCTGAAAGAGCTGGCCGAGTCGATTCGGGAAAAGGGCGTGATCCAACCCCTGATCGTCCGTGCAGGCAAAAAGCCCGGGATCTACGAGATCGTCGCTGGTGAACGCCGTTGGCGCGCGTCACAGATCGCGCAGCAGCACGAGTTGCCGGTGATCGTGCGCGATTTCGACGATGCCGAAGTGCTTGAGATCGCGATCATCGAGAACATCCAGCGCGCCGACCTGACACCCATCGAAGAGGCGATGGGGTATCAGCAATTGATGGAGCGGTTCGGACACACGCAGCAGAAGCTGTCGGATGCGCTTGGCAAAAGCCGCAGTCATATCGCGAACCTGATGCGCCTGTTGCAACTGCCCCAATCAGTGCAGGACATGGTAACACGGGGCGATCTGTCGGCGGGTCATGCGCGTGCGCTGATCACGTCCGAGAACCCCGAAACGCTGGCCGCCCAGGTGGTCAAGGGCGGTTTGTCCGTGCGCGAAACCGAAAAACTGGCGGCGAAGCCCGCCACCGCGTCTAGCCCGGTGGCTAAGGACAAGCCCAAGGGTGACAAGGATGCGGATACCCGCGCACTCGAAGGTGATCTGTCAGCGGCCGTCGGCATGGCTGTGAGTGTCGAGGCAAAGCCGGGCGCTGAGAACGGCCAGGTCGTGATCCGATACAAGAGCTTTGAAGAGCTGGACGAGATTTGCCGCATCCTCAGCTCTGCCTGAGTTCACGCGCCCAACAGTTTTCGCAGGATAGCGTTCAGTACGGGGCGTCCCTGTGCTGTGACGGTCAAGCGGTCGCCCGCAACCTCTACCATCCCAAGCTCGACCAACTCGGTCAGGGCAGGGGCGGGCAGGGGCTCTCTGGAAATACGCTCATAGCGGTTCATGTCTAGACCCTCGGCGAGGCGCAGGTTCATCAAGAGGAACTCGGTGGCCTGTTCTTCGGCTTGAATCGTCTCTGACTCGATATCCGGGCGGCCGTGGTCCACCGCCTCCAGCCACAGCGCGGGCATCTTGTGCGCGGCGGTGGCGATGCGCTGCCCGTTCAGCGTCAGCCGTCCATGAGCACCGGGGCCGATCCCGGCATAGTCGCCATAGCGCCAATAGATCAGGTTGTGCCGCGATTCCGCGCCCGGCCGGGCATGGTTCGACACTTCATAGGCGGGCATCCCGGCGGCCTCGCAGATGTCTTGCGTGGCCTCGTATAGGCTGGCCGACAGGTCGTCATCGGGCAGGCCCTGTAGCCCCCCGCGATTGTACCTGTCCCCAAAGGCGGTGCCCTGTTCGATCGTCAGCTGGTATAGAGACAGGTGATCGACGGCCATGGACAGTGCCTCGCGCAGCTCGGTCTGCCATTCGGACAGGCTCTGATCCTGCCGCGCATAGATCAGATCGAAACTGACCCGGTCGAAAGCATTGCGCGCGATATCAAGGGCGGCGCGCGCTTCTTCCACCGTGTGCAAGCGGCCCAAACGGCGCAGATCGGCGTTATTCAGAGCCTGAATGCCCATGGACACGCGGTTGACCCCGGCCTGGGCGTAACCGCGGAACCGCCCGGCTTCGACCGAGCCGGGATTGGCCTCGAGCGTGATTTCGGCATCATTCGCCAGCGGCCAGGTTTCGCGCGCGCGGGTCAGGATCGCGTCCACGACATCCGGATCCATCAGGCTGGGCGTGCCGCCGCCGAAGAACACCGTGTTCAGCGCACGACCCCTGGTCAGCGCGCCGACGCGGTCGATTTCGGCAAGATAGGCCCGTTGCCAGCGCGATTGTTCGATCTGCGCCTGAACGTGGCTGTTGAAGTCGCAATAGGGGCATTTCGCCTGGCAGAACGGCCAATGGATATACAGGCCGAAGCCGCCGCTTTGCCAATCCTCAGTCAAAGCACCCAGCGACGAATTTTCGCACCGCATCGGCGCGGTGGCTGATGGTGTTCTTTTCCCAGCGGTCCATCTCGCCAAAGGTGATATCATAACCCTCGGGCTGGAACACGGGATCATAGCCGTGCCCCTGATCTCCGCGCATCGGCCAAACCACCTGACCCTCCATCACGCCGGGAAAGACCTCGTCATGGCCGTCGGGCCAAGCCAGAACCAGCGTACAGCAGAACCGCGCGGTCCAGGGTTGCGGGGCACCGCTGGCCACCAGCTCATCATGGGCGCGGGTCATGGCCATGACAAAGTCGCGACCTGTCTCTGTTTCTGCCCAATCGGCGGTATAGACGCCGGGTGCACCGCCCAAGGCGTCGACTTCAATGCCTGAGTCGTCCGACAGGGCGGGCAGGCCTGTCGCCTGCGCCGCGGCATGGGCCTTGAGCCGGGCATTTTCGACAAAGGTCGTCCCGGTTTCCTCGGGTTCCGGCAGGTTCATCTCTTTCGCGCCCAGGACGGTTACGCCATGGGGTTCAAGCAGATGCGCCATCTCTTCCAGTTTGCCCTGGTTGTGGGTCGCGATCAGAAGCCGGTCGCTCGAGAATTTGCGGGTCATGCGCAGGCGGCCTTTTGCAGGGCGGCCAGTTCGGTCACGCCGGCCTCGGCCAGGTCCATCAGCTGGTCCATCTGCGCGCGGGAAAAGGTCGCGCCCTCGGCCGACATCTGCACCTCGATCAGCCTGTGATCGCCGGTCATGATGAAATTGCCGTCGACACCCGCCTCGCTGTCCTCGGGGTAGTCGAGGTCAAGCACGGGCTGGCCCGCGTAGATCCCGCAGGACACGGCGGCGACCGGTTCGGCCAGCGGGTCGCTGATCACGTCGCCCGCTTTCATCAGCTTGTTCACAGCCAGGCACAGCGCCACCCAGCCCCCGGTGATGGACGCACACCGTGTGCCGCCATCGGCCTGGATCACGTCGCAATCCACAGTAATCTGTCTCTCCCCCAGCGCAACACGGTCGACACCGGCCCGTAGGGACCGGCCGATCAGGCGCTGGATTTCCACGGTCCGGCCGCCCTGTTTGCCCGCCGTCGCCTCGCGCCGCATCCGCGTGTTCGTGGCGCGCGGCAGCATGCCGTATTCGGCCGTCACCCAACCCAGGCCAGATCCCTTGATGAAGGGCGGCACCTTTTCCTCGATCGTTGCGGTACACAGCACATGGGTGTCGCCCACGCGGATCATGCAGCTGCCTTCCGCATGCTTGGTCACATCGGTTTCGATTGAAACCTTGCGCATTTCGCTTAAATTTCGTCCGGACGGTCGCATGGGGCCCCCTTCTTGGATGTGGCGCGAGTTACCCATGGCCCAAGCCCGAACGCAACCCCGAAGGACGGTCCCGGGCGGCCCGTGGACAAGGAGCCTGACACGGTGTCTGACATGGATGGCAACGGTGTGATCGAGGAAATGAACGACCGCTCGCGCGAGGTATTTCGCCGTGTGGTCGAGGGGTACCTGGCAAGCGGCGAACCGGTGGGGTCGCGCAGCCTGACGCGCGATTTCAGTGAAAAGGTCAGCGCTGCCACGATTCGCAACGTGATGCAGGACCTGGAGTTTCTCGGCCTGTTGGACAGCCCCCATGTCAGCGCGGGGCGGGTGCCGACGCAGTTGGGGCTGCGGATGTTCGTGGACGGATTCCTGGAAATGGGCGACCTCACCCATGAGGACCGCCGCAAGCTCGATGATTCGATGGGATCGAACAGCGACGATGTCAGCGGGCTGCTGGACCGGGTGGGCCAGGCACTGTCAGGTGTGACGCAAGGCGCGTCTCTTGTGCTCGCACCCAAGCACGAGGCACCGATCAAGCATATCGAGTTCGTCAGCCTTGGTTCCGACCGGGCCTTGGCCGTGCTCGTTTTCGGGGATGGCCATGTCGAGAATCGCGTGTTCCATCCGCCCGTGGGGCATACCCCCAGCGCAATGCGTGAGGCTGCGAATTTCCTCAACGCCTTGGCCGAGGGCAAGACGCTCAGCGACCTGCGTGCCGTTATCGGGCAGGAGATCGCCTCGCGCCGGCAGGAAATCGACACGCTTGCGCAGGATTTGGTCAAACAGGGATTTGCGGTCTGGGATACCAGTGGCGATCAGGACGAAAGGTTGATTGTTCGTGGCCGCTCTCATCTTCTCGCCGAAGAAACCGAAGCCGATGAACTGGAACGTATTCGTCGCCTCTTTGACGACTTGGAACGCAAGCGCGATATTGCAGAGTTTCTCGAGTTGGCCGAAGAGGGTGAAGGCGTGCGAATCTTTATCGGCTCCGAAAACAAACTTTTCTCACTTTCGGGTTCCTCTTTGGTTGTCTCTCCATATATGAACGCTGACCGAAAGATCGTGGGCGCGGTCGGTGTGATTGGCCCGACCCGCCTGAATTATGGACGGATCGTGCCGATCGTGGATTACACGGCACAGCTGGTCGGGCGGATGATTTCCGACCGGAGCTAGAGGTTGAAAATGGCTGAACCGAAGAAAGACGACGAGTTCCTGGACAGCGTGGAAGAGGCCGAGGCCGACACCTACGCCCACATGGATGCCGAGATCGACCCGGATATGGCCGAGGTCGACGCCCTGCGCGCCGAGCGGGACGAGTTGCGCGACAAGTTCATGCGCGCACTGGCCGATGCCGAGAATGCGCGCAAACGGTCCGAAAAAGACCGTCGTGAGGCAGAGCAATACGGCGGATCGCGCCTGGCCCGGGATCTGCTGCCGGTCTATGACAACCTGAACCGCGCAGTGGCAGCGGCGGAAGCCACCGAATCCGCTGACAACGCTGCGCTGGTCGAAGGGGTCGAGCTGACCCTGCGCGAGCTTCTCAACGTGTTCCATAAACATGGGATCGAGGTGATCTCGCCAAAGGTGGGCGACCGGTTCGACCCGCAGCTGCACCAAGCCATGTTCGAAGCGCCCGTACCGGATACGGTGGCGGGTGACATCATCCAGGTCTCGGCCGAGGGTTTCATGCTGTACGATAGACTGCTGCGCCCGGCGCAGGTGGGCGTTTCCTCGACCCCCGCGGGCTGAACAAGGGTGTAGGGTGGGTTTTGCACCCACCTATCCCTTTACCAACCCTTTCAGTTCGTAAATCAGATCGAGCGCCTCGCGCGGGCTCAGCTCATCGGGCAGCACCTGTTCCAAACGCGCCTCGATCTCTGACGTCTCTACCTTGATCGGCGGGGGCGGCGGCGTTGCCGAAAACAGCGGCAGGTCGTCGATCAGTGCCTTTTGGGCAGACCCCTCGCGCTCGCCTTTCTCCAGCGCCTCAAGCACAACCCGTGCCCGTGCGACAACGGCGGGCGGCAGTCCGGCCAGTTGTGCGACCTGCACGCCGTAGGACCGGTCGGCGGCCCCTTTTCGCACCTCGTGAAGAAAGATCACCTCGCCTTCCCATTCCTTGACCGCGACGGTGGCGTTCTCGACCCCCGGCAGCTTGTCCGACAGCGCGGTCATCTCGTGGTAGTGGGTGGCGAACAGCGCCCGAGCCCGGTTCACATCGTGCAGATGCTCAAGCGTGGCCCAAGCGATGGAAAGCCCGTCATAGGTGGCCGTGCCGCGCCCGATCTCATCGAGGATCACCAGCGCCCTGTCATCGGCCTGGTTCAGGATCGCGGCCGTCTCGACCATCTCGACCATGAAGGTCGACCGCCCGCGCGCCAGATCGTCCGAGGCACCGACCCGGCTGAACAGCTGGCTGACCAGCCCGATATGCGCCTCGGTCGCGGGCACATAGCTGCCCATCTGCGCCAGAAGCGAGATCAGGGCGTTCTGGCGCAGAAAGGTCGATTTACCCGCCATGTTGGGTCCGGTGAGCAGCCAGATCGCTGCCGGATCGCCCGAGAGATCGCAATCATTGGCCACGAAGCTGTCGCCGCTGGTGCGCAGGGCCTGTTCCACGACCGGATGCCGCCCGCCGGTTATGGCGAAGGCCCGGCTGTCATCGACCCGGGGCCGGCACCAGTTCTCGGTCTGCGCCAGATCGGCCAGCGCGGTGGCCAGGTCCAGCTCGGCCAGCGCCTGCGCCAACTGACCCAAGGGGCTCGCGTGATCCAGAATGGCCTGTCTCAGGGTGGTATAAAGCCGCTTTTCGATCTCGAGCGCTCGGCTGCCTGCATTCAGGATGCGCGTTTCGATCTCGGACAGATCCACGGTTGTGAAGCGCACGGCGTTCGCGGTGGTCTGTCGGTGGATGAAGGTCTCGGACAGGGGGGCCGACAACATCTTTTCCGCATGGGTCGCCGTCGTTTCGATGAAATAGCCCAGCACGTTGTTGTGCTTGATCTTCAACGATCCAATGCCGGTTTGATCGGCATAGTCTTTCTGCATGCCCGCGATCACGCTGCGGCCTTCGTCGCGCAGGTGACGCGCCTCGTCGAGGTCGGGGTCATAGCCCGGCGCGATGAACCCGCCATCACGCGCCAGAAGCGGTGGTTCTGCCACCAGTGCCTGATCCAGCAGGTCGAGAAGGGCGTCGTGCCCAGTCAGGTGCCGTGCAGCGCCGGACAGAAGCGGCGGCAGGTCCTGTGGGTCGCACAGCCCGGCCACCTGGTCGGCAGCGCCCAGCGCATTGCGGATCGCGGCCAGATCTCGGGGCCCGCCACGGTCGAGCGCCAGTCGCGACAGCGCCCGGTCCACATCCGGCACCTTGCGCAAGTGATCCCGCAGATCGGTGCGGAATCGAGACTGTTCCACCATGAAACCGACCGCGTCCAGCCGTTCGCGCACCGTCTCTAGCTGCCGTGAGGGCGACGAGAGCCGTCGTTCAAGAAGCCGCGCGCCCCCGGCCGTCACCGTCCGGTCGATCACCGCCAGAAGCGACCCGGCGCGTCCGCCCAAAAGGCTTTGCGTCAGTTCGAGGTTCCGGCGCGTGGCGGCGTCGATCTGAACGACCTGTCCTGTCGCCTCGCGCACGGGCGGGCGTAAGAGCGGCAGATTGCCCTTTTGCGTGATCTCCAGGTACTCGACGATCCCGCCCATCGCGGCGATCTCGGCCCGGGTAAAGCTTCCGAACCCGTCCAGAGAGCCCACATTGAAGAGCGCACAAAGGCGTTTTTTGCCGCCCTCGCTGTCAAAGGCCGCGCGGCCCAGCGGGGTCAGCGCCGCGCCACTTTCCGTCACTGTTTCTGCCAAATCCGGGTTGTCGTCAACGCACGTGATGATCTCGGACGGCCGCAGCCGGGCCAGTTCCGGCCTCAGACGCACGCGCGGCAATTCCATCACCCGGAACGCGCCGGTCGAGATATCGACCCAGGCCAGCGCGCCGTCGCCCCGGACCTCGGCCCAGGCGGCCAGAAAATTGTGCCGCCGCGCCTCGAGCAGGCTGTCCTCGGTCAGGGTGCCCGGCGTGACCAGCCGCACCACGTCGCGCCGCACCACGGCCTTTGAGCCGCGCTTCTTGGCCTCGGCCGGATCCTCCATCTGCTCGCAGACCGCCACGCGGAACCCCTTGCGGATGAGCGTCAGCAGGTAGCTTTCGGCGGCATGGACCGGCACGCCGCACATGGGGATATCCGCGCCCTCGTGCTTGCCGCGTTTGGTCAGCGCAATATCCAGCGCGGCGGCGGCCGCCACGGCATCGTCAAAGAACATCTCGTAGAAATCGCCCATGCGATAGAACAGGAGCGCGTCCGCATGCGCCGCCTTGATCTCAAGATACTGCGCCATCATGGGCGTGACGGTGCTGGCCGGTCCCACGCGATCCCCCGCTTGCCTGTTCGCCGGACCTTACGAAACCGGCCCGGGCGGTGAAAGACCAAAGCGGGCGTTGAGGCATGAGCGACCCTGCGCTATGACGCGCCAGCCCGAGGAGGAGACCGGCCCCAATGTCCAAGACCAAGATCACCCGCGAAGAGGCGCTTCAGTTCCATCTGGAGCCGACCCCCGGCAAGTGGGAGGTCAACGCGACCGTCCCCATGACCACCCAGCGGGATCTGAGCCTGGCCTATTCCCCCGGCGTCGCGGTGCCCTGCGAGGAAATCGCGGAAAACCCCGAGCTGGCCTATGACTACACCAACAAGGGCAACCTGGTCGCCGTGATCTCAAACGGGACAGCGGTGCTGGGGCTGGGCAACCTGGGCGCGCTCGGATCGAAGCCGGTGATGGAGGGCAAATCGGTCCTGTTCAAACGCTTCGCGGATGTGAACAGTATCGACATCGAGGTGGACAACGAAGACCCCGAAGAGGTCATTCGCGCGGTCAAGCTGATCGCACCGACCTTTGGCGGCATCAACCTTGAAGACATCAAAGCGCCCGAGTGCTTCATCATCGAACAGACGCTGAAAGAGCAGCTGGATATCCCGGTGTTCCACGACGATCAGCACGGCACCGCGGTGATCTGCGCCGCGGGGCTCATCAACGCGCTGCACCTGTCGGGCAAAAAGATCGAAGACTGCAAGATCGTCCTGAACGGAGCGGGCGCAGCGGGCATCGCCTGTATCGAGCTGATCAAGCGGATGGGTGCGCGGCCCGAGAACTGCATCGTTTGCGACACAAAGGGCGTCATCTACCAGGGCCGGACCGAGGGGATGAACCAGTGGAAATCGGCCCATGCAGTCAAGACCGAGCTGCGCACGCTCGACGAGGCGATGAAGGGTGCGGATGTGTTCCTGGGCGTGTCGGTCAAAGGTGCCGTGACGCCCGAGATGGTCGCTAGCATGAACGACAACCCGGTGATCTTCGCCATGGCCAACCCCGACCCCGAGATCACGCCGGAAGAGGCTCATGAGGTGCGGGTCGATGCCATCGTTGCCACCGGGCGGTCGGACTACCCCAACCAGGTGAACAATGTCCTGGGCTTTCCCTACCTGTTTCGCGGCGCGCTCGACATTCATGCCCGGGCCATCAACGACGAGATGAAGATCGCCTGTGCCGAGGCGCTGGCCGAATTGGCGCGCGAGGATGTGCCCGACGAGGTCGCGCTGGCCTATGGCAAGAACCTGGCCTTTGGCCGCGATTACATCATACCAACGCCCTTCGATCCTCGGCTTATCCACCGCATCCCGCCCGCCGTGGCCAAGGCGGGCATGGACACTGGCGCCGCGCGGCGGCCGATCATCGACATGGAGGCCTATGAAGAGGGGCTGAAGGTCCGCATGGACCCGACCGCCAGCATCCTGCGCGGCATCAACGCGCGGGCCCGATCGGCCCAGGCGCGCATGATCTTTGCCGAGGGTGACGACCCCCGCGTGCTGCGGGCCGCCGTCATGTACCAGCGCACCGGGTTGGGCAAGGCGCTGGTCGTGGGACGGCAGGCCGATGTGAAGGACAAGCTGGAAGCCGCCGGAATGGGCGACGCGGTGCGCGAGCTCGAGGTGGTGAATGCCGCCAACACGCCGCATTTGGAGACCTATAAGGATTTCCTTTATGCGCGGCTTCAGCGCAAGGGGCATGATCGGCAGGACATCCACCGCATGGCCGCGCGCGACCGGCATGTGTTCGCCGCGCTGATGCT
>CAJXWO010000002.1 GCA_913062865.1 uncultured Paracoccaceae bacterium | reverse complement strand
TCGCAGGTGGCGAACATGCGCGACCAGTCGAGGCCGAAGCCCAGCGGCTTCATCTGGGCGACCATCGTGTCGATGTTGGAATAGGTCCAGTCCTTGGGGTGGCCGCCCGACGCCATCGCGGCGTTCTCGGCGGGCATGCCGAACGCGTCAAAGCCCATCGGGTGCAGCACGTTGTGGCCCGTGGCCAGCTTGTAGCGCGCGATCACGTCGCCCATCGTGTAGTTGCGCACATGGCCTATATGAATCCGGCCCGAGGGGTAGGGAAACATCTCGAGCACATAGTATTTCGGCTTGTCCGCGCTTCGGGTGGCGCGAAAGGTGCCGGCCGTTTCCCAGGCCTCTTGCCATTTCGCTTCGATCTCGGACGGGTTGTATCGCGACATGTGCCCCGGCTTTCCTTGGCGTTGCTGACCGCTGGGGTGATATGCGCTTGGCCCGGCGCGGTCTAGGCCTTGGGGCCGCAAAATCGCCCCGTCACGGCCATTGGCGTGCATGTGTTTGCATGGCAATAGGGACAAAACAGCCGAAATGCGCAAGGCGGGCCGAGCATGAAGATCCTCATTATCCATCAGAACTTTCCCGGGCAGTACAAGCATCTGGGCCCGGCGCTGGTGAAGGCGGGCCACGAGGTCAGGGCACTGACCCCCAAGGCCAGGAAGGTGGGCACCTGGAACGGGATCCGGGCCTACCCCTACAAGATCGCGCGGGCGAGCGCCCGGGACATCCACCCCTGGCTGTCGGATTTCGAGACCAAGCTCATTCGCGGCGATCACTGCTATCAGGCGGCGATCCGGTTGCGGGACGAGGGCGGGTTCACGCCCGACCTGATCCTCGCGCATTTCGGCTGGGGCGAAAGCCTATTCCTGCGCGATGTCTGGCCCGGCGCGCGGATCGGATTGTATTGCGAGCTCTATCACCGCAGCGGCACCCCATTCGTGGGGTTCGCCCCCGAATTCGACAGCCCGTCACCCGGACGTGACGCGCTGCGCCTGCGGATGAAGAACATCAACAACCTGCTGCATTTCCAGATGGGCGATGCGGGGATCAGTCCGACGCAATTCCAGGCCGACACTTATCCACCCGAGTTTCGCGACCGGATCAGCGTGATCCATGATGGGGTGGATACCGACACACTCGTGCCCGATCCCAAGGTCCGGCTCGAGATCGAGGACGGTCCGGTTCTTACCCGCGCGGACGAGGTGATCACGTTCGTCAACCGCAACCTCGAACCCTATCGCGGATACCACATCTTCATGCGCGCTCTGCCGCGGCTTTTGAAGGAACGGCCCAACGCACGGGTGCTCATCGTGGGCGGGGACGAGGTGAGCTATGGCGCCCGCCCACCAAAAGGCCAGACCTGGAAACAGATCTTCATCGACGAGGTGCGCGGCCAAATTCCCGACCCGGATTGGGCCCGTGTGCATTTCCTGGGGCGTATCCCCTATGACCAGTTCACGCGGCTTTTGCAGGTGTCGCGCCTGCATATCTACCTCACCTATCCCTTCGTCCTGAGTTGGAGCCTTCTCGAGGCGATGAGCGTCGGCGCGGCGATCCTCGCCAGTGGCACGGACCCGGTCCGCGAGGCGATCACCCATGACGAAAACGGACGGCTCGTGGATTTCTTCGATGGCGACGCGCTGGTCGATCAGGCTGTCGAGATGCTGGAGGATCGTACGCTGCGCGACCGGCTGGGCAAGGCCGCGCGCGCCCATGCCCGGGCACATTACGACCTGAAAACGGTGTGCCTGCCCCGGCAGCTCGACTGGGTGGATTCCCTGGCGCAACTCTCTCCCAGGCCGATCCCCATTTGATCCGGTTTTGCTGGGGGACGCCGTGCCCCGGGCCTGACCCGGGGCCTCTGGTCACTTCGCCGCTCAGGCAAAACAAGAGGCCCCGGCGCGGTGGCCGGGGCGGGTTGCGGTGAAACCGATGTCGAAATCAGTAGTTGGCGTCGTCCAGCCGCATCTGGCGGGCACGGGTCAGGATCGCATCTTCGACCGCGCGCTGGGTCGCGGCGCTGACCGGACCCGAGCGGGTCTGCATCGCCACGTTCAGCGAGCGCGCCTCGAGCGCGGGATCGGTGATGTAGACGGTGGCGCGATAGGCACGACCGCCGCCGGGCGGGGTACCATACCCGGTCACGATCACGCCGGTGAAGGGGTCGACCGACTGGATCGGCAGGAAGCTCAGCACATCGATAGAGGCATTCCAGATATACTTGTTCACAGCCCCGATCTCGGCCGGGTCGCTGTTGCGGAAAATGTCCCAGATCGTCGACGAGGGCGGGCCCTGATCGCCGTAGATCTCGTCATCAAGAATATCCTGTGGATCGCGGGTCGGACGCGGGCCTTCCTCGCCGTCCCGGTTGCCGCAACCGGCCAGTAAAACGCCGCCCAGGATCACGGCGGTTAGCGGGCGGAACAAGCTGCATGCCATCGGAGGCTCCTGCGTCATTGGTCGCAACCGTCATACAAGCCGGCCCCTTGGACGACAAGAGACCGTGCACCGTCATTTTTCGATGGCGCTCCCCGGTGCCTTCGGGGGCGGGCGCCGAGGCGGCGCAGGCTTGTGGCAAATGTGCATCATTAAGGCACTTGTTCGAACGTTGCCGGGCGCGCAACTTGCCAAGGGGGCCAGCCGGGGTGCATTGAGTGCCCATCAAAGCCGGGCAACCGGATTGGTACGTGCCTTGAACACATGAGGGAAAAAATGAAGAACATTCTTCTTGCAACCACCGCGCTGGTCGCAACCGCAGGCTTCGCCGCAGCTGACGTTTCGCTGTCGGGCTCGGCCGAAATGGGTGTCGTCGGCGGTGACGCGTACGGCGACAACACGCAGTTCCACACCGACATCGACGTGTCGTTCACCCTGTCGGGCGAGTCGGACAACGGCATCGCGTTCGGCGCGAAGATCGACCTGGACGAAGAAGGCGGCTTTGGTGCCAACAATGGCGGCCCCGAGTCGGTCTTCATCTCGGCCGGTGGCGCAACCCTGACCATGGGTGATACCGACGGTGCATACGACAAAGCCCTGTCAGACGTCGCCATCGGCGGCTCGATCGACGACGCCCACACCGACCACGCTGGTTTCTCGGGCACCTCGGGCTTCGACGGCACCTATGATGGCCAGATCGCACGCTTCGACTACGATGTCTCGGGCTTCACCGGCTCGTTCTCGGCCGAAGTCGACGACACCGGCACCGACGACGCCGTTATCGGCCTCGGTGTTGCATACGACATGGATCTCGCCGGCCTGACCCTGGGCGTTGGCCTTGGTTACCAGACCGTCGAAGACAACGACATCATTGGTCTGTCGATCGACACCACCTTCAACAACGGCCTGCAGGCCATCCTGGTTTACGAACAGGCTGACCTGAACGGTGCCGACGCAAACCACTTCGGCATCGGCCTTGGCTACTCCATGGACGCCCTGACCATCGGTGTGAACTACGGTGAGTATGACATCGACGGCGCACCGGACTCGTCGGGCTTCGGCCTGGCCGTCAACTACGATCTGGGCGGCGGTCTGGAAGCACAGTTCGGCTATGGCCAGTCGGACGTCGACGGTGCAGACACTGTCGACCAGTACTCGCTGGGTCTGGCGATGAGCTTCTAATAGCTCTCAGCTATTCTCTACGGGAAGAGCGGGCCGGTTGGTCCGCTCTTTTCTTTTGTGTCGCGGCGATGATAGCCAAGGGCGAAAGGACCGCCGATGCTGCCAGTCTCCGCCACGCAACTGAAAACCCGCTATCAAGAGGCCCTGCGCCTGATGCAGGCTGGCCGCCTGACCGATGCGCAGGAACGGTTCATGTCTCTGGTCAAGGCGATGCCGAAACAGGCCGAAGTGCCGTTTCAACTCGGCCGCATCGCGCAGATGCAGGGACGGCACGCGGACGCCGCCGACTGGCTGGAGCGTGCGCGCGCACTCAAGCCGCAGGAGCCTGCGATCCTGGCCGCGCTGATCGAGGCCTATGACAAAGCCGGAAATGCCGACGCCGCGCTCGAGGTGCATGACGCGCTGATCGCCCGCGACCCCAAGGCCGCGAAGCCACGCGCCGACAAGGCCATCTATCTTCAGCGCCTGGGCGATTTCGAGGCCGCCGAAAAGGAATTCCGTGCCGCCATCCGCCGCAATCCCTTTGAGGGCGCGCTCTATCGCAGCTTCCTCGGGTCCAAGAAGCTCAAGGCGGGTGACCCGCTGATTGCCGACATGCTGAAGGCCTGGAACCACCCGCGCATGACGCGGGCCGGGCGCGTTCAGTTCGGTTTCGCTCTTGGCAAGGCGATGGAGGATATCGGTGCGCATGACCGCGTCTTCGGGTTCCTGAATGCCGCCAATGCCGCGCAACGCGAGGCCAATCCCTTCGACATTCGTGACCGCGAGACCGAGGTCGACGCGCTTCTGGCCGCGCTCGACCCGCTGCCCGAACCCGAGGGTGATGCCCCGGAACAGCCGATTTTCGTCACCGGCATGCCCCGCTCTGGCACGACGCTGGCAGAACAGATCGTGGCCGCACATCCCGACGTCACTGCCGGCGGAGAGATCGTGCATGCGGTGCGGCTGGCATACCTGGCCCTGAACGGCCCAAGGGATTTCAAGCCCGCCACATCCCTGCCCAAGGGCATCTGGGCCAAGCTCGGCCGGGATTACATCCGGCTTGTGCGCCGCGATATGGAATTTGGCCAGGCGTTCACCGACAAGGGTATTCAAAGCCATCTGATGCTGGGCCTTCTGCGCTGTGCCCTGCCCAAGGCCCGCTTTGTCGTCGTGCGCCGGGACCCGCGCGATATTGCGCTGTCGATCTACAAGAACCATTTCGGCGATGGCACGCACCGCTATTCCAACGATCTGCGGGACATCGCTCGGTACATGAAGACCTTCGACCGCTGCGTGCGCCATTGGCAGGATCGAATGGGCGAAGCGGTGCATGTCATCCATTACGAAGACCTGGTGGCCGATCCCGAACCGCACAGCCGCGCGCTGGTGGCCGCGGCAGGGCTCGACTGGGATCCTGCCTGCCTTGAGTTTCACAAGGCAAAAAGCATCGTGAAAACCCTGAGCCTGCACCAGGTGCGCCAACCGATCTACACGGCGTCCGCGCAGGCCTGGAAGAAATACGAGGCCGACCTGGCCCCCTTCATCGACGAATGGGAGAAGGACTGACATGGCGTTGGAGGACATCAAGGCCCAGGTGGCCAAGGCCGAGGCCGACGCGGGCCGCGCCCCCGGATCGGTCACCCTGATCGCCGTGTCCAAGATGCAGCCCGATGCCCGGGTCGAGGCGGTGCTGGACGCGGGCCATCGCGTTTTCGGCGAGAACCGCGTGCAAGAGGCCGCGGGCAAATGGCCCGGCTTTCGCGACCGCTATGACGGGATCGAGTTGCACCTAATCGGTCCGTTGCAGACCAACAAGGCGCGTCAGGCGATGGAGTTGTCGGACGCGATCCATTCGGTCGACCGTCCAAAACTGGCCAAGACCCTGGCGCGGCTGGCGCAGGAGATGGGCCAGTGTCCCGACCTGTTCATCCAGGTGAACACGGGCGAAGAGCCGCAGAAGGCTGGGATCCTGCCCGCCGATGCTGATGCCTTCGTGGCCGAGTGCCGCGCGCTCGATCTGCCCGTGCAGGGGTTGATGTGCATCCCGCCCGTGAACGAAGAACCGTCACTGCATTTTGCCCTGTTGGCCAAAATCGCGGAACGCAACGGCCTGGGTGGGCTTTCCATGGGCATGTCGGGCGATTTCGAGCGCGCGATTGCGCTTGGGGCGACCCATGTGCGCGTGGGCTCGGCCATCTTCGGCGCACGCGAGACCGGCTAAAGCACGATCAATCGCGTTTCGTATCGGATGCGCGCGGCGATCCATGCCAGAGCGGTGGGGCGCAACCCGATACAGCCTGCCGTAGGATAGCCCGGCCGCCGCCAGCGGTGGATGAAAATGGCCGATCCGCGCCCGCGTTGGGCATAGGGCCAGTTCCAGTCGGTCAGGATCACCAGATCATACATCGGATCGGCGCGCCGCAGCACCTCGTGACTGTGGGGGTAGGGCGCGCGGACCATCAGGTTGTAATCCTCGTGCGCCGGGTCGTCCGACCACAGGTCGCCCGGGCGGATCGGCAGCGCCCAATCCGCAGGCCGCGCCATGCGGTCGGGCCGATAGAGCATCCCCACCAGCCGGTGCACCCCGCGCGGCGTGGCGCCATCGCCTTCGCGCTTGAGGTCGGTGATCCCGCCGCGGCCGACGGTCCGTGGAAACCGGCGATTCAGAAACCGCAGATGGCTGCGCGTGACGACGAGGTCCTGGGGGGTCATGGTCGGTCCGGTGTCTACAGAAGATGCCCGGATTTGCGGGCCTTGGTATCCAGGTAGGCGGCATTGTGATCGGTGCGGCCCAGCTTCAGCGGCACTCGTTCGGTAACGTCGATCCCCTGGCGCTGCATCATCTCGATCTTGGCGGGGTTGTTCGTCATCAGCCGGACGGCGCGGAACCCAAGCTCTTTCAGAATCGCGGCACCGATGCGGAAATCGCGCTCGTCATCCTCGAAACCGAGTCGGTGGTTGGCTTCGACCGTGTCAAAGCCCTGATCCTGCAGCGAATAGGCGCGCATCTTGTTGGCGTGGCCGATGCCGCGCCCCTCCTGGTTGAGATAAAGCAGCACGCCTTGCCCCTCGTCCCCCATCTGCGCCAATGCGCCCCGCAGTTGCGGCCCGCAATCGCATTTCAGACTGCCCATCAGATCACCGGTGAAACATGCGGAATGAAGCCGCGCCAGAACGGGTGCGTCCCGGTCAGGCTTGCCGATCTCGACTGCGAAATGCTCTTCGCCGCCATCTTCGGGGCGGAAGACATGAACGCGGCCTGCGTCAGAGACGGACAGGGGCACGCGGGCATGGACCACATCATGCAACGGGCTGAGCTCTGACAGATGCGCCCCGGCCTGAACCGTGAAAAGCCGTGTCAGACCATGGGTGGCGGCAAAACCGGCCCCGTCCTCGATCGGCACGACCACGGCGGCGGGCAAGAGCCGTGCGGATTTGACCAGAGCGATGGCCACGCGATGGGCGGCCGCGTCCCCGTTCCGCGCGGTGACAAGCGGGCCCTTCATCGGGGTGCGCAGGTCGTCGGCGGGGTCGGCCACGGCCTGCACCCACGGCAGATCGGCATCGCCGGGCAGAACGATCCGCGCCACGTCGCCATCATAGGCGCGCGCCTTGAGCGTCTCGGCCCGGCGGCGGGTGATCGCCAGCACGGCAGCATCGCCAAGGGCGCGCAGATCTGCCAGACGCGCAGGCGTCAGCGTCTCTGCCGCCGCCACCACGACGGGCGCCGCCCCGTCCAGCACCACCGGCACGCCCATGCGCAGATCGGCACGGGCGCGGGAGATCAGTTCCGGCAGGGTCGGGGCGAACACCATGTCACTCCTGAAACAATTCGCGGGCGGGGGACACGAGGGCGTGAAACCCTTGCAGCAATTCTTGCCGCTCCTCAGACATGCGCCCATCTGCCTCGAAAGGCAACGGAGGCACATGATGGCTCAGGTAAAAAACATCCTTCTGGTCGATGATGACGATGACCTGCGCGAGGCGCTGTCGGAACAGTTGGTGATGACAGAGGACTTCGAGGTCTTCGAGGCGGGCAACGGCGCCCAGGCGATGGAGCGGGTCAAGGAACAGCTTTATGACTTGGTGATCCTCGATGTGGGCCTGCCCGACACCGACGGGCGCGAGCTGTGCCGCCTGATGCGCAAACAGGGGGTGAAGTCGCCCATCCTGATGCTCACCGGCCATGACAGCGACGCGGACACGATCCTGGGGCTTGATGCGGGTGCCAACGACTACGTGACCAAGCCTTTCAAGTTTCCGGTGCTTCTGGCCCGCATCCGCGCCCAGCTGCGTCAGCACGAACAGTCCGAGGACGCGGTGTTCACCCTTGGGCCGTACACCTTCAAGCCGGCGATGAAGATGCTGATGACCGAAGATGATCGCAAGATCCGCCTGACTGAGAAAGAGACGAACATCCTCAAATACCTCTACCGCTCGACCGAAGGTGTTGTGGCACGCGACACGCTTCTCCACGAGGTGTGGGGGTACAATGCGGGCGTCACGACCCACACGCTCGAGACGCATATCTACCGCCTGCGCCAGAAGATCGAGCCCGATCCCTCGAACGCGCGGATCCTCGTGACTGAAAGCGGGGGCTACCGATTGGTTGCATGAAGGCAACGCATTGTCCGCGAAATCGCACCACTCCCAGTTGACCCATGTCAAAGATGCGGGGGGCTGTGATACTTTACATATATACTGAACCCGAGCGTATCCGGGTCAATGATACGCACCTCCCTGTTGGACTGCGCCGGGCCATTGTGCCCGGCTTTTTTTTGGGTCTGGAATCCGTGGCAGGCTGGATGTAGCGCCGCTTGCGCAGGCCCGTTTCGTCCGCCACGCGCCGGTTATCGGTATATTCAACGCAGGGTCGGGTTGCGCCCCTTTCCCCTCCCGACCGACCTCTGCTACTCCGACCGGTGACCCCATTTCACAAGGAGCCGACCCATGGCCTTTACGCTTGCCACATGGAACATCAACTCGGTGCGCCTGCGGGCGGGGCTGGTGGAAAAGCTTCTGACAGAAGAGGCGCCGGATATCCTCTGTCTGCAGGAGTGCAAGAGCCCGGTCGACAAGATCCCGGCCGAGCGCTTTGCCGATCTGGGCTATCCGCACATGGTCGCGCGGGGCGAGAAGGGTTATAACGGCGTCGCGATCCTGTCGAAGCTGCCCCTGCGCGATGCGGGCGAGATCGACTTTGCCGGGCTCGGCCAGGCCCGGCATGTGGCGGCGGAACTCGAGAATGGGGTGACCATCCACAATTTCTACGTTCCGGCGGGCGGTGATGTGCCTGACCGCGACGTGAACGTGAAATTCGGGCAAAAGCTCGATTTCCTGAGCCACATGCGCGACTGGGCCCATGGCGACCGGCCGGAAAAATCGATTCTCGTGGGCGATCTGAACATCGCCCCGCGCGAGGATGACGTGTGGAGCCACAAACAGATGCTGAAGGTCGTCAGCCACACCCCGATCGAGGTGGACCATATGGGTGCAGCGCAAGAGGCGGGTGGCTGGGTCGATGTGACACGCGCCGATATTCCCGAAGGCCTGCTCTACTCCTGGTGGAGTTACCGGGCCAAGGATTGGGATGCCGCCGACAAGGGTCGTCGGCTCGACCATGTGTGGGCCACGGGCGATATCGCCAGCGCCGCCCACGGCAGCCGCATCCTGCGGGATGCACGGGGCTGGGAGAAGCCCAGCGACCACGCGCCGGTGTTCGCAAGCTTCGACCTCTAGGCCTATCGCTGCATCACATAGGTGCCCGGCGCATCGGCCAGGGCAGGGCCCATTTGCGGCGGCTTGGTCCGTTTGCCGGATTGGTGCTGCGCGAGGAAGTCGGTCCAGACGGGCCACCACGAGCCCTCTTGCGCGTCGTGGTGCGCGAGCCATGTGTCCGGGTCCATGTAGCGCTTGTCCGGTGTGCGGTGGCCCACGCGGTAGTGCCGCCTTTGGTGGCCCGGCTCTGACAGGATGCCCGCGTTGTGCCCCCCGTTCGTCAGCACGAAGGTCAGGTCGTTTTCCGTGAACAGCGCCGCCTTGTAGACTGACTGCCAGGGCGCGATGTAGTCGGTCTCGGTCCCCAGAACGAACATGGGCGCGGAAATGTCCTTGAGCGCGATCACGCGGCCATCGACGGCGAACCGGCCCCCGGTCAGGCGGTTTTCCAGGAAGAGCCCGCGCAGGTAGTCCGAATGCATCCGGTAGGGCATGCGCGTAGTGTCCGCGGCCCAGGTGCCGATGTCGAAGGCGCGTTCGTCGCGGTCGAGCAGGTAGCGCTGGACGGCGGTGTTCCAGATCAACTCGCGCGCGCGCAGGGCCTTGAACGTGCCTGCCATCTGGTCCTGATCCAGATAGCCCCGGTCCCACATCACGTCTTCGAGAAAGGCGACCTGGCTTTCGTCGAGAAAGAGCATGAGCTCGCCCGCTTCGGTGAAATCGGTCTGCCCGGCCAGAAGCGTGACCGAGGCCAGGCGCGTATCCTCGTCGCGCGCCATGGTGGCGGCGGCGATGGACAGGATCGTGCCGCCCAGGCAATAGCCGCAGGCATGGAGCCGGTCGCGGCCGGTGGTCCGGGTCACCTCGTCGATCGCCTGCATGACGCCGCGGCGGCGGTAATCGTCGAGCGACAGGTCGCGCTGCTCTGCCGTGGGGTTGCACCAGGAGATGCAGAAGACGGTGAAGCCCTTGCCCACGAGGTAGCGGATCAGCGAGTTCTCGGGGCTGAGATCGAGGATGTAGTACTTCATGATCCACGCCGGGACGATCAGCACCGGGTCGGGATGCACGGTGCCGGTTTGCGGCGCGTATTGGATCAGCTCGAAGATGTCGTTGCGGTAGACCACCTTGCCCGGGGTGACGGCGATGTTTTCGCCGACCTGGAAGGGGCTTTCGTCGGCGGCGTTGCGGCCGATCGCCTCTTTGCGCAGATCGTCGAGCGCGCGCATCGCCCCGTGGCGCAGGTTCTGGCCGCTGGTCTTGAGCGTTTTCTCGACCACCTCGGGATTGGTGAAGGGCGAGTTGGAGGGCGAGGCCATGTTGACGATCTGCGACACCATGAAGCCCACCCGGTCGGCGCTGCGTTTGCGCATCCCGCGCATGTCGCGGGTGGCTTCGCACCAGAAATCCTCGACCGCGAGATGGGCCTGCTGGGCCGCGCGGAACGGGGGCAGCGCCCAGCCGGGATGGTCGAAGCGGTGATCGCCCTTGCGCGGGCTCAGCCCGCCGGGCAGTCCCCACATGCCCATCCAGGCCGCCATGCCGTTACGCCATGCGCGCTCAGCCAGCTCTTGTTGACGCCCGGGCGCGCGGACGAGGTGCGACGCCCAGTCCGACCAGGCCGAAAAGGCCGCCTGGGGCGAGACCCCGCCAGTCACGCGTCCTGCGGCCGCGCGCAGCGCCCGGTCCAGCGTGTCGCGGCTGGCAAAGGTCACGTTCGGCGTGCCGGACCGCGCGGCGGGCGGTGTGGCCTGGGGTCTGGTAGGGTCGGGCATGTCGGGTTTCCTGGAGGCATCGCGGGTGACCGCTACGGGTTCGAAATGACATTGGCATGACGCTATGCGCGGCGATTTGACCTCTGTCAGATCGGATCGCAGGACAAGGGCACGGGGTGCGGGCCCTTGGCAGTCAGGGCTGCGGCGTCCATATAGGGCTCAACGCGCAAGCGCGACACACACGAGGGGTTAATGCCATGATCGAATTGGGCACCGGCGCGGGTACACCCCCCGCCAGCGATCTCATCAAGGACAGCAGCGAAGCGACCTTTATGGCCGATGTGGTCGAAGCGTCGAACGAGGTTCCTGTGATCGTCGATTTCTGGGCGCCGTGGTGCGGGCCTTGCAAGACGTTGGGCCCGGCGCTGGAGGAGGCCGTCACGGCGGCACGCGGCGCGGTCAAGATGGTCAAGGTCAATGTAGACGAGAACCAGATGATCGCGGGCCAGCTGCGCATTCAGTCGATCCCGACGGTCTACGCCTTCTGGAAGGGTCAGCCCGTCGATGGGTTCCAAGGCGCCGTCCCCGCGTCGGAACTCAAGGCTTTCATCGACCGGGTGGTGCAGGCGGCGGGCGGCGATGCCTCGGGCGGGCTTGACGACGCTGTCGCCGCCGCGGAACAGATGCTCGAAGAAGGCGCGGCAGAAGACGCCGCGCAGACGTTTGCCGCGATCCTGGGCGAGGATTCGAACAATGCCGCGGCCTATGGCGGGCTGGTGCGCGCGCATATCGCCATGAACGATCTGGACCAGGCCGAGGCGGTCCTGAACGGCGCGCCGGCCGAGATTTCGGAAAGCCCCGAGCTCGAGGCCGCCCATGCCCAGCTGGAGCTGACGAAGCAGGCCGCGGGCGCCGGCCCAGTGGCCGATCTGCTTGCCCGGGTCGAAGCCGATCCGGACGATCACCAGGCCCGCTACGACCTGGCACAGGCGCTTTATGCCCATGGCGATGGCGAAGCGGCGGTCAACGAGCTGCTGGAACTGTTCCGGCGCGATCGTGAGTGGAATGACGGTGCGGCGAAGGCACAGCTGATGACCATTTTCGAAGCGCTCAAACCCAATGATCCGGTTGCGTTGAACGGGCGGCGTCGCCTGTCTTCGATGATATTTGCCTGATCCGTGCGTAGGCCTAGGTTGCGCTCCATGACGCGGTTCGCTGACCTGCCGGGGACGATCCCGGCCTTTCCCTTGCCTGGGGCGCTTCTGCTGCCGCGGGCACGACTGCCATTGCATATTTTCGAGCCCCGATACCTGGCGATGCTGGAGGACTGCATGAAGACCCCCACCCGCCTGATCGGCATGGTGCAGCCCAACAAGGTGCCCGGCCGTGACGAGGGGACAGGGCTTCACACGATCGGCTGCGCCGGACGCCTGACCCAGTTTTCCGAAACCGAGGATGGGCGCTACCTGATCACGCTGAAGGGCATATCCCGTTTTCGTGTCGCGGGTGAGGTGACCGGGTTCACCCCCTATCGCCGCTGCGAGGTGACGTGGGACGGGTTCGAGCAGGACCTCGGCAGCGCCGAGAAAGACCCGGACTTCGATCGCGAGGGCTTTCTGAACCTGCTGAGCAAGTTCTTTTCCGCCAAGGAGTTGTCTACCGACTGGGAAAGCCTCAAGGAGGCTGATGACGAGTTGCTTATCAATTCGCTTTCGATGCTTCTGGACTTTGCACCAGAGGACAAGCAGGCGCTGCTCGAGGCGCCGTCCTTGTCCACGCGGCGCGAGACGCTCGTGACGCTGATCGAATATGCCCTGCGTGGGGGCGAAAGCGGCGAGGTGATGCAATGAGCGAAGAGACTACATCGGACGCGCCCGGCTTCGACCGGCGCATGCTCGAGGCGCTGGTCTGCCCGCAAACTCAGACCACGCTGCACTACGATGCAGAACGGCAGGAACTGGTTTCCAAGGCGGCTGGTCTGGCCTTTCCGATCCGCAACGGAATTCCGGTCATGCTTCTGGACGAGGCGCGCGCGCTGGACTGAGCAGGGTCCAGGCGCAAGAGCGAAGGCTTGGCACACCAAAGCCCCGGCCCCCGTGCCGGGGCCTCTTGTTTCGGCGCTCAGATCGCCTTGCCCTGCAACAGCCTCGGCACGTCGCCTGTTAGCCCTGCAGCCTCGCGGATGAAGCTGCGGCGCAGGGCAGGGATGCGCCCCACGAGGCCCATGCCGATATCTCGCCCGGCGCGCAGAATCGGGTTGTCGTTCGAAAAGAGCCTGTTGAAGGCGTCCGTGGCCACCGCCAGCGTCGCGGTGTCAAAACGGCGCCATTGCTGGTACCGGTCCAGCACCAGAGGGCTTGCCATATCCTCGCCCCGCCGGGTGGCCTGGATCAGGACCTCGGCCAGGGCACCCACGTCGCGCAGGCCCGCGTTCAGGCCCTGTCCCGCAATGGGATGCACCCCGTGGGCGGCATCCCCGATCAGCGCTAGGCGGTCGCCGACAAAGCTGTTGGCGATGGTCAGGTTCAGCGGATAGGTGAACCGGTCGCCGGCCAGCGCGATCTCCCCCAAGAAACTGCCGAAGCGGGGGCGCAGCGCGTCGAGATACCCCGCATCGTCCATGGACTGTATTGCCTCGGCCATCTCCGTCCGTTCGCTCCACACGATGGACGACCGGTTTTGGGTTAGCGGCAGGATCGCCAGTGGGCCGGGGGGCATGAAGAACTGGTGCGCGATGCCATGGTGCGGCTTTTCGTGCGAGATCGCGCAGACCAGCGCGGTCTGGCCATAGTCCCAACCGGTCCGCGAAATTCCGGCACGCTGAGCGGTGCCGCTTTTGCGGCCATCGGCGCCAACCAGCAGCTTTGCAGACAGAACCGTGCCATCTTCGAGGGTGCCCCGCGCGGCCCGGGCGTCGATGTCCTGCGCCACGACACGGCGACCGGACATGTGTGTGACACGCGGGTCAGCCGCCATGGCATCCAGCATGGCGCGGCGCAGATGGCGATCCTCGACCATGTGGCCCATGGGCCCCTCTTCGATCTCGGCATGGTCGAAATGCAGGAAAAAGGGCGACGGCCCTTCGCCGGCACGGCCATCGGTGACCTTGATCTCGTTGATCGGCTGGGCGTGCGCGGCGACCGCGTCCCAGAGACCAATGGCCTGCAAGAGCCGTACCGACCCCAGCGCCATGGCATAGCTGCGCCCGTCGAAGGTGTCGTCCCGCCGTTCCGGTTCGGGCAGGGCGTCGACCACGGTGACGTCGTGGCCCGCCTGGGCCATGGCAAGAGCAAGCGCGGGGCCGTTGAGCCCGCCGCCCACGATGAGAAGATCGCTGTCGGTCATCATGCCCGCCAATATGCGCCCCGGCCCGGGATTGTCCATGCGCCCGCCTGCCGCTACCGTCGCGGCATATGGCGGAGGGACGGGTATGGAACATTGGCTGGAACAAAGCGCGGCGGAGCTTGGCCGCGCCATCGGTCGGGGCGATCTGGATGCGCGGGACCTGACCGAAGCCTATCTGGATCGCATCGCGGGCCACGAGATGGCCGACCGGATCTATGCCCGCCTGACGCCCGAACGCGCCCGGTCCGAAGCCGCCGCGGCACAGAGCCGGGCGGTGACTTGCAATCGACTGTCCCCGCTCGACGGTGTGCCGGTATCGTGGAAAGACCTCTTTGACACCGCGGGCGTGGCGACCGAGGCGGGATCGGCCTTGCTGGCGGGCCGGGTCCCCGCCCGGGACGCCTGGGTCCTGCGCAACGCGACCGCGCTGGGCCTCGTCTGCCTGGGCAAGACGCATATGTCCGAACTAGCGTTTTCCGGGCTTGGCCATAACCCTGTGACCGCAACGCCACCCTGCGTACACGATCACGACGCCGTATCGGGCGGATCGTCCTCTGGGGCGGCGGCCTCGGTCGCCTTTGGCCTTGCGGCCGCGGCGCTGGGCAGCGACACCGGCGGATCGGTGCGGGTGCCGGCGGCCTGGAATGACCTTGTGGGGCTCAAGACGACGGCGGGCCGCGTGCCGCTGGACGGTGTTGTGCCGCTGGCCGCACGTTTCGACACGATCGGGCCGCTGACGCGTACGGTCGAGGATGCCGCGCTGATGCTCGCCGCGATCGAGGGGCGCCGCGCCCCGGATTTGACCGGTGCGGACCTGTCGGGTGTGCGCCTGGCCTGGCTGACCGGCACGGCAATGGCGGACCTGGCCGACGCCCAGGCCGATGCGTTCCGACGCGCGATCGAGCGGTTGCAGGATGCGGGTGCCCGGGTCGACGCGATCGAATTGCCGATGGTGGACGACGCACTGCCGCTGTCGGCAATCCTCTATACGTCCGAGGCCTACGGGACATGGAAGGGCGTGATCGAGTCCGCGCCGGACAAGATGTATCCGCAGATCCTGGAACGGTTCCGGGGCGGCAAGGCGCACCTTGCCTCGGAGTACGTGGCGGCGTGGCAGACCATAGACCGCTTGCGGGCGGCCTATCTCGAGGCGACCGCGGGCTATGACGCAATCCTCTGCCCGACCACGCCGAACCTGCCACCGAACCTTGCGCGGCTGGACAGCGAGGCCGCGTATTACGTGCAACAGAACCTGATGACCCTGCGCAACACGCGGATCGGCAACCTGATGGGGCTTTGCGTGCTGACCCTGCCCACGGGCGCGCCCAGTTGCGGGATCAGCCTGATGGCCGCGCCCATGGCCGAGGACCGGCTGTTGCGGCTGGGTGTCGCCGCCGAGGCGGCATTGGGCTAAGGCGCGGCTTTCGGGCCACAAATCCAGTCTGTCCCTGCGTTTTTCTGGACGCCCGCGGGTCGCTTCGGTATCTTGTCGGTAATACGGGGCGCAACGACCCCGAACCTTGAGGCAGTACCGGCATGTTTCCCGAGCGGTTTTCGAACCTACCGGCTTATGCGTTTCCGCGCCTGCGGAGCCTTCTCGACGGCCATGCGCCGGGCGGGCCCGAGCTGCATATGACCATCGGAGAACCCAAGCACCGCTTTCCGGACTGGGTGACCGAGATCGTCACGCGCGAGGCAGACGGCTTCAACCGATACCCGCCCAACGAGGGCACACCCGAGTTGCGCGACGCAATCGCCGGCTGGATGCGACGCCGCTTCAAGGTCAGTGTCGATCCGGACACGCAGGTGATGGCGCTGAACGGTACGCGCGAGGGGCTTTATAATATCGCCATGGCGCTGGTGCCGGAAACGAAGAACGGCCAACGGCCGGTGGTGGCGATGCCGAACCCGTTCTACCAGGTCTACATGGTGGCCGCGATTTCCGTGGGAGCAGAGCCTGTTTTCGTCTCTGCAACAGGGGAAAACGGTCATTTGCCCGACTACCACGCGCTGCCGCCGGAGGTTCTGAACAGGCTGGCGGCGGTCTACCTGTGCTCACCGGCGAACCCCCAGGGCGCTGTGGCCAGCCGGGACTACTGGAAGGCGCTGATCGCGCTGGCAGAGAAATACGATTTCCGCATCTTCGCCGATGAATGCTACTCCGAGATCTACCGCGACACCCCGCCCGTGGGCGCGATGCAGGTGGCCGAGGAAATGGGGGCCTCGCCCGAGCGGGTGGTGATCTTCCACTCGCTCTCCAAACGGTCGAACCTGCCGGGGCTGCGGTCGGGCTTCGTGGCGTCTGGCCCCGAATGCATGCGCCGCATCCGCCAGCTGCGCGCCTATGCGGGCGCCCCCTTGCCGCTGCCGCTGCAACGCGCGGCCGAGGCGGTTTGGTCCGACGAGGTGCATGTCGAGGAGAACCGCCGCCTCTATCAGGAGAAATACGCGGTGGCTGATACCGTGCTGGAGGGCGTGCCGGGCTATGCCGGGCCCGAGGCCGGTTTTTTCCTGTGGCTGCCCGTCGTCGATGGCGAGGCCGCAGCGCTGCGGTTGTGGAAAGAGACCGGCGTGCGGGCGCTGCCCGGCGCCTACCTGTCGCGTGAGACCGAAACCGGCAATCCGGGCGCAGGCTATATTCGGGTCGCGATGGTGGCCCCAAAGGACGAGATGGCACGCGGGCTGGAAACGCTGCGCGATTGCCTTTTCGCATAAGGAACGAGGGACGTAATGGCATATCAGGCACGCGGGCGCGATCCGCTCTTTGACAGCACCATGCAGGAAGCGCTGGAAAAGCGTGGCAAGGAGCTGTTGGGGCTGGTGCTTCTGCTCCTTGGGGTGGCCGCCACGGCCATGCTTCTGAGCTACTCGCCCGAGGATCCAAGCTGGCTGTCGGCAACGGATGCGCCCGTGCAGAACTGGCTCGGACGCACGGGAGCCTCGATGGCGGCACCGCTGGTCATGGTGATTGGATGGGGAAGCCTGGGCCTGGCCGTCGCGCTGGTGGGCTGGGGGCTGCGGTTCGTGATGCATCGCGGAACCGATCGTGCGCTGGGCCGTCTGATCTTTGCGCCCATCGCGGTGGCGTTGGGGTCGGTCTATGCGTCCACGCTGGTGCCGGGCGCGGACTGGACCCACAGCTTCGGGCTGGGCGGGTTGTTCGGCGACACGGTACTGGCGGCGGTTCTGACCTTTCTGCCCGTGGGCACGGTTTTCGGGCTCAAGCTGATGTCCCTGATCCTGGCGCTCGGCCTCATTGCGATGGGGGCCTTCGTTCTCGGCTTCACGCGTGATGAACTGATACGCGGTGCAAGGTTCCTGATGCTGGGGCTGGTGATGGTCTACGCGACGCTTGCGGCTCTTCTGGGGCGTGGAGCCAGCGGCGCCGTGAGCAAGGCGCAGGATCTGCGTGCGGCCCAGGCCGTTCGGCGCGAGGAACAACGCGCCTACGACGCGGCCGAGGCTGCCGTGCCCACACCGCCCAGCCGCGTGGCCGAGCCGCCGCTGACCCAGACCGAATGGGTGCCCGCGCCCAAGCCCGGGTTCCTGTCGACGCTGATCAAGCGCGCCGAACCGCTGCCGGAGCCCGAGCTGGTCGAACAGACCGCAGATATCGAGCTCGAGGAGATGCCCGGCGAAGACCGTATCAAGGCCAAGATCGCCGATGTCATCAAGACCCGCATGCGCAAGACGCCGACGTTGCGCATCGACAGCGTGACCCCCCTGACCAAGGGACGGGGTCGCGGGCCCGATCCGCTGGTTCTGGACCCGACCCCGCGCGGTTCCGCGCTACCGCCCGAACCGCCGCTGACCGCACGCACCGCCGCGCCGGCAACACCGGCCGCCGCCCCCTTTACCGAGGTCGCGCCGCTGGAGGATGACATCTGGCCCGATGCTGCCGCGCCCGCGCCGATGCCCGAGGCTGTGGCAACGACGCCTCCGCCCCAGGCTGCGCCGGAACCGAGAAAGGTGGTTCAGCACCCTCCACGCAAGGCCCCCCAGCCGTCTCGCCGCGCGCAGGAAGAGGCGCAGCCCGCGCTCAAGTTCGACGAGACGGCCGAAGACTACGAACTGCCACCGCTCAGCCTGCTGACCAACCCGGACGACATCACACGCCATCACCTGAGCGACGAGGCGCTCGAGGAAAACGCGCGCATGCTTGAGTCGGTGCTGGACGATTACGGCGTGAAGGGCGAAATCGTCAGCGTCCGGCCCGGTCCCGTTGTCACGATGTACGAGCTGGAGCCCGCGCCGGGCCTCAAGGCCAGCCGCGTGATCGGTCTGGCCGATGACATCGCGCGGTCCATGTCCGCCCTATCGGCGCGTGTGTCGACCGTGCCGGGGCGATCGGTGATCGGGATCGAGTTGCCGAATGACAACCGCGAGATGGTGGTCCTGCGCGAGATCCTCGCCAGCCGCGATTTCGGCGACGGCAAGCACAAGCTGCCGCTGGCGCTGGGCAAGGATATCGGTGGCGATCCCATCGTCGCGAATCTGGCCAAGATGCCCCACCTTCTGATCGCGGGCACCACCGGCTCGGGCAAGTCGGTCGCGATCAACACAATGATCCTGTCGCTATTGTACAAGCTCACGCCAGAGGACTGCCGGTTGATCATGATCGACCCGAAAATGCTGGAACTCAGTGTCTATGACGGGATTCCGCATCTTCTGAGTCCGGTTGTCACAGACCCTAAAAAGGCGGTTGTGGCCCTGAAATGGGTCGTGGGCGAAATGGAAGAGCGCTATCGCAAGATGTCCAAGATGGGTGTCCGGAACATCGACGGCTACAACGGCCGCGTGGCCGATGCGCTGTCCAAGGGCGAGATGTTCAGCCGCACGGTGCAGACCGGTTTCGACGAGGACACGGGCGAGCCCATCTTCGAGACCGAGGAATTCGCGCCCGAGAAGATGCCCTATATCGTCGTCATCGTCGACGAGATGGCCGACCTTATGATGGTCGCGGGCAAGGAAATCGAGGCCTGCATCCAGCGCCTGGCGCAGATGGCGCGTGCGTCGGGCATTCACCTTATCATGGCCACCCAGCGCCCGTCGGTCGACGTGATCACCGGCACCATCAAGGCGAACTTCCCCACCCGGATTTCGTTCCAGGTGACCTCGAAGGTCGACAGCCGCACCATCCTGGGCGAGATGGGGGCCGAGCAGCTTCTGGGCATGGGCGACATGCTCTACATGGCCGGTGGTGCCAAGATCACTCGCTGCCACGGACCCTTCGTGAGCGACGAGGAAGTTGAAGAGATCGTGACCTACCTGAAGGCCTTTGGCCCGCCCGATTATGTCGGTGGCGTCGTAGAGGGCCCGGACGAGGAAAAGGAAAGCGATATCGACCTCGTACTGGGCCTCGGCGGGAACACCGATGGCGAGGATGCGCTCTATGACCAGGCCGTGCAGGTGGTCATCAAGGACCGCAAGTGTTCGACCTCTTACATTCAGCGCAAGCTGGCCATTGGATACAACAAGGCCGCGCGCCTGGTCGAGCAGATGGAGGAAGAGGGGCTGGTCAGCGCCGCCAACCACGTCGGCAAGCGCGAGATTCTGGTGCCCGAGCAGCAGTAACCCGCTTATTCCCCCCGAGAGTGCCGGGTTTGTGAGTTAAAACCGGGGCCTGCACTGCCTAAGTTGGGATCATGTTAAAACAGTTTCTCCTTGCCCCGCTTGTCTGGGCTGTCATGTCCCTTCCGGCCGCCGCCGAGAGGCTCTCGCTCAGCGCGATCTCGGCCTATCTGAACGACTTGAAGACAGCGCAGAGCGCGTTCACCCAGATCAATGATGACGGCACGATCTCGACCGGGACGGTTTACATCCATCGGCCCGGTCGCGTGCGCTTTGAATACGCGCCGCCCAACGATGCGCTGGTGATGGCGGGGGGCGGCACCGTCGCGATCTTTGATCCGAAGTCGAACACTGGGCCCGAGAACTACCCGCTGCGCCGTACACCGCTGAGCCTTATCCTGGCCCGAGACGTGGATCTGACCCGCGCGAACATGGTTGTGGAGCACGAGTTTGACGGCACCTCGACCATCGTGCGGGCGCAGGATCCGGAGCATCCGGAATACGGCAGCATCGATCTCGTGTTCACCGGCCCGCCGGTGGAATTGCGTCAATGGCGCATCAATGACGATGCGGGCGGACAGACCACCGTGGTGCTGGGCGAGATGGAAACGGGCGTCCGGTTGGGCGCGCGGCTTTTCAACATCGTGCAGGAAGTGCAGGCGCGCGGTCTGGATTGACCCGCGCCCCGGACTCTGCGCCGGGGCGTCATGGCGTCGTGTGAACAGAGGTCCCGGCGCAGAGGCCGGGACAGGTAGACGCCCTTATCGGCGGCAGCGCGCCAACTGGGCCTCGTACATTCGCGCCCGCTGGCCGACCTCGTCGGACACCCGCAAGAGCCACGCCTTCCGGTTGTAGCTGCCGCGGGCAAAACCGGTATGCCCCTCGTGATAAGCCAGGTACTGGTTGCGCGCATCGGTCAGGGCGATGCCGTTCCGCTCTCGAGTCTTGTTCATGTACCAGCCCATGAAATCGGTTGCGTCCTGGATGCGGTCGCGGCGCGCGCGGAAGCTGCCTGTTTCGCGCTGGTATTCTTCCCATGTGCCGTCCAGCGCCTGGGAATAGCCATAGGCGGAGCTTTGGCGGCCCATGGGGATCACGCCCAACGCATAGCGTAATGGCGTGCGGGCATTGCCGATGAATTTGCTCTCCTGGTAGATCGTGGCCATTTGAACATGCACGGGCACGTTCCACCGGCGTTCGACCGCCCGGAAGGCGCGGTGGTATTGCGGGCGCTCGCGGACAATGGCGCAGGCGTCGTCCAAGTTGCGCGGGGCCGAATAGTTGCCGCCGCCGCAGGACGCGACCAGAAGCACGATTATCAGGGCGCGAAGGGATCTGCTCATCTGCCTCTCGCTTGTCTTTTTTATTTTGAACAGTCTACCGGATCGAGCGCAGAGGGGAAATCACAATCGGGCCGAACCCGCGCCGCGTGGGCGACTGAGCGCCGAAACCTCGCTTGTGGCACCATGGTTCACAAACTGTTTCTTGCGAATCAGATGCCGGGCATTGGACAAGTCGGGCTCGGACGGCTAGGTTCCACGTCCAAGGGCTAGAATGACCATGCAGCGTGCAAAATATCATCTGGGACAGGTCGTCCGGCATAAGAAGCACCCGTTTCGCGGTGTCGTCTTCGACGTCGACCCCGAATTCGCCAACACCGAGGAATGGTACGAATCCATCCCCGAGGACAGCCGCCCGTCAAAAGAGCAGCCGTTCTATCACCTGCTGGCGGAAAACGATCAGAGCTATTACGTCGCCTACGTGTCGGAACAGAATCTTGTCGCCGACTACTCGGGCGAGCCCGTGGATCATCCGGATATCCCGGATCTGTTCGGCCCCTTCGAGAACGGGCATTATCCGCTGCATTTCCAACTGAATTGAACGCATCAAGCCAGGTCCGCAGCCCGGGAAACATGCGGCGGGCGCCGTGCGATCTCGTGGGTTTGAGGCCCCGGGTCAGACCCGGAGCGCCATGGGGTCAGTATCCGAGTGCACAGCCATCCTTGCGCGGGTCCGACGCGCCTTCCAGCACGCCATCGCCGTGAATCAGGATCGCCTGCGCGCCGCCGACCGGTGTTTCGGGGATGGTGACCCTGTGGCCCAGATCGGCCAGCTCGGCGCGCACGCGGTCGGAATAGCCGCGCTCGACCTTCAGGTCCTCGCCATCGGCAAAGCTGCGGGGCGCGTCGATGGCGGTTTGCGGGTCCATCCCGAAATCCCGCAGGTTCGAGACGAAACGTGCATGCCCGTTGGGCTGATACGCCCCGCCCATCACGCCGAAGGGCATCGTCACACGACCGCCTTCGCGCAGCATGCCGGGGATGATCGTGTGCATGGGCCGCCGCCCGCCGGCCAGTTCGTTCGGGTGCCCCTCTTCCAGCGTAAACCCGGCACCGCGATTCTGCAGCAGGATGCCGAATTTTTCTGACGCGATACCGGATCCGAAACCGTGGAAGATCGAATAAATGAGCGACACCGCCATGCGGTCCCGGTCGACGACGGTAATGTAGATCGTATCCTTGTGGACTGCCTCGGTCAGCGGGGCGGCGGCGGGCATTGCCCGGTTCGGATCGATCAATGCGGCAAGACGGACGGCCGTTTCCGGAGCCAGCATGTACTCCAGCCGCGCGGTTCTGTCCGGATCCGCAAGGAAGCGGTTGCGCGCGTCGTAGGCGAGCTTCGCGGCCTCGGCCTCGATATGGGCCCTTTCTGCGCCGAAAGGCGCCATCCCGGCGATATCGAACTGGGACAGGATGTTGAGCATCAGGATCGCCGTGGCCCCCTGACCGTTCGGCGGATGCTCGACGAGGTCCACCCCCTTGTAAGGACCTGCGATCGGGGTCGCATCTGTGCAGGCCGCGCCGGCGAAATCTTCGGCCGTGTGGACACCGCCGAGCGCGTTGAGCGCGGCCAGCATGTCATCGGCCACCTCGCCGGTATAGAAGGCGTCGCGCCCGTCGCGTGCGATGCGCCTCAGCACCTCGGCCTGGCCCGGCGCACGGAACATCTGACCCGGTGAAGGGACGGCGCCATTGACCAGGTAGTGGTCGCGCGCCACGCCCTGAAGCGTTGCGGCGTCCTTGGCCCAGTCGAATGCCACGCGCGGTGCCACGGGCACGCCGGTCTCCGCGTAGTGGATCGCGGGGGCGAGACACGCGTCGAGCCCCAGCTTGCCCCAGCGGTCGGACAGGGTGCAGAACGCGTCGATCGCGCCCGGGATGGTTACGGCATGCGGGCTTTGCAGGGGAATGCTGGCGTGATCGGCCTCGCGCAGATCGGCCGCCCGCGCGGCGGCGGGGGCCCGGCCAGAGCCGTTCAGGGCCGCGACGGTTTCGTCCCCCGGGGGCGAGACCAGAACGAAGCAATCACCGCCGATGCCGGTCATCTGCGGCTCGCAAATGCCAAGCAAGACGGCGCCGGCGATGGCCGCATCCATGGCGGAGCCACCCCGTTCCAGCATGTCCACGGCCACTTTGGCCGCCAGCGGGTGAGACGTGGCACACATCCCGTTCTGGGCAAGGACCGGTGACCGGCCGGGAAAATGAAAATCGCGCATCAGGCTCCTCCGTCGTTCGGCGGACGGTAGGCCGCGCGGCATCGAATGCCAAGATGTCGCGGAACGATAGCGGAGTGTTGGGGGAAGACCTCGGCACCGCGTACTGGGTGGGGGCTGTTGCAACGCGATGCCGAGGGAAGCCTTGTGCAGCTACCCTTTCGTTATCGCGTCGGAAGGCGGCAGCGATTGGAAACGTCAGCGGCCATTTTGCGGGCCTTTTGTGGCGCTGGACCCCGTATTGGAAACAAACCGTAAAACACTGCTGGTTTGTTTCGCGCATGGCGCCTTCACAAGGGCATGCACAGGGTCAGGATGTTCAACGGCCCCGCGCGGGCATAGGCGATGTCGCAAGACAGGTCATGGATCAGGCCCCAGCCGAATCCGCCCTCCGGCAGGTCCGGGCCGGTCAGGTCCATCGGTGCGGGCCGGCCCGGCGCGCATCCGCCTGGCATCGTCGCGCCGGTATCGGTGATCCTCAGCGCGAGATGGCCATCTTCCATCCGGATCGTCAGGGTCACGCGTCCCTCGATCGCCGGCCCTGCCTCGGGGGCAAAGGCGTGTTCGGAGGTATTGTTCAGGATCTCGGCCAACAGAATCCGCAGGCGCCCCGCTGCTCCGCGTCGAGCCCCCAGGCGGCTGTAGAGCCGTCCACGCGGGTCAGTACACCCCGCACCCATCCCGGGCGGCATTGAAGGTTCAGCCGCATCCGGGGCGCCGCGCCGGCTGTCATGGGTCGCGACTCATGCTGCGCCGCTGGCAAGGGCGGTGCCGATGTCGGGATAAATGGAAAAGACCGTATCCATGCGTGTCAGGCGGAACACCTTGTCAACGATGGGGGTGAGCCCGGCCAGGTCCATTCGGCGGTCCGGGCCGAGCAGCTTCATCGCTGCGACGATGGCGCCGAGCCCGCTCGAATCGATGAACTCCACCTCGGCGAGGTCGAGGACGATGCGCTCCGGGCCGTCCCCCATGGCAAGGCGCATTGCATCCTTGAACCGGATGGCGATGACCGCGTCGATGCGCGGTGCGGCAACGCGTATGAGGCGCGTATCGCCTTGGTCTTCGCAGTGCAGATCCACGGGCCCCCCCTTTTGCGGCATGGTCCGGATGCGGCAAGGCTAGACCGCAATGCTTACCATTCGGTATGCATCGACCGACCAAGCGGAGGAGCAGGGATGAGAGAGGTTCTGATCGCGGGTGCAGCCCGCACGCCGATGGGCGGTTTCCAGGGGGTGTTCGACGGGGTGCCCGCGGCGGATCTGGGCGGTGCGGCGATCAAGGCCGCGCTCGACCAGGCGGGCCCGGCCCGGGTCGACGAGGTGGTGATGGGCTGTGTGCTGCCAGCGGGCCAGGGCCAGGCGCCCACGCGCCAGGCGAGCTTTGCTGCGGGTCTGGGAGAAGAGGTGCCCGCGACCACGCTCAACAAGATGTGCGGTTCTGGCATGAAGGCCGCAATGGTCGCCCATGACCAGATCGCGCTGGGCCTGTCCGAGGTAATGGTCGCGGGTGGTATGGAGTCGATGACGAACGCGCCCTACCTTCTGCCCAAGATGCGCGGCGGTGCCCGGATCGGCCACGGGCAGGTGATCGACCACATGTTCCTCGACGGGCTCGAAGATGCCTATGACAAGGGCCGCCTGATGGGGACCTTTGCCGAGGACTGCGCCGATCACTACCAGTTCACCCGCGACGCGCAGGATCAATACGCCATCGCCTCGCTGGAAAACGCGCTGGACGCGGAACGCTCGGGCGCTTTCGATGGCGAAATCACGCTCGTCACAATTCACGCCCGCACCGGCGAAGAGGTCATCACCCGTGATGAACAACCTGGCAAAGCGCGGCCGGAAAAGATTCCGATGCTGAAACCCGCCTTCCGCAAGGACGGCACGGTGACCGCCGCCAATGCCTCGTCCATCTCGGACGGTGCCGCGGCGCTGGTGATCGCGTCGGCGGATGGGGCCGAGGCGCAGGGGCTCAGTGTCCGCGCGCGCATCCTGGGTCACGCGAGCCACGCCCAGGCACCGGGCTGGTTCACCACCGCGCCGGTTCCGGCCGCGCAAAAGCTGCTCGACCGGATCGGCTGGTCGGTCGGCGATGTGGACCTCTGGGAGGTGAACGAGGCTTTCGCCGTCGTGCCCATGGCCTTCATGCAGGAAATGGGCCTGTCGCGGGACATCGTGAACGTCAATGGCGGGGCCTGTGCGCTGGGGCATCCCATAGGCGCCTCGGGTGCGCGGATCATGGTGACGCTTCTGAACGCGCTGGAAAAGCGCGGCCTCAAGCGCGGCGTCGCGGCGATCTGCATCGGCGGCGGCGAAGGCACGGCCATTGCCATCGAGCGGGTCTGATCTTCATCTTTCCATGAAACTCCGGGGGTGTGGGGGCTGGCCCCCACATGGCGCACCATGACCGATTACCCGACGCTGGCCAAAACCATCGCGGCGCTGACCGAGGGCGAGACCGACACCGTGGCCCTGATGGCCACCGTCGCTTGCGAAGTACACCATTGCGACGATCGGTTCGACTGGACCGGGTTTTATCGCGTTGCGGGGCCGGAGCTCTTGAAGATCGGGCCCTACCAGGGCGGGCATGGCTGTCTTGTCATCCCATTCTCGCGCGGGGTCTGCGGCGCGGCGGCTCGGACGGGACAGGTTCAGCTGGTCCCGGATGTAGAGGCGTTTCCGGGTCACATCGCCTGCGCCTCTTCGACCCGGTCGGAACTGGTGCTGCCGGTTTGGAACGGAGCGGGGCGGCTCTTGGGGGTGTTCGACATAGACAGCGACCAGCCGGATGCGTTCACCGAAGAGGATGCGAGGGGTCTCGCTGCGATCCTCGACTCGGTGTTCGCGGACGTGCCCTGAGCCTGTGGAAAACCGTCGAAAACCGCGCCCGATCCGCCAATCGTGGCCGCCTGACACGACGTTCGATGAGCCGGCCATGCAGAACCTCTGCCCCGATCCACCCGTTTGCCGCCGGTTGCCTGCCGGTGTTGGGAACGGATGCATCCGCATGTTCGGAACTGCCGCCCCCGACAAGACGGTGACGGCGATGCGCATGGCCGGGCGGCGGGGTCGGCCATGAGCTTCGAAGCCTGGACGGTTTTCGCGCTGTTTTGGGTGGTGTTCGTTACCTCACCCGGACCCAACGCGGTCAATTGCATCTCGAACGGGATGCAGCACGGTTTCGTCAGATCGCTTTGGGGCGTGGCGGCGATCCTGTCGCAATCGTTGATCTTCCAGGCGCTTTCGGCCGCGGGGATCACCGCGTTGGTCGCGGCCTCGCCCACGGCGTTCCTTGTGGCCAAGCTTGTGGGCGCGGGATTTCTGATCTTCACCGGCCTTCGTGCCTGGATGCGCGCGGGCCGACCGATGGAGCCTGTCCACGCCTCGGGCGGATCTATCTACGGTCGTGCCTTCGCCATCGCCACGATCAACCCGAAAAGCGTGGCTGGATACCTTGCCGCATTCTCGCAATTCGTACAGGCGGACGTGCCGATCGGGGACCAGATGTGGGTGATCGTGCCTACGGCGTTGACCATCACGGCGGCGAGCTATTGCATGTACACCGCGCTGGGTGCGGGCGTGGGCCGTGCGGCGCTTGGCGCGGTGGCGAATCTTTGGGTGCGGCGGGTCATGGCCGCATGTTTTATCATCTACGGTATTCTGTTGGGCAGCACATCCATGCCCGGCAGTGGGAGGGGATCATGAAAGGCAGTTGCTTGTGCGGAGCGGTCAGCTTTACCGCGCCGCAGCCATCGCGCGACCCGGCGGCGTGTCATTGTGGCCAGTGCCGCAAGCAGTCGGGACATCACTGGGCGTCGGTGCAGGTGCTGGATGAGGATCTCAAGGTCACGGGCGAGGTGCGCTGGTACCTATCGAGCCCCGGTGCATGTCGCGGCTTCTGTCCCGTGTGCGGGTCGTTCCTGTTCTGGAAATCCGATGCGGATCCCGACACGGGCGTGCCGTTGGGCAGTCTTGAGGCCCCGACCGGGTTGCAGCTCAGGCGCCACATATTCGTCGAGGACAAGGGCGATTATTACGATATTCCGGCCGGACCGTGACAATGGCCATGACGACGGTCCCTGACTGCTGCGCCACGGCAAATCGGGGCGGCGTCCCCGGCCAGACGGAAAAACCGGCCACCGCTGTCGGTTATGGATGCCCCGGCCGCCCGAGCATCCTATTAGGCGACGCTCAGGCAGGGCGGCGCGTGGACGGATGGCAAACCGTGGGAAACGCGGCAGGGACCAATTGTGGCCGGGGGCGAGTCGCGTGATCACGCAACGCGACCGTCCGGTTCCGGGCCACGTGATGAAGAAGAGGGTATGTGCATGGCGCAAGTCACTTTGCTGGACGGATCGATCGGTCAGGAACTGGTGAAACGCTCGGGCGACCGGGCGACGCCCCTGTGGTCGACCCAGGTGATGCTGGACCGTCCGGGATTGGTGGAAGCGGTGCATCGCGACTATTTCGACGCCGGCGCGACCGTGGCCACCACGAACACCTATGCCGTGCTCAAGGACCGGCTGGTGCGGGTGGGCATCCAGGACCGGCATGGCGAGCTGCTGGACATCGCGGTGTCGGAAGCCGAGGCGGCGCGCAGCGCCCACGGGTCCGGCCGGATCGCCGTCGCGCTTGGTCCGCTGGGTGCGTCATACCGCCCCGATCTGCGCTTTCCGCCCGAGGAGGCCGAAGAGATCTATGCCGAGATTGCGCGCGCGCTGGGCGACCGGGCGGACGTGTTCCTGGCGGAGACCGTGAGCTCGGTCGAGGCGGCAGAGGGTGTGCTGCGTGGTGCGGCCCATGGCGGCAAGCCCGTATGGCTGGCTGTATCGGTGAGCGATGACGATGGCACGAAACTGCGCTCGGACGAGCCGCTGGACGACCTCGGCCCGATGATCGAGCGGTACGATCCGGCGGCGGTGCTGATCAACTGTTCCCCGCCCGAGGTTATCGGCGCAGGGCTCGAGATCCTGCGCGGCTTCGGGCGTCCCTTCGGTGCCTACGCCAACGGGTTCACACGGATTTCCGACGGGTTCCTGTCGGAGTTTCCCACGGTCGATGCGCTGGAGCAGCGGGTGGACCTGACACCCGAGGCCTATGCGCGGATTGCGCTGGGCTGGGTCGATCAGGGCGCGACCATCGTGGGCGGCTGCTGCGAGGTGGGGCCCGCGCATATCGCTGAACTGGCGCGGCAGTTGCGGGCGGCAGGCCATGAGATTGTCTGAGGCCGGTCATCCAGCCCGTGCGGGCTGTCTTCGCAGGAGGACGGCATCAGGTTAGCGGACAAGCCGCGTGTCGTGTCCATCGGCGGCCCAGTGATCGGCTGTCCGGTCTCCGATCACCTGACCAAGCTCGGCCGGCGCCACGGGGCGCTGTTGGAACGCAAGGGCTGGGCAGCGGGACCAAATGGCACGCGGCGGAACTGATCGCGAAGCTGCGGGTGGCCACCAAAATGATGAAACTCGCAGGATACAGCCATGCGCTGTTCGGCGGGTTCGGTCACAGCGGCGGGTGCGCGCCAAGCCGTCACCGAGGCAGATGTCTGACCCCAACGGCCCGCGGATGCGGGGTTGATCCGACCTTGCCGTCATGCCGTGTTGGTCTGTTGTGTTTCGGTATTTGGGCCAAGAATAAGACAGGGCGCTTGGCTTGGCAGGCGGGCCGGGACGCGCTAGGGGCGGGCCATGCAGGACGATACCTATAGCCCGCCCGACACGCCGCTGTCGGTGCTTCATGCCGATCACGAGATCGTCGTGGTCGACAAGCCCTCGGGGCTTTTGTCGGTGCCCGGCAAGGGGGACCACCTGGCCGATTGCCTGCTGACCCGGGTGCAGGAGGCATTTCCGACGGCGCTTCTGGTGCATCGGCTCGACAGGGACACGTCGGGCGTGATGGTCTTTGCGTTAAGCCCCCATGCCCAGCGGCACCTGGGGCTGCAATTCGAAAAACGGCAGGTGAAGAAGACCTATGTCGCGCGAGTGGCGGGCGATCTGCAGCCTGATACGGGCGAGGTCGATCTGCCCCTGGTCGTCGATTGGCCCAACCGGCCGCGACAGAAGGTCTGCCACGAGACCGGCAAGCCTGCCCAGACCGAATGGAAGGTTGTCAGGCGGGGCGATGGCGAAACGCGGGTGCGGTTCTTCCCCAAGACGGGGCGCAGCCACCAGTTGCGGGTGCATGCGCTGGCGCTGGGTCATCCGATCCTGGGCGATCCGTTCTATGCCGAAGGCCCTGCACGGGATCATCCACGGTTGATGCTGCATTCCGAAGAGCTGCGCCTGCGCCACCCGGACGGGGGCCGGGGCATGCGGTTCCGCGCCAAGCCGCCGTTCTGAGCGGGCCTAGCGCGGCAGCGGTGTCAGCGCCTTGTTGTAGGGCGTCCAGTCCGTGATCTCGGGGTAATACATCGCGCGCCATTTGCGCACCTTGGGGTTCATCACCCGCCGCCAGAGGGGCGGTACCATCGCCGCCATGGTCATCAGCGGATAGCCATAGGGCAGCTGAGGGGCCTCGGCCTCGGTATAGTTTTGCAGGAGCGGGAAACGGCGATCGGGCTTGTAATGATGGTCCGAGTGGCGCTGAAGGTTGATCAAAAGCCAATTCGTGGCCTTGTGTGCGGCATTCCAGCTGTGACGCGGTTTGACATGTTCGTACTTGCCATCGCCCAGGTGTTTGCGGGTGAGACCGTAGTGTTCGACGTAGTTGACGATCTCGAGCTGCCAGATCGCCGTGAACGCCTGGAACACGAAGAGACCCAGCCCGGCCCAGCCCGAAATGGCAAAAGCCAGCGCGAGCATGAGCGCCTGAAGCGCCCAGTAGCGCCAGAACGGGTTCGAGGGATGCGTCCAGTGCAGCTTCTTTCGGGCCAGCATGGCCTTTTCCGCCTGGAACGACGACACGAGGCTTTCGCGCAGCACGCGCGGGAAGAAACGGTGGAACCCTTCGTTGTAGCGCGCGGTCACCGGGTCGCGCGGTGTGCCGACATACAGGTGATGCACCCGCAGGTGTTCGGAGCGGAAATGGGAATAAAGCACCATCGAGAGCAGGATGTCGCCCAGCCAGCGTTCCCACTTGTTTTTCTGATGCATGAGCTCGTGGGAATAGTTGATCCCCACCGTGCCCGAGATCACGCCCATGCCAAAGAACAGCACCAGCGCCTCGAGTGTCGAGAGGTGCTCGGCGCGCGGAACGTACCAGATCAGCGCAAACAGTGTGATCGCCTGCACCGGTGCCCAGATCAGCGTGATGAAGCGGTACCAGAACAGCTGGTCCTCGGTCGTGTCCAGATCGGCATCTTCGAGGTTCAGGCCGGTGAACGCGTCGATGATGGTGAACATGTACCACGCGACCAGCGGGGTCAGGATCACTGTCCAGCCGCCATTTATGGCGCCGATCCAGATCACGGGGATCAGGGTGATCGACAGCCAGAACGGCAGCGCGTTTTGCAGTCTTTGCACTTGTTGAGCGGGGATCATCCCAAGTTCTCCACCGAAGTCCGCCTTTTTGAGCCTGAGTATACGCCTCTGAACGGGGCCTGCTACCGGCCCTGGCTGCGACCTGTTGCCAGATCGAACGCCTTGCGCATGACTGTTGGCAGATCGGAAGGGCGAAAATCGGACGGGTCCATGAAATCTCCGCGGCGGGCGGGACGGTCCATGGGTACAAGTGCCGTGCGCACTGTCAGGCGCAGGTGAAAATGGGTGAAGGTGTGGCGCGCGTCAGTGGGCAGGGTCTGCCATTCGGCGCGGATTGGCGGATCGTCGTTCTGGGGGTCTTCGGTCCAGTCGGTGCCGGGCCAGCCCAGCATGCCGCCCAACAGGCCCTTGTCCGGGCGACGCTCGAGCAGATAGGCGCCGTCGACCCGCTGCACGATATAGGCGATGCCCTGGCGGATGGGCTTGGGCTTTTTCGGGGTCTTCTTGGGCAGGTCCGCGGCGGTGCCTTCGCGGCGCGCCATGCAAGGATCACGCCAGGGGCAGATGCCGCAGGCGGGGTTGCGGGGCGTGCAGATCGTGGCGCCCAAGTCCATCACCGCCTGGGCATAGTCGCCGGGGCGGGTGTCGGGCGTCAGCGCGGCGGCTCGTTCTGTCAGCGCGGGCTTGGCGGCGGGCAGAGGCGTGTGGATGTCATGCAGCCGCGCCATGACCCGCTCCACGTTGCCGTCCACCACGGTCGCGGGCCGGTCAAAGGCGATGGCCGAAATCGCGGCGGCGGTATAGGGGCCGACGCCGGGCAGGGTCAGAAGGGTGTCGTAGGTGTCGGGAAATTGCCCGCCATGGTCCTGAACCACCGCGCGGGCGCATTTCAGAAGGTTTCGCGCGCGGGCGTAATACCCAAGGCCCGCCCATTCCCCCATCACATCGGCGTCGGGCGCTGCGGCCAGATCGGTGACCGTGGGCCATCGCGCCGTAAAGCGGTGGAAATAGTCGCGTACGGCGGCCACGGTCGTCTGCTGCAGCATGATCTCGCTCAACCAAACGCGGTAGGGGTCGGGGCATTCGCCCGCCTTGCGCTCGGCCGGACCCACGCGCCACGGCATCTCCCGCGCGTGACGATCGTACCATTCCAAAAGCTGCTCTGGCGCGGCCAAGTCACGCAAGTTTGTCCCCTTTCACGCGCGGTTTCGCTGGCCCCGTGGCCCGCGCTCCCTAAGATAGGCGCTGACGAAAGGATGCAACCCATGACACGGCGTGACAGCACGACACGGGGCTTTGCGCGGACCGGAACGCTGCTCAAGGCACCCATCCGCAAGGCGGGCGAGACGCGCGGTTTCGCCGTCAGCCGCGTGCTGACCCATTGGCACGAGGTGGCAGGCCCCGAGATCGCAGGCATCGCGCGCCCCGTGGACATCAGCTATGCCCGCCACGGGTTTGGCGCCACGTTGACGGTGCTGACCACCGCGGCGCAGGCGCCGATGCTCGAGATGCAAAAGGAACGGCTGCGCGAAAAGGTGAACGCCGTCTACGGCTACAACGCCATCGCGCGGGTGCGCATCACCCAGACCGCCCCCACGGGCTTTGCCGAGGGGCAGGTTCAGTTCGCACCCGCCTCCAAGCCCCTGGCCACGGCGCCTGATCCGGCCGTGACCGAGACGGCCGCGCGTATGGCCGGACCGGTTCAGGACGATACCTTGCGCGCTGCGCTTGAAGCCCTGGGCCGGAACGTTCTATCCAAGACCAAATCCAACTGAAGGACATGCCATGACCCGCAACAGCATCGTTGCCGCTGCCATAACGCTTGCGCTCGCCCTGGGCGTTGGCACCTGGTGGAACACCACACGGACCGCATTGCCCGAAATGCCGCTGGTCGGTGCCGCAAATGCCCAAGAGGCCGAGGTCGATACGTCGAGCGTTATTGAGATGGCCCAGGGTGCCGAGGATGCGCCGGTGACCGTGATCGAATACGCATCGTTCACCTGCCCCCACTGCGCCGATTTTCATGCCGACCAGTACAAGCAGCTCAAGGCCGAGTATATCGACACCGGCAAGGTCCGCTTTGTCTTTCGCGAAACCTATTTCGACCGCTACGGGCTTTGGGCGTCGATGATCGCGCGGTGCGGTGGCGAAGAGCGGTTCTTTGGCATGACCGACCTCATCATGAAGAGTCAGAGCGAATGGGTGCGCGCCGGTGGTCCGAACCAGATCGTGGCCGAACTGCGGAAGATCGGGCGCCTCGCGGGCCTGGGTGAAGAGCAGCTCGACGCCTGCCTGCAGGACGCTGAAAAGGCGCAAACGCTGGTGGCCTGGTACCAGGAAAACGCCGAGGCCGACGGGATCGATTCAACACCGTCGCTGGTCATCAACGGCGAGAAATACGGCAACATGCGCTACAGCGATCTGGCGCGGATCATCGAAGAGAAGCTGGCTGAATGAGCCAGCCGCCGCTCGCCGGTCTCAAGGTCGTCGAACTGGCGCGCATTCTGGCCGGCCCTTGGGCCGGTCAGACGCTGGCCGATCTGGGCGCCGAGGTGACCAAGGTCGAGGCGCCCCGGGGCGACGATACCCGCCAGTGGGGGCCGCCCTTCATCGAGCGCGAAGGCGACCGATCGGCGGCCTATTTCCATTCCTGCAATCGCGGCAAGCGGTCGGTCACGGTGGATTTCACTACGGCGCCCGGACAGGAAAAACTGCGCGCGCTTCTGGCCGAGGCGGACGTGCTGATCGAGAATTTCAAGGTAGGTGGGCTGGCCAAATACGGTCTGGACTATGAGAGCGTAAAGGCGCTGAATCCGCGCCTGATCTATTGCTCGATCACCGGGTTTGGACAGAACGGACCCTATGCCCATAGAGCGGGGTACGACTATATCATCCAGGGCATGTCGGGCCTCATGTCGATCACCGGCGATCCCGATGGCCAGCCACAGCGCGCGGGCGTGGCGATTACCGATATCTTCACCGGCGTCTATGCCTGCACCGCGATCCTGGCCGCGCTGCGCCAGCGCGACGAGACCGGGCAGGGCCAGCATATCGACATGGCGCTTCTGGACACGGCGGTGTCGATCACCGCGAACCAGGCGATGAACTACCTGGCCACGGGTACTCCGCCGGGGCGGACCGGGAACTACCATCCGAACCTGATGCCCTACCAGGTGTTCGAAGCCGCCGATGGGCATATCATCATCGCCACGGGCAACGATGCACAGTACCAGCGGCTGTGTCGCTTGTTGGGGCTGGAGGCGCTCGCCGATGATCCGCGCTATGCCAGCAACGCTGACCGGATCGCGCACCGGGCCGAACTGACGGCCAAGCTGACCGAAGGCACGCGCACCATGGCAAAGGCCGATCTGCTGGCTGCATGCGAGGCCCATGGTGTTCCCGCCGGGCCGATCAACGACCTGTCAGAGGTGCTGGCAGACCCGCAGGTGATCCGTCGTGGCATGCAGGTTGAGCTTGACGGCATCCCGGGCCTGCGTGCGCCCTTCCGCTTCTCGGATGCCGAGCTGGCCCTGCATCGCCCCAGTCCGAAACTGGGCGCGGACGACTAAACCGGGCGCAAAAAGCGCGTCGACGCAGCGCACGGTCGTACCTAGAACAGCAACCAGTATTCAAGTCCGCCCGCGACGACGGCACCGATCGCGATCCCGCCCAAAAGCGCCCAGATCCACGCGCGGCTCTTTGGTTCGGGCTTTTGGTTGCGGGCGTCGGCCTGGGCAATCAACGCGCTTTCCACCAGGCCGGGCAGGCGCGGGCCGAAGCGGGTCAGCACCCGTGCGGTCTGGGCCAGATCACGCGCCACGGCCTGTGGGCCGATGGATTTGCGGATATAGGCCTCGACCACCGGGCGGGCGACCTCCCAGATGTTCATGTGCGGGTCGAGCGAGCGGGCCACGCCTTCGACAACCACCATCGTGCGCTGCAACAGGATCAGCTCGGTCCGGGTTTCCATGCCGAAGCGTTCGGTCACCTCGAACAGGTAGTTCAGCAACCGCCCCATCGAGATGCGGGTGGCGTCCATTCCGAAGATGGGCTCGCCCACGGCACGCAGGGCGCGGGCGAACTCGTCCACGTCACGGTCGGCGGGCACATAGCCCGCTTCGAAATGCACCTCGGCCACGCGCTTGTAATCCTTGCGGATGAAGCCGAAGAGTATCTCGGCATAGACCCGGCGGGTGTACTCGTCGATATGGCCCATGATCCCGAAATCGAGTGCGATGATATCGCCGTCGGGCGCGACCTTGAGGTTGCCCTGGTGCATGTCGGCGTGGAAGTAGCCGTCGCGCAGCGCGTGGTTGAGGAACAGCGACAGCACCCGCGCGGCCAGGACCTTGCGGTCATGCCCCGCCGCGTCGATCGCGGCGTTGTCGCCCATGGGCACGCCCTCGGCCCAGCTCAGCGTCATCACGCGGCGGCCAGAGAGCATCCATTTGACGTCCGGCAGTTGGAAGCCTTCGTCGTTCTTCGTGTTCGCCGCAAATTCCGACGCGGCCGAGGATTCGAGCCTCAGGTCCAACTCGCCCGTCACCACGCCTTCGAAATGCTCGATCACGTCCATGGGCCGCAACCGGCGCGAGGCCGGCGACAAGAGCTCGATCATGCGCGCGGCGAGGTAGAAGGCGTCCACATCCTTGCGAAAGGCGCGTTCGATGCCGGGGCGCAGCACCTTGACCGCGACCTTTTCGTTGGTGTCTGCCAGCCGCGCCTGGTGCACCTGGGCGATAGACGCCGCGGCAACGGGTTCGGAAAACTCGGAAAACAGCGTATCGACCGGGATTTCCAGTTCGCGTTCGATGGCCTTTTTCGCTTCGGCCACGGAAAAGGGCGGCAGCTTGTCCTGCAGAACGCGCAGCTGCTGGGCCAGCTCGTCGCCGACCACGTCGGGGCGGGTCGACAGGATCTGGCCGAACTTGATGTAGGCAGGGCCCAAGGCGGTCAGCGCGCGGGTGGCGGGCGGCATCGTGGGATCGCCCTTGTAGCCCAACCATTTGAACGGCCAGCCTAGGGCACGCGCCACGATGCGCAAGCTGGGCGGTGCCTTGAACGCGTCCAGCACCACGCCCATTGCCCCGGTACGTTCCAGCGTGGCGCCCGTGCGGATCAGGCGCCATATGTTGTGAGGTCCGCGCATTTCAGAGCTTCCAGCCGGAATGCAGCGCGGCGATGCCCATGGACAGGTTGCGATACTTGGCGTTTCCGAAGCCTGCCTCGCGGATCATGCTCAGGAAGGTTTCCTGGTCGGGGAACTTTCGGATCGATTCGACCAGGTACTGGTAGCTGTCGCGATCATTGGCGATGACCTGACCCATGCGCGGAATGATGTTGAAGGAATAAAGGTCATAGACCTTTTGCATCATGTCGTTGGGGATCTGGCTGAATTCGAGCACCATCAGCCGCCCGCCGGGGCGCAGCACGCGGTAGGCCTCGGCCAGCGCATCGGCGGGGCGGGTCACGTTCCGGATGCCGAAGGAGATCGTGTAGACATCGAAGCTGTTTTCGGGAAAGGGCAGCGCCATCGCATCGCCCACCACCCAGTCGAGGCTGTCGGCCATGTGTTCGGCCTCGGCCCGTTTGCGGCCCTCGACCAGCATCGGCTCGGTCAGGTCCAGAACGGTGGCGTGGCCTTGTTTGGCGCGCTTGAGAAAGCGAAAGGCGATATCGCCGGTACCGCCGGCCACATCCAACAGCCGTTGCCCGCGCCGCGGCGCGAGCCAGTCCATCATCGCGTCCTTCCAAAGGCGATGGATGCCGCCGGACATCACGTCGTTCATGATGTCGTAGCGCGACGCGACCGAGCTGAAGACGCCCCGCACGCGCCCGGCCTTGTCGGCCTCCGGCACGGTCTCGAAGCCGAAATGTGTGGTTTTGCCGGTCTCGTCGCTCATCACGTCTTGCCCATCCTATCGTGTCGCCTTCCTTATAGAGCGCCGGGGCGGCGATACAATGCGGCCGCCCCGCCAAGGAGGAGAGCGATGCCCGAATTGCCCGAAGTCGAGACGGTTCGCCGCGGGCTGACCCCGGTGATGGAGGGGCAGGTGATCGCGCGGGCGGATGTGAACCGCCCCGACCTGCGCTGGCCTTTCCCGCCCGACATGGCGGCACGGCTGACGGGTGTGCGGGTGGAGCGTCTGAGGCGGCGGTCGAAATACATCCTCGCCGATCTCGACCGCGGCGAGACGCTGCTGATTCACCTTGGCATGTCGGGCCGCATGCTGATTTCTGGCGACCCGCTGGGGCAATTCGTCCATGACCATCCGGCTGCGCAGAAGCACGACCATGTGGTGCTGCATATGGCGGATGGGGCGCGGATCACGTTCAACGACCCGCGCCGTTTCGGCGCGATGGACCTGATGCCGACGGCCACGGCCGATGCGCATCCGCTTCTGGCCAATCTGGGGCCCGAGCCATTGGGCAACGCGTTTGACGGGCCTTACCTGGCCCAGCGTCTCAAGGGCCGGAACACGCCGATCAAGGCCGCGCTTCTGGATCAGCGCATCGTTGCGGGGCTGGGAAATATCTATGTGTGCGAGGCGCTTTACCGGGCCGGCATCGCGCCTCGGCGCAAGGCGGGCCGCATCGCGCGCGCCCGGGCCGAGGCATTGGTGCCGGTGATCCGCGACGTGTTGTCCGATGCAATCGCCGCAGGCGGCTCTTCGTTGCGCGACTACCGGCAGGCGGATGGCGAGTTGGGCTATTTCCAGCACAGTTTCGATGTCTACGGACGCGAGGGCCAACCCTGCCGCCGCGCGGGATGCGACGGGACCGTGCGGCGCATCGTTCAGTCGGGGCGGTCGTCCTTCTACTGCGCGCAATGCCAAAGATAACTTGCAAGGGGCACGATCAATGATAAGGACTCGGACCTGACCGGAGCAACCAAGGCAGGTTTCCATGGCCTTTGAGACGATCATCGTCGAAATTGAAGACCACGTCGCCCTTATCAAACTGAACCGGCCCGATGCGCTGAATGCGCTCAACAGCCAGCTTCTGACAGAGCTGGGCCAGGCGCTGGCGGACGCGGACAGGAATGACAAGGTGCGCTGCATCGTCCTGACCGGCTCTGACAAGGCCTTTGCGGCCGGGGCCGACATCAAGGAGATGGGCGACAAGTCCTTCGTCGAGATGTACCTGTCGGACTTCTTCGGGCGCGAGACCCGGGATTTCCTGGCGACCCGCAAGCCGATCATTGCCGCCGTGGCAGGCTATGCCCTCGGCGGAGGGTGCGAGCTGGCCATGATGTGCGATTTCATCATTGCCGCCGACACCGCCAAGTTCGGCCAGCCCGAGATCAACCTGGGCGTCATCGCCGGGATCGGCGGCACGCAGCGCCTGACCCGTTTCGTGGGCAAGTCCAAGTCTATGGACATGCATCTGACGGGTCGCTTTATGGATGCCGAAGAAGCCGAGCGCTCGGGGCTGGTCAGCCGCGTCGTACCCGCCAAGCAACTGCGCGAAGAGGCGTTGGGCGCAGCCCAGAAGATCGCGCAGAAATCCATGCTCAGCACCATGGCCGTGAAAGAGGCGGTCAACCGCAGCTACGAGACCACGCTGGCCGAAGGCGTACTGTTCGAACGCCGCCTGTTCCACTCGCTCTTCTCGACCGAGGATCAGAAAGAAGGCATGGGGGCCTTCCAGGAAAAGCGCGAGGCGCAGTTCCGCGACAAGTAGGCACCGCCGGTTGCCTGTTTACAAGCGTGCCGTTCTGACGTATGCGGCACGCTCACATGCGCGTGGTGCCCGCTCTGGCAGGAGAATCGACCGGTCCTACCCGGTCCAGGGTCCGTTGCGCGACAGATATTCAACCGACCCGGGAAAGGGAACAGAACCATGGCCAACACGCCGCAGTCCAAGAAGCGCGCCCGCCAGAACGAAAAGCGCTTTGCCGTCAACAAGGCACGCCGCTCGCGCATCCGCACCTATCTTCGCAAAGTCGAGGAAGCTATCGCCTCCGGCGATAAGGACGCCGCAACCGCAGCCCTGCGTGCCGCCCAGCCCGAACTGATGCGCGGTGTCACCAAAGGCGTTTTCCACAAGAACACGGCTGCGAGAAAAATGTCACGCCTGTCCGCACGGGTCAAAGCTCTGGGCTGATCGCAAAAGCGCTTTATGCTCGGCTGACTTAGCCGCAAAAGGCACCCTTCGGGGTGCCTTTTTCGTGGGCGGCCCGCCAGAGATTCTGTTCAAGAAGGTTCGTGTCAAGGCATATGTTCTGTTGCCGCTCCGCTGAGCAAATTGCTATCCAACTCGGGCGAGTCTTATCGCCTTGGGGGGACCGGCGCAGACGAACCCGATAGCCAGCGTTACGAGCTAACAAGAGGGTTCCTGCTGTTGATCCGGATGCGCAGTTGCCGCGTGATCCGGTCTTGCGAGACATCCGTCTCGGCCTGTCCACAGAGTGGTGTTTGAAGTGACGTTCCGTCTGCCGCGCAACGGCCTGTTTGCGCGTGACTATGAGCTGTTGCTTTGTGCATCCCGGTCGCTTGCGGCCGTCTTGCCACGCGTCTGGCAGCGTGTGGTCGCGGTCTTGGGTTGGCCGCAACAACATAACGTGCCCGGGCGTGGTCCGGAACGGTGGGGACAGACAGAATGGATGTGGAACAGGGGACAATGACAGAAGGCATTTGGGGGCAGGCTGCGGAAAAGATCCGGGACACGATCGGGGAACACCAGTACAATAGCTGGATCAAGCCGATGGGCTTCATGGGCATTGTCGAGGATACGGCCCGGTTCACGGTGTCGAACCAATTCATCGGCAACTATGTCAGCCAAAATTTCGAAGAGCTGATCCTGCATCACCTGAACGCCCTGGGCGCCCAGGTGCGGCGTATCGGTTTCGAGATCGCAGCGCGCGGGACGTCCGCCGCGCCGCAGGCCGAAAGCGCCCCGGCGGAACCGCAGGCAGTTGTGCCGGGGCCCGTTCCGACTCAGCCTCCGAACAAGAGCGACCTGATCAGCGGCGCGCCGCTCGACAAGCGGTTCACCTTCGACACGTTCATCGTAGGCAAGCCCAACGAGCTGGCCCATGCTGCCGCGCGCCGCGTGGCCGAGGGCGGCCCGGTGACGTTCAACCCCTTGTTCCTCTACGGTGGTGTTGGTCTGGGTAAGACGCATCTGATGCACGCTATCGCCTGGGAGCTGCAGGAGCGCTGCCCGCATCTGAACGTGCTTTACCTCTCGGCCGAGCAGTTCATGTACCGCTTTGTCATGGCGTTGCGCGACCGCCGGATGATGGATTTCAAGGAGCTCTTCCGCTCGGTCGATGTGCTGATGGTCGATGACGTGCAGTTCATCGCCGGCAAGGACAGCACCCAGGAAGAGTTCTTTCACACCTTCAACGCGCTGGTGGACCAGAACAAGCAGATCATCATCTCGGCCGACCGCGCGCCGGGCGAGATCGCAAACCTCGAGGACCGGATCAAGAGCCGCCTGCAATGCGGCCTCGTGGTTGACCTGCATCCCACGGATTACGAGCTGCGGCTTGGGATCCTGCAGTCCAAGGTCGAAGGCCACCGCGCCCAGAACCCTGACCTGGTCGTGGCCGACGGCGTACTCGAGTTCCTTGCGCATCGGATCAGCACAAATGTTCGCGTGCTCGAGGGCGCCTTGACCCGTCTTTTCGCTTTTGCCTCGCTGGTCGGGCGGGACATCGACATGGAGCTGACGCAGGATTGCCTGGCGGATGTGCTGCGCGCGTCCGAACGCAAGATCACGATCGAGGAGATCCAGCGGAAGGTGGCCGAGCATTACAACATCCGGATCTCGGACATGGTGGGCCCCAAGCGCGTGCGCAGCCTGGCGCGCCCGCGGCAGATGGCGATGTATCTGTGCAAGAAACTCACCTCGCGGTCGCTGCCCGAGATCGGGCGCCGCTTCGGTGGGCGGGACCATACCACGGTCATGCACGGTGTGCGCCGAATCGAAGAGCTGTGCCTTCAGGACGGGCAAATCGCCGAGGATATGGAGATGCTGCGCCGGGCGCTCGAAGCCTGACCGTGACCCCTGGGCCCGGGGCTGCTGCAATGGTGGCCCCCGCCCCTTGACGCCCTTGCCATTACAGCCGACAAAACCCTGAAAAGGCTTGAGCCATCCGGCAAAGGCAGTACTGTCGGCACCCCGGCATGGCGGAGGATCGAGGGATGAAATTCAGCATCGAACGCGGCACGCTGCTCAAGGCCGTGTCACAAGCGCAGTCGGTTGTCGAACGGCGCAACACCATCCCTATCTTGGCCAATGTCCTGATCGAGGCCGAGGGCGACGGCGTTCAGTTCCGTGCTACCGATCTTGACGTCGAGGTCGTGGACCGGGCCCCTGCACAGGTGGAGCGCGCAGGCGCGACGACCGTGTCGGCCACCACGCTGCACGAGATCGTGCGCAAGCTGCCCGATGGCGCGCTTGTCACGCTGACCGAGGATGGTGGCGCCGGACGGCTCACGGTCGAGGCGGGGCGATCCAACTTTTCGCTGGCGACCCTGCCGAAGGAAGATTTTCCGGTCATGGCGTCGTCAGAGTATACCGCCAATTTCTCGGCCAAGGCCGCGGTGCTGCGGCGGTTGTTCGACAAGTCGAAATTCGCAATCTCGACCGAAGAGACCCGTTATTACCTGAACGGCGTCTACATGCATGTGGCCGATGGCGAGGACGGCAAGTCGCTGCGCTGTGTGGCAACCGACGGTCACCGCCTGGCCCGTATCGACGCGCCCTTGCCTGCGGGCGCCGAGGACATGCCCGGCGTGATCGTGCCGCGTAAGACGGTAGGCGAGTTGCGCAAGCTTCTGGACGATGATGACATGGACATCGCGGTGTCGGTGTCCGAGACCAAGGTGCGGTTTGCCACACCAGAGATCACTCTGACATCCAAGGTGATCGACGGGACCTTCCCCGACTACACCCGCGTGATTCCGGCGGGCAACACCCGTAGGCTCGAAGTCGACGCGTCCGAGTTTGCCCGCGCGGTGGACCGTGTGGCGACCGTCAGCAGTGAGCGGTCACGCGCGGTCAAGATGCAGCTCGATCAGGACCGGCTTGTCCTGTCGGTCAATGCGCCCGACAGCGGTGCCGCCGAGGAAGAGCTGGGCGTGGCCTATGACGACGACAAGCTCGAGATCGGGTTCAACGCCAAGTACCTTCTGGAGATTGCCAGCCAGGTGGATCGTGAGAACGCGGTCTTCCTGTTCAACTCCTCGGGCGATCCGACCTTGATGCGCGAAGGCAACGACACCAGCGCCGTCTATGTCGTGATGCCGATGCGCGTGTGACGGGCGCCGGACTTTTTCAAAAGTCCGGTCCGTTTTCTTTCAAGAAAACGGCACCCAGATGACCCGGCTCGCGCTGACCCGCCTGACCCTCTCGCATTTCCGGTCGCACAAGCGCGCCGTGATCGAGGTCGACCCGCGGCCGGTGGCGATCCACGGAACGAACGGCGCGGGCAAGACCAACATCCTTGAGGCGGTCTCGTTGTTCTCACCGGGGCGTGGCCTGCGCAGAGCGAGCGCCGAAGACATGACCCGGCGACCCGAGGCGTTGGGATGGAAGATCACCGGCCACCTCGACAGTCTCGATCAGGTGCACGAGATCGAGATCTGGTCCGAAGGCGGCGCAGCGCGGCAGGTCCGGATCGACGGAAAGACGGCCGCGCAGGTCGCGTTGGGGCGGATTGCGCGCGTGCTGTGGCTGGTGCCTTCCATGGACCGGCTCTGGATTGAGGGCGCGGACGGGCGGCGGCGGTTTCTGGACCGCATGACGCTCAGTTTCGAACCGGGCCATGCGGATCTGTCGCTGGCCTACGAAAAGGCGATGCGCGACCGCAACCGGCTGCTCAAGGACCAGGTGCGCGACGCGGGTTGGTATGTGGCACTCGAGCGTCAAATGGCCGAGGCAGGTGCCAAGATCGACTGCAACCGGCGGCTGGCCATCGCGGCCCTGGCAGAAGCGCAAGCCGAGGCGGAGACGGCCTTTCCGGCGGCGTCGCTGCGCCTCACCCACCCGGACATGGACCTGCCCGACGGTGTGGCGGCATTGCAAGAGGCGCTTGCGGCGTCCCGCCCCCGCGATATGGCGGCCGGGCGCACGCTCATCGGGCCGCATCGCTGCGATCTCGAGGGCGTCTACACCGCCAAGGGAGTGCCTGCGCGGGACTGTTCGACGGGCGAACAGAAGGCGCTGCTGGTGTCGCTCATCCTGGCAAACGCCCGGGCGCTGGCGGCCGAATTCGGCGCGCCGCCGCTCTTGTTGCTCGACGAGGTGGCGGCGCATCTCGACGCGCACCGCCGCGCGGCACTGTACGACGAGATCTGCGCGCTGGGTGCTCAGGCCTGGATGACCGGTACAGGCCCCGAGCTGTTCGATTCCCTGGGGTCCCGGGCGCAGTACCTGGCAGTTACGGAAGCTGAAAATGTGTCTGACGTAACGTGCGGGTAGCATTCCTTTGTGACAAAACAGGCAAGACTTCGCGAGTCCCTGAAAACGCTGAATAAAAAATGTCTGTGCGCCCTGCGTTTTGCAGAGATTTCAGGCGGGCGTGCCCAAATTTTGCCCAGAGGTTTGGCTATGGTGGAAACAACAAAGGAAAGGTGTACCCGGTGACGGCAAGTCTCTACTGGCTCGCGTTCTGCGTGAGCGTCACGATCTACGTGATTTGTATCAATCTGCTGACGTTCACGCTGTTTGCGCTCGACAAGAAGCGCGCAATCGATGGGGCGTGGCGCGTGCCAGAGCGCAGGCTTCTGTTCTGGGCCGCGGTGGGCGGCTTGCCCGGCGCAAAGTTTGCCCAAAGGGTCTACAAGCACAAAACGTCCAAGCGCAAATTCACCGCGCGAATGGACCGGATTTCCCGGGCCCATACGATTATTCTGGCGCTTGTCTGGCTGCCCGCGGTTCCCATGGCGTTCTGACGTCGGGGGATCCGCCGTAAAACCGCAAAATCTAGATGGGTTGCGTGACATTCACCCCCAGACCTCGTATAAAATCAGAAAAATACGAAGGATGGGCATGAATGTCTGCACCCGAGCAAACGCCACAGGACTACGGCGCTGATTCTATCAAGGTTCTCAAGGGCTTGGAGGCGGTGCGCAAGCGCCCGGGCATGTATATCGGTGACACCGATGATGGCTCGGGCCTGCATCACATGGTCTACGAGGTCGTCGATAACGGCATCGACGAGGCTCTGGCCGGCCACGCCACCGAGGTCCGGGTGAAAATCCACGCCGACAGCAGCGTTTCCGTCATGGATAACGGGCGCGGCATCCCGGTAGATATTCACGAGGAAGAAGGCGTCTCGGCGGCCGAGGTCATCATGACCCAGCTGCATGCGGGCGGGAAGTTCGACCAGAACTCCTACAAGGTATCGGGCGGTTTGCACGGCGTCGGCGTGTCGGTCGTCAACGCGCTTTCCGATTGGCTCGAGCTGCGGATCTGGCGCAATGGCCAAGAGCATTACGCCCGTTTCGAGCGGGGCGAGACGGTCGAGCATCTGCGTGTGGTCGGCGATGCCGAAGGGCTCAAGGGCACCGAGGTACGATTCCTCGCTTCGACCGACACGTTCAGCAATCTCGATTACAGCTTCGAGACGCTGGAAAAGCGCCTGCGCGAACTGGCCTTCCTGAACAGTGGCGTACGCATCATCCTCGAGGACGAGCGCCCGGCCGAGCCGTTGAAATCCGAGCTGTTCTACGAAGGCGGCGTGCGTGAATTCGTCAAATACCTGGACCGATCCAAACACTCAATCATGTCCGAGCCGGTCTACATGACCGGCGAGCGTGACGGGATCGGCGTCGAGATCGCCATGTGGTGGAACGACAGCTACCATGAGACGGTGCTGCCCTTTACCAACAACATCCCGCAGCGCGACGGCGGCACCCATATGGCGGGCTTTCGCGGGGCGCTGACGCGGACGATCAACAGCTACGCGCAATCGAGCGGGATCGCGAAGAAGGAAAAGGTCAGCTTTACCGGCGACGACGCGCGCGAGGGGCTGACCTGCGTCCTGTCGGTCAAGGTGCCGGACCCGAAGTTCAGCAGCCAGACCAAGGACAAGCTTGTCAGTTCCGAAGTGCGCCCGGCGGTCGAAGGTTTGATGAACGAGAAACTGGCCGAGTGGTTCGAGGAGAACCCGAACGAGGCCAAGATTATCGTCGGCAAGATCATCGAGGCTGCGCTGGCCCGCGAAGCGGCCCGCAAGGCCCGCGAACTGACCCGCCGCAAGACGGCGATGGACGTGAACTACCTGGCCGGCAAGCTCAAGGATTGTTCTGAAAAGGATGCGTCGAAGACCGAGCTGTTCCTGGTCGAAGGTGACAGCGCCGGCGGATCGGCCCAGACGGGCCGCGACCGGCGCACCCAGGCGGTGCTGCCCTTGCGCGGCAAGATCCTGAACGTGGAACGCGCGCGGTTCGACCGGATGCTTTCGAGCCAGGAGATCGGCAACCTGGTGATGGCGCTGGGCACCGGCATCGGGCGGGACGAGTTCGACATCTCGAAACTGCGCTACCACAAGATCGTCATCATGACCGATGCAGACGTGGACGGCGCGCATATCCGCACGCTGCTGCTGACCTTCTTCTACCGCCAGATGCCGGAACTGATCGAAGGCGGCTATCTCTATATTGCGCAGCCCCCGCTTTTCAAAGTCGCGCGCGGCAAGTCGGAGGTGTACCTGAAGGACATGCCGGCGCTCGAAGATTACCTGATCCAGCAGGGGACCGACGGCGCCACGCTGCGCCTCGCGACTGGCGAAGAGATCGTGGGCCAGGACCTTGTCCGCGTTGTCGACGAAGCGCGTACCGTGAAAAGGATTCTCGAGGCGTTCCCCACGCATTACCCGCGCCACATCCTGGAACAGGCCGCGATCGCCGGGGCCTTTGCCCAGGGACAGGCCGATGCGGACCTGCAAGGCGTGGCCGATGCGGTGGCCCGGCGGCTCGATCTGATCGCGGTCGAATATGAACGCGGCTGGCAGGGGCGGCAGACCCAGGACAGGGGCATCCGCCTGAACCGCATCGTGCGCGGCGTGGAAGAGGCTCGCGTGCTCGATGGCCCCGTCCTGCGTTCGGGCGAGGCGCGGCGGCTGGGCTCCATGACCAAGTCCTTGCAGGATGTCTACAAGGGCCCGGCCAAGCTGATGCGCAAGGAACGCGCGCAGGATATCTATGGCCCGCTCGACCTGCTCGACGCGATTCTGAAAGAGGGTGAGAAAGGCCTGTCGCTGCAACGCTACAAAGGCCTGGGCGAGATGAACCCGGATCAGTTGTGGGAAACCACGCTCGACCCCGAGGCGCGGACGCTCTTGCAGGTCAAGATCGACGATGCCGCCGAGGCCGACGACCTGTTCACCAAGCTTATGGGCGATGTGGTCGAACCCCGCCGCGAGTTCATCCAGCAGAACGCGCTGAGCGTGGAGAACCTCGACTTCTGATCGCTGGCCCCGCTGGGGGCTGGCGCTCGTCCTTTGTCCCGTTAGAGTGGCGTGAAACGCTGACATGGGAGGGGGAAGATGGGGCATATTCTGGCCATCGACCAAGGCACCACATCGAGCCGCGCGATCCTGTTCGACGCGGATCTGAAGATCACCGGAGTCGCGCAGGAAGAGTTCAAGCAGCACTATCCTGCCAGCGGCTGGGTCGAACATGATCCGGCCGATTTGTGGCACACGGTGCGCGACACCTGCCGCGCGGTTCTGGGTCAGGCGGGGCTGGCGGCTGGCGACGTGACCGCCATCGGCATCACGAACCAGCGTGAAACCACCCTGATCTGGGACAGGGCTACGGGCCAGCCCATCCATAATGCCATCGTCTGGCAGGACCGGCGCACGTCCGAGATGTGCCAGCGGCTCAAGGCGGACGGCCACGAGGCGGCGGTGACCCGGGCCACGGGCCTTCTGCTGGACCCGTATTTCTCGGGGACCAAGGTGGCCTGGCTACTGGACAATGTCGACGGTGCCCGCGCGCGGGCCGAGGCGGGCGAGCTGGCCTTTGGCACGGTCGACTCCTGGCTGATCTGGCAGCTCACCGGCGGCGCGGTCCATGTGACCGACGCCACCAACGCCGCGCGCACCATGCTTTACGATATCCGGCAGGGCGATTGGTCGGACGAGATGTGCCAGATGCTGGGCGTGCCCCGTGCCCTCCTGCCCGAGGTCCAGGATTGCGCCGCCGATTTCGGCCAGACCGATCCGGCGATCTTTGGCGCCGCGATCCCGATCCTGGGCGTGGCAGGAGACCAGCAGGCGGCCACCATCGGGCAGGCCTGCTTCCAGCCCGGTATGATGAAATCAACCTATGGCACAGGTTGCTTTGCGCTTTTGAACACCGGGTCCGAGCCTGTCACTTCGCAGAACCGGCTGCTCACCACCATCGCCTACCAACAGGACGGGCGGCCGACCTACGCGCTCGAGGGCTCGATTTTCATCGCTGGGGCGGTGGTGCAATGGCTGCGCGACGAAATGCGGATGATCGCCAGCGCGTCCGACAGCGGATCACTGGCCGAGACCGCAGACCCCACGCAGGATGTTGTCATGGTGCCGGCCTTCACCGGCCTTGGCGCACCCTATTGGGATGCCGAGTGTCGTGGTGCGGTTTTCGGCCTGACGCGCAATTCCGGCCCGGCCGAGTTGACCCGCGCGGCGCTTGAAAGCGTGGGCTACCAGACCCGCGATCTGCTCGAGGCGATGCAGGCCGATTGGTCGGGCGGCGGCGGCACGGCGCTGCGCGTCGATGGGGGGATGAGCGCGTCGGACTGGGCGATGCAGTTCCTGTCCGATATCCTCGATGCGCCCGTGGACCGGCCCGAAATCCTCGAGACGACGGCGATGGGGGCAGCTTGGCTCGCCGGGCAGCGCGCGGGGCTTTACCCCGATCAGGACCGCTTTGCCGCGACCTGGGCACTCGAGCGGAATTTTGCGCCGGTCATGGATGCGGATACGCGCGAGGCGAAATACGCCCGCTGGACGCGTGCCGTGACGGCCGCGCGGGCATTCTGAAGAATTCGATCAAAGACCGAAACGGGATCTCAATCCTTGCGGGGTAAACCGGTGATCGCCCGCATCCCGTTGGGCGGTGGCGGTTCGGCCCGGTTGCCTCACAGGACCAGGCCGGGCCGCCGCTCTTGCCTTCATCCCTCGTCGGGGTTTGGCGCGTTCAGATGCGGGGTGAAATGAACCTCGCCGCGCTGGCGGGCCAGTTCGATCTGCTTTTGCCGCTCGCGAAAGCGGACCTTGTCCGCGTCGCTCGTCTCATCCACGCAATGATGACAGGACACGCCCTGTTCGTATTCCGGGCGCGCGCGGTCGGCGGGCAGGATCGGACGTCGGCAGGCGTGGCAAAGCAGATGTGGCCCCTCGCGCAAGCCGTGGCCAACGGACACGCGCCCGTCGAAGACAAAGCAATCGCCGTGCCAGGTGCTTTGGTCTTCGGGCACCTCTTCGAGGTATTTCAGGATACCGCCCTTGAGGTGAAAGACCTCGGGTACGCCCTGCCCCAGCAGGAAATTCGTGGATTTCTCGCAGCGGATGCCACCGGTGCAGAACATCGCGATGCGCTTGTTGTGGAACCGCTCCTTGTTGGCCTCCCACCAGGCGGGAAAATCGCGAAAGCTGCGCGTGCCCGGGTCGATGGCACCCTCGAAAGTGCCGATGGCCACCTCGTAATCGTTGCGCGTGTCGATGACCGCCACGTCCGGGCTGCGGATCAGCTCGTTCCAGTCCTCTGGCGCAACGTAGTGGCCGGTGGCGGCCAGCGGGTCCACATCGGGCTGACCCATCGTGACGATCTCGCGTTTCAGCCGGACCTTCATCTTGCCAAACGGCGGATGGTCGGAGGTGCTTTCCTTCCACTCCAGATCGGCGCAGCCGGGCAGGGCGCGGATATGGGCGATGAGCGCGTCGATCCCCGCCCGCGGCCCAGCGACCGTGCCATTGATCCCCTCGCGCGCGATCAGAAGGCTGCCGCGGATGTCGTGGGCGTCGCACAGCGCCTTGAGCGGGCCCTGCACGGCGGCAGGGTCCGCGAACCGGGTGAAGTGATACAGGGCCGCGATCGTGTACATGGGCGGCCAGATACGCCCGTGCCCGCCCTGCTGCAAGGGGCACAGCCGCCGCAGTGCCATTGACGCAGGCCCATGGGCGGGTCACCTATGCGGCAGGACAAAGGAGACCCGCCATGGCCGATACCCGACACGCCCTGATCGTGATCGACGTCCAGAACGATTTCTGCCCCGGCGGCGCGCTGGCGGTGACCGAGGGCGACCAGATCGTGCCTGGCATCAACGCGCTGATGGATGAGTTCGAAGCGGTGGTCCTAACGCAGGACTGGCATCCGGACGGGCATTCCTCTTTTGCCTCGCAGCATCCGGGAAAAAGCCCGATGGAGATGACGCAGATGCCCTACGGTCCCCAGGTGCTTTGGCCCGACCACTGCGTGCAGGGCTCGCAGGGGGCGGCCTTTCACCGGGATCTGAACACCGACCGGGCCGATATGGTGATCCGCAAGGGGTTTCGCCGCGCCATCGACAGTTATTCGGCGTTCTTCGAGAACGATCACGAAACGCCAACGGGTCTAGAAGGCTACCTGCGCACGCGCGGGATCGAGCGGTTGACCATGGTGGGCCTCGCCACGGATTTCTGCGTGAACTTCTCGGCGGTGGATGCGGCCCGGCTGGGCTTTGAGGTCACCGTGCGGCAGGACCTGTGCCGGGGGATCGACCTCGACGGGTCGCTCGCCGCGGCGCAACAGGGCATGAGAGACGCGGGCGTGACGCTGGCATGAAGACGGCGCTGCGTGACCGGATTGGCAAGGCCCGCGTGTCGACCGTGCCTTCGGTGGCCGCGCGGGCGCGTATGGCGCTCTTGGCGTATCTCGACACCACGTCGGGCGATGCGGTCGCGGACCTGGCCGATGGTACGGCGGCCACCGATATCGCAGAGGCGGCCCTGTCGGGGGCGCCAACCCCGCCTGGTCTGGCCTGCGCCCAGGGCTGCGCCTTCTGCTGCATCCTGTCTGGCGCGGATGGCGGCACCATGACCGAAGCCGAGGCACGCCGCCTGCACGCGGCGCTTGCGCCACTTGCGGGGCAGTCCGACGGTCGCGCCTGGCACCCAAAGGCTTGCCCTGCGCTCGACCCCGAAACGCGCATGTGCCGGGCCTACGAGGCGCGGCCCATGATTTGCCGCACTTACGTGTCGACCGATGCGGATGCCTGTGCGCAGGTGGCCGAGGGCACGGCGGTGACCGGCCCCGGCACCCTGGGGCCCTATCACACCTATCTTGCCGCGCTTGGCCTCAGCCGCGCCGCGCTCAAGGGCACGCGCCGCGTTGCCACCTACGCGCTGTCCCGCCTCGCCGCCGCTGCCGTTTCGGGCGACGACATCGACACGGCCCTTAATGCCGCACGCCACAAACCCGGCGAGCTGGATGCGGAACTGCGCCGCAGCAAGCGAGACCTGGGGCGAATGAAAACCTGAAAAGCCGATAGCGGCGAGTGTCTGATATCAGAATTACAGATACAAACAGAGGAACTAGTGACCGCGGCTCGAAGATTTGAGGATCGAATGCGAAGTATTGCAGCTGCTTTGGGAATGCTGTTCGGGCTCCTTGGAAATGGCGCGATCGCGCAGGACTCGACCGGAACGGGTTTTTTCTTTGATCGCGGCGGGCGTGTACTGACGAATGCCCATGTCGTCCAAGGATGCGTGTCATTGATCGTGGACCAGTACGGGCCTGCAACAGTCTTGGCATCCGATCCCATTCTGGACCTCGCGGTGGCCACCATAGGCCGGGCACAGGACGTCAAGCCCCTGGCACTGAGACCCGGTCAGCCAAGACTCGCCGAGACAGTTCTGGCGATCGGCTTTCCACTGGCGGACGTACTGTCAGAAAGCGTGAAGGTGACGACTGGAAACGTTAATTCCACATCGGGGATAAAGGGTGATGATACCACGTTTCAGATGTCGGCTCCCATCCAGCCGGGGAACTCAGGCGGACCCGTGATTGACGAAAGTGGCGCCGTCGTCGGTATCTCCAACGCAACCTTGGCCGAGGCAGTCTATGACAGGGCCCAGAACGTGAATTTCGCCATCAAATCGGAAGTGGCAATCCGGTACCTGTCTAGGTTGGACTATGACTTCACGATCCGCGCGCCGTCGGACGAAGTCACAACCGTCGAAGAAGTCGCGTCATCCGTTGTGAAGATCGAATGTTTTGGCGCTCAGGCGTCTCAAAACCAGCGTGATCCGTTGGCCCCAAATTCTGAAATAGTGTTGTTCCAAGGTGTCGATTTCGTGGGTTTCGACTACGAGATATTGCGCAACGTTTCAGCCAGAACGTGTCAAACGGCGTGTCAAGGTTCCAGCATCTGCAAGGCTTTCACCTACAATCGACGTCACGGGGTCTGCTTTCTCAAGGACGATGTCGCGATCTCTATTTCGAATGATGACGCGTTGGGGGGGATCGAGGCCGGTTTGGTGAACTCCGTGATAATGAGTGGCTTCATGGTGCAGTCGAACGTGGACTCCGTTGGCGGAGACTATGCACGTGTTGCTGGTTCCAGTTTCCTTGGCTGCTTTCTTGAATGTGCTTCAGATGCACGTTGCCGAGCCTTCGCTTATGTTACCGAGAAAGAAGACTGCTGGCTAAAGGACCGCGTAGGCCAGATATCACGGCAACCTGGGGTCGAATTCGGTATTCGCTAACCCTGGTTGGGCCGTCCCCGACCGGTGCCCGGTGCTTGCTCCCGCGCTTGAAAAGCCGCAAAACTACCCGCGAAAGGGAGACACCATGGTCGACATCGCAACCCGGGTCTGGAACCACAAATGGAAGATCGACCCGATCGTCCGGTCCCTGATCGACACGGATTTCTACAAGCTGTTGATGTGCCAGTCGGTGTTCCGCAACAAGCGTGAGACGAACGTCACCTTCAGCCTGATCAACCGCACCAAATCCGTGCGGTTGGCCGATCTGATCGACGAGGGCGAGCTGCGCGAGCAGCTGGACCATATCCGATCGCTCAGACTGACCCGGGGCGAAAGCACCTGGCTGCGCGGCAACACCTTCTACGGCAAGCGTCAGATGTTCCGCCCGGACTTCATGGAATGGTTCGAAGGGCTGCAACTGCCGCCCTATCACCTGGAAAAACGAGACGGTCAGTACGAGCTGACTTTCGAGGGCAAATGGCCCGAGGTCATGCTGTGGGAAATCCCCGCCCTGGCCGTCCTGATGGAGCTGCGCGGGCGGGCCGTTCTGAACCAGATGGGCCGCTTCGAGCTGCAGGTGCTTTATGCCCGCGCCATGACCAAGCTTTGGCAAAAGGTCGAACGCCTGCGCGGGGTCGATGGGCTGCGCATCGCCGATTTCGGCACGCGCCGACGGCATTCCTTCCTGTGGCAGGATTGGTGCGTGCAGGCCATGACCGAGGGGCTGGGGCCCAAGTTCACCGGCACCTCCAACTGCCTGATCGCCAAGAACCGCGATCTCGAGGCGATCGGCACCAATGCCCACGAACTGCCCATGGTCTATGCCGCGCTTGCGGACACGGACGAAGACCTGGCCCGCGCGCCCTACCAGGTTCTCGCAGACTGGCATGAAGAGCATGACGGCAACCTGCGTATCATCCTGCCCGACACCTTCGGGACCGAAGGCTTCCTGAAGCATGCGCCCGAATGGCTGGCGGGTTGGACCGGCATCCGCATCGACAGCGGCGACCCTGCGACAGGAGCCGAGACGGCCATCCGCTGGTGGAAAGAGCGTGGCGAGGATCCGACGCAAAAGCTCGTGATATTTTCCGACGGGCTGGATGTAGAGAGCATCGAGGCGCTGCACCGGCAGTTTTCTGGCCGGGTGCGGGTGAGCTTTGGGTGGGGCACGAACCTGACCAACGATTTCCGCGAACTGGTGCCCGATGGGAGGCTCGACGCGTTCTCGCTTGTCTGCAAGGCGGTCAGTGCCAATGGCCGCCCCACGGTCAAGCTGTCCGACAACCCCAACAAGGCGATGGGCCCCGATGACGAGATCGCGCGTTACAAGCGTGTCTTCGATGTGGGTCGGCAAGAGGCGCTTGAAGTGGTGGTTTAAGGCCATTCCCATCAAAAAAACGTCGCAAACTGCGCTATGGACAGGTTCGGCGCCGCCCAGACAGATCTTGAAAAACGGGGGGGGACGGTCATGATGGCCGGTTTCATTGGATTGGGAAATGTCGGGGCCAAGCTCGCCGACAGTTTTTTGCGCAACGGGGTCGATCTGCAGGTCCATGATCTGGATCCGGCGCGTGTGGTGGGCTTTGTCGCGCGGTACGGGTCTCGTGGCGAAGGATATCGGTCTGTCCCAGGCGGTGGCGGACCGGGCCGGCGAACCGCTGGACCTCAACCCGCTGCTGATCGCGCTCTTTCAGGACGGGATCGCCCGCTTTGGCCCACGCGAACTGTCGCCCAAAATCATCAAGCGGCTGGAAGAGGCGACCGGACTCGACGTGACCGCCCCCGGCTTCCCGGCCGATAAGGTCGATGAGGAACCGGAGGCACAGGGTGCCGAAGTGCAGCCTCGCAGCTGACGCGCCGGTTGGCGCTCAGGCTGGTTTCAGAAGCTTCTCCAGTGCCGCGTCGAGCGGCCCGGGATCGGTGATTTGCAGGCGCACGGGCAGCGTCAGCACCTTTTGCCGAAATCCCGAGGGCAGGCGCACGGCGTCCTTCTCTGTGGTCACAAGCTGCGCGCCAAGCGCCTTCGCTTCGGTTTCAAGCCGCCCCATGAGAGCGGTGGTCAGCGGCTGGTGATCCTCGAGCGCTTCTCCGCGCAGAATGCGCGCACCCAGTCCTTGGAGGGTTGCAAAGAATTTCTCCGGATGACCGATCCCGGCAAAGGCCAGAACCGGCGTGTCCTGCCAGTCCATGCCTGTTTGCAGGGGTTCGAGCGCGGCGCGCAGGTGCGGGAGCCCGACCGCGCCGCCCCAGATCGCGTTAAAGCGCGCCTGTGCCGCGCTAGCTCCGACCGAGATCAGCAGATCGGCGCGGGCCAGGCCGGTGACTACGGGTTCGCGCAACGGTCCTGCGGGCAGGCACCGCCCATTGCCGAAACCGGCGGTCGCATCGACCACGATGATCGACAGATCCTTTTGCAACGCGGGGTTCTGAAACCCGTCATCCATCACGATGACGCTGGCGCCGGCGGCGCTGGCGGCGCGTCCGCCCGCCGCGCGGTCCTTTGCAACCCAGACCGGCGCAAAGGCCGACAGCAGCAACGGCTCGTCCCCAACCTCGTCGGTGGTGTGAGCGCGCGGGTCGACTTGGACCGGCCCAGTCAACCGCCCGCCATACCCGCGCGACACGACATGGGGCCGTTCGCCCCGGGCCGCCAGGCGCTGAACCAGGTCCATGACCACGGGCGTCTTGCCGGTGCCGCCGGCATTCAGGTTGCCCACGCAGACCACCGGGATGTCCAGCCGCACCTCCGGTGGCCGCGCCACGCGCCGGGCCGTGGCACGCGCGGTCAGCCAGCCCATCGGGGCCAGAAGCCGGGCTCGCCAGTCCGGACGGTCAGGCGGGGTATCCCAGAAGCGCGGCGCCCGCATCAGCCCACGGCCCCCAGGTCCAGCGTGTCGAGCACCAGGTCGATCACGCGGTCCGTCACCTCTGCCCCGTGGGACACGACCTCCCATGCTGCGTGGGCCATATGGGCGGCCTGATCCGGTGCGATCAGACGGATGACCGCTGCAGCGAGACCGTCGGCATCCTGGACAGTCCGTGCGCCGCCCGCCGCGCTCAGCCGGTCGTAGCTGTCCCGATGCGCCGCGACATGGGGGCCTGACAGGATGGCCGATCCCAAGGCCGCCGCCGGGTACGGGTCGCAACCGGCATGGTCGGCGCCCAGCGAGCTTGCCATCAACGCGATGGGCGACAGGCGGTACCAGAGCCCCATTTCGTCATGGCTGTCCGCCAAGAGGATCTGCGTGGTCTCGTCCGGAAAGGCGCCTTCGGACCAGTGGCAGACGCGCCAGCCCTCGTGATCAAGGCGGCGGGCGAGGTCTGGGCCCTGTGCCTGTTGGGCAGGGATCAGCACAAGCAACAGGCGGTGCGCGGTGCGGCTGGCCAAGCGCTGTGCGCGGGTGATGATGCCGATTTCATCGGGCTCGGCAAAAGCGGCCAGCCACAAATGCCGTCCAGCCAGCGCCGTGGTCAGGTTGGCGTGCTCGGTCTCGTTGCAGGGCAGGGCCGATGCGCCGTGCTGCATCGGTCCGGTAACCGAGATATCCGATAGCGCCACGCCTGCGCGTCGCAGGACCTGCGCGGCATTGGCAGTCCGGGCCATGACGGCGGCGAACGGTGCGAGAACGGCTTGGGCCAGTCCGGGAAGCCAGACCGGGGCATCCGGGGCCAGCACCGCGCCCGTGGCGTCGATCAGGTAGAGTGGCACGTCCCGCCGGGCGGCGCAGGCGACCAGCGCGGGTTCGAGATAGCCCTCGCTCCAGAGGCAGAGATCCGGTGTCCAATGGTCAAGAAATGCCTCGGCGAGCGGCAGCGAATCGGGGCCCAACCCGTCCCAGAGCACCCCCGGCGGCAGCTCTGCCGGACGCGGTATCGCCAAGGGCGCGGAGATCAGGACGGAAAGGCGTACGCGCTGCGCGATCAGCCGTTCGGCCAGTCGTAGGAGTGGCATGACCGCCTCGGGTACCGGGGCGTGGGCCCAGACCAGCTCGCCCATCGGGCGCAACGGTCGTTCCGCCGTCCCCAGCTCCAGGCGGTGGCGGCCAAGGGCCAGGTAGGCGCGCATGCCGAGCGACGGTCGCATGGTGCCTCAGCTGCCGGTCCGCGCGACAGCCGGACGGGGCGCTGCCGTTGGGGCGGATCTCGCCAGTGCCAGACCCGTGTCCGCTGCGACCGGGGCAACCGGTGCCCTGCGTCGGATCATTGGAGACGCCCCCTTGTTTTTTCGACCTGCGGCGCAACGTACGGGTTAAGCCGCGCGCGTCAAGGCAAGCGGGGGAGCCCCCTTTCGCCCGCCCGCGCGCTCATGTATCACGCCGCGACCGCACCGGGGGAGGGCCCCGGCCCGGTCGACGCAACGAAGGAGAGCCAAATGGGCTACAAAGTCGCCGTTGTCGGCGCCACGGGCAACGTGGGCCGCGAAATGCTGAACATCCTGGCCGAGCGCCAGTTCCCCGTCGACGAGATCGCGGCGCTTGCCTCGCGCCGGTCGCTGGGAACCGAGGTGAGCTTTGGCGACAAGACACTCACCACCCAGGATCTCGACACGTTCGACTTTACAGGCTGGGACATGGCGTTGTTCGCCATCGGGTCGGACGCAACCAAGGTCTACGCGCCCAAGGCCGCCGCGGCAGGCTGCGTGGTGATCGACAATTCATCGCTGTATCGGTACGACGCTGACGTGCCGCTCGTGGTGCCCGAGGTCAATCCCGAGGCGGTCGAGGGCTACGCCAAGAAGAACATCATCGCCAACCCCAACTGCTCGACCGCGCAGATGGTGGTGGCGCTCAAACCGCTCCATGACCGGGCGCGCATCAAGCGCGTCGTCGTGTCGACCTACCAATCCGTGTCGGGTGCTGGCAAAGAGGGGATCGACGAGCTCTGGGACCAGACCAAGTCGGTCTATAACCCGACCGACGATGTGCCGGCCAAGAAGTTCCAGAAGCAGATTGCGTTCAACGTGATCCCGCATATCGACGTCTTCATGGAAGACGGCTCGACCAAGGAAGAATGGAAGATGGTCGCCGAGACGAAAAAGATCGTCGATACGGCCATTAAGGTCACCGCGACCTGTGTGCGCGTGCCGGTCTTCGTGGGCCATTCCGAGGCGATCAATATCGAGTTCGAGGATTTCCTGGACGAGGACGAGGCGCGCGACATCCTGCGCGAGGCACCCGGCTGCATGGTGATCGACAAGCGCGAAGACGGCGGCTACGTCACGCCGGTGGAATGCGTGGGCGACTATGCGACCTTCATCAGCCGGATCCGCCAGGACGGCACGATCGAGAACGGTCTGAACATCTGGGTCGTGTCGGACAACCTGCGCAAGGGTGCCGCGCTGAATGCCGTTCAGATCGCCGAGACGCTGGGCACACGGGTGCTCAAAAAGGGCTGAGGCTCTCGCTGTATAGACCCGCGCGATCACTTCGAAATCCCCGTCGTCCTGTGGCGGCGGGGGTTAGGCGTTTTTGGTCGGTCGCAACTGGTCCATCCGGTGCGGATGATCCGGCATCGGCGCCCCGAAGCGCCGAACAAGTTGGGTATAGGCAAAGCTCAGCTCTGAGGCTTCGCACAAGCGTTGCCCGCCCGTTTGGCGGTGCAGGGTGAGGCCGCCGCTTGCTAGGCGCAGTTCGACACCGTGTCGGGCCAGGCGCGCGTGCAGGTCCGCCCATCTCTATATGGCGGTCATGTCTGGGGCGAGCAGCCGCTGAACGCACGCGACGAGCCGCGCATCCGCCCTGTTGGGCGTCTTTGCAGTGGTCTGCGCGCGCACGATCTCGGACCGAAGCGCATCTTTCAGAAGCTGCTGGATCGAGATCTCGCACGCCCGGGCCAAGGCATGGGCACTCAATTGCCGATAAAGGGGCGGGGTCACTGGCTCGGCCATCCTTCGGGCTGGGCCGATCCCGGTTAGACCACGGTTAAAACCGCTCGGCACGCAGCACTTCGCAATCGGTGATCGACACCACGCCGATATGCTTTTCGACCACCGAAAACGCCGCATCCAGCAACCCGTCCAAACGTTCGGGCCGGATCAGGCAAACCACCTGCACCATGCCTTCGCCACGGCCGACCTGGCCGGCGCGGCTCCATGTCCCCGAGCGCCCGGTGCCGCCCAGCACAGGCAGCATGCTGTAGCCTCTGACCCCCGCCTTTTCGAGTGCGTTGGTCAGACGGCTGGCCATCACCGCCTCGATGATGATTTCCACGCGCTTGGCCTTGTGTGTGTCCATCTTTTCAGCCTCCGGTCACGAGTTGCGCCGCCCACAGATAGAGCGGGATGCCAAGTGTCAGGTTGAACGGGAATGTCACGCCCAGCGACAATGTCAGGTAGATCGACGGGTTCGCCTCGGGCAGTGCCACCCGCATTGCAGCTGGCACCGCAATGTAAGAGGCCGAGGCCGACAGCACCATCAGCAACAGCACGCCCCCCGTGCTCAGCCCGATCAAGACGCCCGCACCCAGCCCGATCATGCTCCCGATCACCGGCATGAGAACGCCAAAGCCGAAAAGACCCGCCGACAGACCGGCCCCGCTGCGCAGGCCGCGCCCGGCGATCAGGCCCATGTCCAGCAGGAACAGGCAAAGAACGCCCTGGAACGGGGCCACGATGAAAGCGCTGATCTTGTCCAGCCCCTCGTCTCCGGTGATCCAGCCGATGGCGAAGCTGCCCAGAAGCAGCACGATCGAGCCGTTGAACAGGATTTCACGCCAGAGATCCGCGTCCATCCGCCCCGATTTCTCGCCCCGCGACACGAGCCAGAGCGCGGACAGGATCGCCGGTGCCTCCATCGCGGCGGCCACGGCCACCATGAACCCTTCGGAGGTGATCCCGGCCCCTTGCAGAACCGAGGTCGCGGCCACGAAGGTCACGATCGAGATCGACCCATAATGCCCTGCCACGGCCGCCGCATCCAGCGTTGACAGCCCGCTCATCACGCGGATCAAGGCAAAGGCGATCAGCGGCAGCAGTGCCGACAGGATAACACCGGTCAGCAACGACAGCGCGAGGAGTCCGTCGATCCCGTGATCGGACACGCTGACCCCGCCTTTGAAACCGATCGCGAAAAGCAGGTAGATCGACAAGGCCTTTGCCGCGGCCTCGGGCACTGTCAGGTCGGACCGGACCAGCGCTGCAAACAGCCCCAACGCAAAGGACAGAACGATGGGCGACAGCAAATTTGCGAGGGCCAGATCAAGCATGGGGTCTCTCCGGGAAGACGGGCAACGGAATGGTCCTCAGACCGGGCGGAAGGCCTGGTCGGCCGAATTGAAATACTCAAGCTGGCCTTCACCGATGTCTTTCCAAAGCCCGTGCAGGCTGAGCGTGCCGGCCGCGACACCGTCGGCCACGAAGGGAAAGGTCATCAGGTTCTCAAGCGACACGATCACCGCCTGTTGCTCGAGCGCGCGCATCTGCCGGTCGCGGTCGGGCTCGTCGGCCACACGCTCGTAGCCGCGGCGCAGGATGTCGAGCCACCGCCCGATGAAGCTTTCGGGCTCGTCCAGTTCAGGTGCATCGCCACGGCACATGTCGAGGCAGCCCTGCACACCGCCGCAATTCGAATGCCCCATGACGATGACATGGGCCACTTTCAGGATCCGCACCGCGTATTCCAGCGCGGCCGAAGTGCCCCGTTTCTGCCCATTGGGCAGGTAGGGCGGGACAAGGTTCGCGATGTTGCGATGCAGGAAGAATTCGCCCTGATCGGCTCCGAAGATCGAGGTGACATGCACCCGCGAGTCGCAGCAGGAGATGACCATCGCGCGCGGATGCTGGCCTTCGGTTGCAAGCTTGCGATACCACATCTGGTTGTCGGCATATGTCGTGGCTTTCCAGCCGTGATACCGTGTAACCAGATAGCTTGGCAGCGGGCGCGCGTGGTCCATGATGTCCCTCGTATCGATGGCATGACGCCGGTTTTGTCGTTCCGGATACGCCGAAACCGGATTGAATTCGAGAGAAAAGGCCAGATTTCTGCCGCGTTTGCGAAAGGATTTCGGAACCGGGCCGGGCCATGGTCCCTTCGGTGGGTTTGAAAGAGAATGCAGGGACAACAACCGATGTGTCAAAGACTTAGCCTGCGGTCCGAACGGCCGCAGATCGATCCGGAGCAGATGGCCCGCCTGCAGCGCAGGTTGGGGGCGCCGACCGCCGAAGAGGTGCTGTGCCGCGCACTGGAGGAAATTGCCGTGCGGCTCTCGCGGGCCGAACGGGAACACCGAACCGCCCAGCGGGCCAAGCTTGCGGGTTCGGTGCGCGCAATTGCGGGCCAGGCCGGCCAGATCGGCCTGCCCGCGCTGGCCCGCGTCGCCGACGATGTGGGCTATTGCCTAGGCGCGGGAGACGAGACCGCGCTGGCGGCCACCATGGCCCGCCTTGTCCGTGTAGGAGAAGGGTCGTTGATGGCGATCTGGGATCTCGACGACCTCTCGCTCTGACTTTTCGATCCCACAGCGCTTGCAGCCGGGCCCCTGCGCGATAGGCTCTGACCCGAACGACCGGACCTGTTCCGGTTTCGGACATAGGGGAGTATCCGATGCAGTTGCGCTTTGCAGACAAGTCCGAGGCGGCGTTGCCGCTGCACCTTGTCGAGATGAGCGAGCTTGATGCCTGGTGCGAAACACTGGACGACGCGGCCCGGACCTGGGTGGGCGCACAGGGCTTTTCCGGCGCCATCGGCGAACGCGTGGTGTTGCCCGGGTCCGATGGCCAACCCTTGGCGGCGGCCGTGGGCTACGGCACGGCGGCACAGCGATCCCGGACGCGTTTTGTGCTTGCGGCGGGGGCGGCGTCCCTTCCGGCGGGCACCTACCAGATCGCCTCCGGGCTGCCGCCGGAAATGGCCGAGCAGGAAACGCTGGGCTGGCTTTTGACGGGGTATGTCTTTGACCGCTACCGTGACCAGACGGCACCGGCCGCGCGGCTTGTCGCGCCAGAGGGTGTCGACGCGGCCAAGATCGAGATCCTGGCCGAAGGCGAGGCGCTGACCCGCGATCTCATCAACACGCCCGCCAGCGACATGGGGCCCGACAATCTCGAAGAGGCCGCGCGGCTTCTGGCCGAAGCGCATGGGGCCGAGATTGAGGTCACGACCGGGGATGACCTTTTGGATAAGAACCTTCCGATGATCCACACCGTGGGTCGCGCCGCCGACCGCGCGCCGCGGCTCATCGACATGCGCTGGGGCAGCACCGGCCCACGCCTGACGCTGGTGGGCAAGGGGGTCTGTTTCGACACCGGGGGGCTCAACCTCAAACCCGGCGCCTCCATGGGGTTGATGAAAAAGGACATGGGCGGGGCCGCCACAGTCCTGGGCCTCGCGCAGATCATCATGGCGCTGAACCTGCCTATTCGATTGCGCGTGCTGGTGCCTGCGGTGGAGAACAGCGTGTCCGGTGCTGCCTTCCGCCCGCAGGATATCCTGCAGTCGCGCAAGGGGCTGACGGTCGAGATCAACAACACCGATGCCGAGGGGCGGCTGGTGCTGGCCGATGCTTTGGCGCTGGCGGACGAGGACACGCCCGACATGATCGTGTCCATGGCCACGCTGACCGGTGCCGCGCGCGTGGCTGTTGGTCCGGATATCGCGCCGTTCTTCACAACGGACGAAACCGTGGCGGGCGCGTTGGCGGCGGCGGGTGAGACAACGGCAGATCCGTGCTGGCGGCTGCCTTTCCACGAGGCCTATGAGCCCCTGATCGAACCGGGTATCGCGGATCTCGACAATGCGCCAAAGGGCGGGTTCGGCGGCGCGATCACCGCAGCACTGTTCCTGCGCCGGTTCGTGACCGACACGCCCAGCTATACCCATTTCGACATCTACGGCTGGCAGCCCCAGCCCGCGCCCGCCCGCACCAAGGGTGGCGTCATGCAAGGGGCGCGCGCCTTGCTGGCCACCCTGCCTGTGGCGCTTGATCTGTGACCGACGCGGCCTGCATCGCGGCGCCGCTGGTCGATCTGCGCGAGGAGCCGGATGGCCCCCGCGCGCGGCAATTGCTTCTGGGGGCGCCGGTCGCTGTGCTGGACCGTGACGGTATCTGGGCGCGGGTGCGGGCCGATCTGGATGGATACGAGGGCTGGGTCGCCGCCGAAACGCTTGGCCCTGTCATCACCCCAACCCACTGCGTGTCGGCTCCCGCGACCCATGTCTACAGCGCCCCCGATTTCAAATCGCCCGAGCGTATGGCGCTCAGCCTCGGCGCTCGGCTTCAGGTGATCGGCGACACCGGCCGCTTTTGGGAGACCCCGCTGGGCTTTGTCCCACATCCGCATCTGCGCGACCTCACGTCCGAACCTGATCCCGTGGCCGTGGCCGAGCGCCTGTTGGGCACACCCTACCTCTGGGGCGGCAATTCGCGCTGGGGCATCGACTGTTCCGGGCTCGTGCAACTGGCCTGTACGGCCTGCGGCATCGCTTGTCCGGGTGACAGCGGCCCGCAAGAGACCGCGTTGGGCGAAACGCTGGATGCCGACACCCCGATGCGCCGGGGCGATCTGATCTTTTGGAAGGGGCATGTGGCCTGGGTAGCGGGCCCGGACACGATCCTGCATGCCAACGCCTATCACATGGCCGTCGCGTATGAGCCGATGCAGACCGCCATCGACCGCATCGCGGCCCAGGGCGACGGCTCCGTCACGCGCCGCGCTCGCCTGTCCCTATCCGTTGAGGCCCACCCATGACCGACCCGTTCTTTCAGCCCATCTCCGGCTTTGACCTGCCCCGTTTTGCCGGTGTGCCCAGTTTCATGCGGCTGCCCCATGTGCCGCTCGACCACGACCGTCTTGGCGATCTGCAGATCGGCCTGATCGGCGTGCCATGGGACAGCGGCACCACGAACCGCCCCGGTCCGCGCCATGGCCCCCGGCAGCTGCGCGACCTGTCGACCATGATCCGTGCGGGCCATGGCGTGACCGGGTTCCGCCCCTTCGAGGCGGTGAACTGTGCCGATCTGGGCGATGTGGCCCCAAACCCCGCCGATATCTCCGACAGCATGGCCCGCATCACCGCCTTCTACGACCAGGTGCGCGGGGCGGGCATCCTGCCCCTGACCGCCGGGGGCGATCACCTGAGCACGCTGCCGATCCTGCGGTCCCTGGCCAAGGATGCGCCGCTGGGCATGATCCATTTCGACAGCCACACCGACCTATTCCACAGCTATTTCGGCGGCCAGATGTACACCCATGGCACGCCGTTCCGCCGGGCTGTGGAAGAGGGGCTTTTGGACCCCAAACGCGTATGCATGATCGGCATTCGCGGCACCGCCTACGACACCGAAGATCGCGATTTCGCCGAAAGTGTGGGCATCCGGGTGATCCCGATCGAAGAGTTCCACGCCCGTGGCCCCGACGATGTGATGGAAGAGGCGCGGGGCATCGCCGGGTCCGCGCCGACCTATGTGTCCTACGATATCGATTTCGTCGATCCGGCCTTTGCCCCCGGCACCGGCACGCCCGAGGTGGGCGGGCCCAATTCCTTCCAGGCGCTGCAGGTGGTGCGTTTGTTGGAGGGCGTGAACATGGTCGGTGCCGACCTGGTCGAGGTCTCGCCGCCCTTCGATCCGTCGGGCAACACCGCCTATCTGGGTGTGTCGATCCTGTTCGAGCTGTTATGCGTCATGGCCCGCGCCCGGGCCGACGGACGTGTGTGATAGAAGGAGACCCCAGATGCTGAACCCCAAGCGATTCCTGAGCGATCTTCACCACCTGCGCAGCTTCGGCGCGGCGGGCGTGGGCAAGGGCGTCGTGCGCCCCGCTTTCAGCGACCCGGACATCGCCGCGCGGGAGTGGCTGGCCGCGCGGATGAAAGAGGCCGGGCTGGAGCCGCGTTTCGACCCTGTAGGCAACCTCTTCGGCATCGCGGGCGAGCAAAGCCTGCTCCTGGGCTCGCACACCGACACCCAGCCCGAAGGCGGCTGGCTTGACGGGGCGCTGGGCGTCATCGCTGCGTTGGAAATCGCGCGCGCGTCGAAAGAGGCGGGCGGACCGCCCATTTCTGTCGTGTCGTTCCAGGACGAAGAAGGCCGGTTCGGCGTCACTACCGGCAGCGCCATCTGGGGCGGGAACACAGTGCTGGCCGATGCGGATCCGCTCACCGACCGGGACGGCGTCAGCTTTGTCGATGCGCGGGCAAAGATGGCGCATCTGGCGGGTGCGGACGTGTCTCCTGCGCTGTTCAGCGGCTATGTCGAGATGCATATCGAACAGGGGCCGAGCCTCGATCAGAGCGGCGAAAAGATCGGCGTGGTGGACAGCATCGTGGGCATCCGCGACATGCGGATCACATTTGCAGGTCAGCAGAACCACGCGGGCACCACGCCCATGGCCCTGCGCCGCGATGCGTTCCAGGCGCTGTCTAGGTTCAACGCCGTGCTGAACGATCGGTTCCGCAACGTGGTCACGCCCCAGACTGTCTGGACCATCGGGCATGTGAGCCTGCATCCCAACGCCTCTTCGGTCGTGCCGGGCAAGGTGACATTCTCGATGCAGTGGCGCGATGGCGATGCAGAGCGCCTGCGCCGGATGGAGGGCATCATCCGCGAGACCGCGCAGGAGGTGGCCGACGGTGGCGGGTTCGAGATTGGCTTCGGGCCGATGCTGGGGCTCGAACCGGTGCCGATGGACAAGGGCTTGCGCGCCCGGCTGGCAGAGGCGGCCGAGGCCGAGGCACCCGGCAACTGGCGGCACATGCCGTCGGGCGCGCTGCACGATGCCACGAACGTGGCGCGGCTGATGCCGGTGGCGATGCTGTTCGTCCCGTCGATCGGCGGGGTCAGCCATACTTTTGATGAGGACACGGACGAGGCCGACCTGGTAACTGGTTTGCGCGTTCTGGCCCGTGCGGCGGGGGTCGATGTAGGGTGAACGCCGCGTCGACGCGGCGTGTCCCGCTGGGTCGACCCAGCGGGCGCCCCCCCCCGGGTCACGCCCATTCTACATCGCCCAGAAAGATGTAGCCCGCGCCGTAGATCGTCTTGATCAGCTGTGGGTTCTTTGGATCCTCGCGCAGCTTCGTGCGCAGGCGCGAGATGCGCACATCCATCGCCCGGTCGAAACTGTCTCCTGCCGCGCCGCCCAGGCGGTCCTGCATGAAGGCGCGGGTGATCAGCCGCTTGGGGCTGTCGAGGAAAAGCCGGAGTATCTCGCCCTCGGCATGGCTGAAGGGGATCTCTTGCCCGCCCGCATCGGTCAGCGTGTAGCGGTCGAAATGGGCGGTCCAGCCGTTGAAGCGCGCGGTGGTACCGCGGGGGGTGTCCTGCGCCTGTTTGCGCAGGCGCGCGCGAATCCGGGCCACGACCTCGACCGGCTCGAAAGGTTTGATGATGTAGTCGTCGGCCCCCAGCTCCAGCCCCGTCACCCGGTCCTGGACCTGCGCGCGGCCCGATACGATGATCACTATGGCACCCTTTTCCAGCGCCAGCCGGTGGACCAGGCTCAGTCCGTCGCGGTCTGGAAGGCCAAGGTCGACCAGGCAGACATCGGGCGTCGTCGTTTGCAACGCGGCCTCGAACTCCGTTGCGCGGCCGAAGCCCATGGTGCGAAAGCCGGCCTCTTGCAGGGCATCCGACAACATCGCGCGGATCTCGGGCTCGTCATCCAGGATCGTGACCAGCGGCTCAGACATCGGCACGGCCTCCGATCAGCGCCGCAAGGTCCGGCGCGGCAAAGGGTTTGGCCAGGACCGGCGCGCGGCGGCTGGCCGCGAGGTGCAGGGGGTGACCGGCGGGCAGTGAGGTCATCAGCACCCGTGTGCGAGGGCTGTCGGGCGGCAAACGGTCCATCAGGTCGATCCCGGTCGCGCCGCCCTCGAGCGAGATATCCGACAGCACGGTGCCGATCTCGGGCAGGTTGTCGATCAGCGTGAGCGCCTCGTCCACGCTGCCCGCCTCGATAACCGAATGGCCAAGGCCCCGCAGCATGTCGCGGATCGTGGCGCGCAGATCCGGGCTGTCCTCGACCAAAAGGGCCAGGCCCGGCGCGGCATGATCGGGGGCGGTCACCAGCGGCAGGCGCAACCGTACCTCGCCGCCGGTGGTGGTGTTGGAGAGCCGCACGCTGCCGCCAGCCAGCTTGGTGGAATCGTAGACCATCGACAGACCCAGCCCTGTGCCCTCGCCGCCCTTGGTGGTAAAGAAGGGATCGAGCGCATGCTCCAGCGCCTGGGCCGAAAAGCCGGGGCCGGTGTCCGAGACGCGGAATTCCAGCCAGGTGTCGCGGACGATCTGCACGATCAGGCGGATCGTGCCCCGGGGCCCGCAGGCATCGCGCGCGTTCAGGATCAGGTTCAGAAGAGAGTCCTGTAGCGGCCCGGGGTCGAGCATCACCTCGCCATCGGGCAGGCGGCTGTCGATCTCGAGCCTTATGTCGCGCGGCAGGGTCGGTGCCGCAAGCGTCGCCAGATCGGCAAGGAACGCGCGCAGATCGGTGGCGCGCGGGTGCAGTTCACGGTGCCCGGAAATATCGGCGATCCGGTTCAGAAGCGTGCCGCCTCGCCGTGCGGCGGACAGGGTCGCCGCCACAAGGCCCTGTGCTGCATCTGGCAAGGTGTCGAGCCGCTGCAACTGGGCCTGAGAGCCCAGGATGATCGTCAGAAGGTTCGAGAAATCATGCGCAAGCCCACTGGTCAGCTGCGCGGCAAGTTCCCGTTTGCGTGTCTGCTGAAGCGCGGCGCGCGCCTGGCTTTCCCGGGTGATGTCCATGGACAGGATATACACACCTTCGATCGTGCCCTCGCGCAGATCGGGGGTAAAGGCCGCGCGGATGCGGCGCGAGCTGGGCTCGTCGGTGAATTCGAAGACGCTGGGCTCGCCCTCGAAAGCGGCGGCAAGATACGGCGCGATCCGGGGGTAGGAATCGCCCAGGGCGTCCTCGATGCGCATGCCCAGGATCTGCGAGGGACTGCCAGGCATCACCGCCGACAGCTGGCGGTTGGAAAAGGTGTAACGGCGGTCCCGGCCCACATGGGCGATATGCGCCGGCATCATCTCGGTCGTGAGGCGCGTGCGTGCCTCCATCTCGGTCAGCTGGCGCTTGGTCTCTTCGAGGGCGGTGATCGTCGCCTCGAGCTGGCGGTTGGTGGCCGACAGTTCCTCGGCCCGGGCCAAAAGCTGCTCGGACAGCTCGGCCGAGCGCGCCCGCAGCATGCCTTCGTGTTCGCGGGTATGGGTGATGTCGGTATAGACCGTGACCCAGCCGCCCTGGGGCAGGGGCGAGCCCTCGACACTGATGGTGCACCCGTTCGCGCGGGTACGTTCCATGTAGTGTGGCGCAAAGGCGCGGGCGGTCTCGACCCGGTCCTGCACAGAGGCCTCCACATCCTCGACCGGGCCATATTCGCCACGGGCCACCAAGTGGCGGATCGTGTCCTCGAAGCTGGCACCGGGGGTGCAGAGATGATCGGGCAGATCGAACATCTCCTTGAAGCGCCTGTTGCACACCGCGAGCCGCAAATCGCTGTCATAGATCGACAGCGCCTGCTGGATCAGGTTCAACCCCGCCATGGTCAGGTGATCGGTGTCGGCCATCATCCCCCCTCCGGCTCTTCGCTAGCACCGGCCCGCGCGCTTCGCCAAGCGCTTTGCATGCCTGTTACAATTCGCAAGATTCTCGAAATGATCAGGAAAAAGTCGACCGTCAGAAATTTACCGGCACCTTAGGGTACGAGAGTCGCAGAAAACGCGGCCCGCCCCGTCAAACAGGGGCAAACGGGAGGAGACATCGTTGGTTGAGACGCCGGAAGGCGCGGGTGGGCTTGTGTCCATCCCGGCGCTGCTGCTTCGCAACGCGACCACATTCGCGGACAAGCCCGCTTATCGGGAAAAAGAATTCGGCATCTGGCAGGCCTGGACCTGGGCAGAGACCGAAAAGGAGATCGAGGCGCTGGCGCTGGGGCTGTTGAACCTGGGCGTCAACGCAGGCGACTTCGTCGCCATCATCGGCCACAACCGGCCCTATCTCTATTGGTCCATGGTCGCTGCCCAATCGGTTGGCGCCGTGCCCGTGCCGCTTTACCAGGATTCGGGTGCCGAAGAGATGGAATACGTGCTCAGCCATTGCGGCGCGCGGTTTGTCATCGTCAGCGACCAGGAGCAGGTCGACAAGGTCATCGAGATCCAGGAGCACCTGCACCAGTTCGAGCATCTGATCTATCTCGACCCGCGGGGCATGCGGAAATACGACCATTCGCATCTGCACCAGTACAGCCATGTGCAGGACCAGGGCCGTGCCGCATATGACGAGCTCTTTCCGGAACTCGAGCGGCGTCGGTCGAAGATCACCTATGACGACATATGCGTGATGCTTTACACTTCGGGCACCACCGGCAAGCCAAAGGGCGTGGTGCTGTCCAACCGCAACATCATCGAAACCGCGCGCCATTCGTCCGAGTTCGACCATCTGGGCCCGGGCGAAGAGGTGCTGGCCTATCTGCCGATGGCCTGGGTGGGCGATTTCATCTTTTCCATCGGCCAGGCCTACTGGACCGGGTTCTGCGTGAACTGTCCGGAAAGTCCCGACACGATGATGATCGACCTGCGCGAGATCGGACCGACTTATTACTTCGCGCCGCCTCGCATCTTCGAGACGCAGCTGACCAACGTGATGATCCGTATGGAAGATGCCGGCCGGTTCAAGCGGTGGCTTTTCCACTACTTCATGCAGCACGCCCGCAAGGTCGGTCCCGACATCCTTGACGGCAAGCCGGTGGGTGCGCTGGATCGGTTCAAGTATCGGCTGGGCGATTTGTTGGTCTACGGGCCGCTCAAGAACACGCTGGGCTTCAGCCGGGTGCGCATCGGCTACACCGCCGGTGAGGCGATCGGGCCCGAGATCTTCGATTTCTACCGCTCGCTCGGCATCAACCTGAAGCAGCTTTACGGCCAGACCGAGGCATCGGTCTTTATCACCCAGCAACCCGATGGTGAGGTCCGCTCGGACACGGTGGGCGTGCCCAGCCCGGGTGTCGAGGTGCGGATCGGCGAGAATGGCGAGGTCTATTATCGCGGTCCGGGCGTCTTTGTGGAGTATTACAAGAACGCGGACTCTACCGCCGACACCAAGGACCCCGAAGGTTGGGTGGCCACGGGCGATGCGGGCTTTTTCGAGCCCGACACCGGGCATCTGCGCATCATCGACCGGGCCAAGGACGTGGCCAAGATGGCCGATGGCAGCCTCTTCGCGCCGAAATACGTCGAGAACAAGCTCAAGTTCTATCCCAATATCCTGGAAGCCGTGGTGTTCGGCGCGGGCCGCGACCGCTGCTGTGCCTTCATCAACATTGACCTGGCGGCGGTGGGCAACTGGGCCGAACGCAACAACATCTCCTACTCGTCCTACCAGGAGCTGGCGGGCCACCAGAAGGTGCTCGACATGATCCAGGCCCATGTCGAAGAGACCAATGCCAGCGTGGCCGAGGACGAGATGCTGTCGGGCTGCCAGATCCACCGCTTCCTTGTGCTGCACAAGGAACTGGACGCGGACGATGGCGAACTGACCCGGACCCGCAAGGTGCGCCGCAAGATCATCGGCGAGAAATTCGATGACCTTGTCACCGCGCTCTATGATGGCGCGCCCTCGGTCTACACCGAAACGGAAGTCACCTACGAGGACGGCCGAAAGGGCAAGATCAAGGCGACGCTGGAAATCCGCGATGCCAGGACGGTGCCGGTCACGACCCAGAAGGTGGCGGCGGAATGAGCGCCGCGCGTTGGATCAACAATCGGCAGTCTGCCCCCGCGACGGAGGGAACCCCATGAAGGACATGGAAGAGGGTTACATCACCGAAGACGGCCGTAAGATCGGCGGCGTGGTGATGGAGATGAAGAACATCACGCTGCGCTTCGGCGGCGTGGTGGCGATCAAGGATATCAGTTTCGACATCCGCGAGGGCGAGATCCGCGCGATCATCGGGCCGAACGGCGCGGGAAAATCGTCGATGCTGAACGTGATCTCGGGCTTCTACGTGCCTCAGGAGGGCGAGGTGTGGTTCCGCGGTGAGAAGCGCCCGCCGATGAAGCCTTTCCAGGTGGCGCGCCAAGGTATAGCGCGTACCTTTCAGAATATTGCCCTGTTCGAGGGGATGACCGTTCTCGACAACGTTATGACGGGGCGGCTGACCCATATGACCACCGGGCTGTTCACCCAGGCGATCTGGAAAGGCCGCGCCGAGGCCGAAGAGGTCGAAAACCGGGAAAAGGCCGAACGGATCATCGACTTTCTCGAGATTCAGAGCATCCGGAAGACGCCCGTGGCGCGCCTGCCCTACGGTCTGAAAAAGCGGGTCGAACTGGCGCGCGCGTTGGTTGCGGAGCCGAAGCTTCTGCTGCTCGACGAGCCCATGGCAGGCATGAATGTCGAGGAGAAGGAGGATATGAGCCGCTTCATCCTAGATGTGAACGACGAATTCGGTACCACCATCGCGCTGATCGAACACGACATGGGCGTGGTCATGGATCTGTCCGACCGGGTCGTGGTGATGGATTACGGCAAGAAGATCGGGGACGGCACGCCCGACGAGGTGCGTAGCAACCAGGATGTGATCGACGCCTATCTGGGGGTGTCCCATGACTGACCGTCTGCGCGGGCCAAGAGTTTTGACGCAAAACTCTTGGCAAATTTCTTGTGAGAAATTTGGGGGAGGGGACCATGCCTGACACGCTGATTTTCGGGATGGAGGTGTTCCTGAACGGTCTGATGGCCGGGGTTCTCTATGCGCTTGTGGCGCTGGGTTTCGTCCTGATCTACAAGGCCTCGGGCATCTTCAACTATGCCCAAGGTGTCATGGCGCTTTTCGCGGCGATGACGCTGGTGGGCATCATGGAAGGCCAAGTCCCCTTCGCGCATCTGATCAACGCGATCCTCGGGACGGAGGTGCACCACTTCGGCTGGCACATCCCGGCCTTCCTCGCGATCCTTCTGACCATGGGCGTGATGGTGTTCCTGGCCTGGGCGGTGCAGCGCCTCATCTTCCGCCACCTGGTGAACCAGGAGCCCATTATCCTGTTCATGGCCACCATCGGGCTTGCCTATTTCCTCGAAGGGCTCGGTGACATCATGTGGGGTGCCGACATCAAGAAGCTGGACGTGGGCCTGCCGCAGGGCATCAACACGGCCATCGACGAGGTGACCTATGGCTGGTTCGGCTACGGCTTCTTCATCGACAACTTGGACATCGTCGCAACGGTGATTGCCGCGCTTCTCGTGGTCGTTCTGGTGATGTTCAGCCAGTACACCAAGCAGGGCCGTGCCATGCGCGCGGTGGCCGACGATCACCAGGCGGCGCTGTCGGTGGGTGTGTCGCTCAACTTCATCTGGATCATGGTCTGGTCGGTGGCTGGCTTCGTGGCGTTGGTCGCGGGCATCATGTGGGGCACCAAGTCGGGCGTGCAGTTCTCGCTCTCTCTCATCGCGCTCAAGGCATTGCCGGTGCTGATGCTGGGCGGCTTCACCTCGATCCCCGGTGCGATCGTCGGCGGGCTGATCATCGGTGTGGGCGAGAAGCTATTCGAGTTCCTGGTCGGTCCGCTGATCGGCGGCGCCACCGAGAACTGGTTCGCCTATGTGCTGGCGCTCATCTTCCTCGTCTTCCGGCCCCAGGGTCTGTTCGGCGAAAAGATCATCGAAAGGGTCTGACGATGCACAAGCTAATTGCCATCGTGAACGTCATCGCCTGGGCCGGCTTTTGGGCCTTCGGCTATCTCGCGCTCAGCGCGGGCGTGGACCAGACCGGCCAACTGCTGCCTGCTGCGGTTATGGCCGCGCTGGGTGCCGCCGTCGGGCTTTGGGCGTATTTCAAGCTGATCCGCTACACCGAGGCGACGGGCTACGCCAAACCGCCGAACCGGGCCGACCGGTCCCATCTCGATACTGACGACCCAGGGGAGATCGCCTGATGTTCTACCGCGAGGCTGGTGATTTCAAAACAACCTATGTCGATGACGGGCAGACCTTCCCGATCAAGTTCGACCGCTTCCGCTATTACATCGTTCTGGCGGTGGCGTTCGGGATCATCCCGTTCCTGATCAACGACTATTGGGCGAATGCAGTGTTCCTGCCCTTCCTGATCTATGCCATCGCGGCGATCGGGCTGAACATCCTGGTGGGCTATTGTGGACAGGTCAGCCTGGGCACAGGTGGTTTCATGGCCGTGGGGGCCTACGCCTGCTACAAGCTGATGACGGCGTTCCCGGATGTGAGCATGTTCATCCATGTCATCCTCGCGGGCGGGATCACGGCTGCGGTGGGCGTGCTTTTCGGCCTGCCGAGCCTCAGGATCAAGGGGTTCTACCTCGCCGTGGCGACGCTGGCGGCGCAGTTTTTCCTGGTCTGGCTTTTCAACCGCGTGTCGTGGTTCTACAACTACTCGGCCTCGGGCCAGATCAGCGCGCCGGAACGGACCGTGGCGGGCGTGGCCATCACCGGCCCAGAGGCCCCGGCCTGGGCGGCCTATCTATTCTGCCTCGTGTTCGTGACCGCGTCGGCGATCATTGCGCGCAACCTGACGCGCGGCGCGATGGGGCGCAAATGGATGGCGATCCGCGACATGGACATCGCCGCCGAGATCATCGGGGTGAACCCGCTGACCGCGAAACTGTCGGCCTTTGCCGTCAGCTCGTTCTTTGTGGGCATCGCAGGCGCGCTGTTCTTTGCGGTCTATCTCGGCGCGGTCGAGGTGGGCGAGGTGTTCGGCATCCAGAAGTCGTTCCTCGTGCTCTTCATGGTGATCATCGGCGGGCTTGGTTCGATCTTTGGCTCCTTCGCGGGCGCGGCCTTCCTCGTGTTGCTGCCGGTTCTGCTCAAAAACGTGCTTGTCGGACAGATGGGCTGGGCCACGGATCTCGCCGCGCATTTCGAATTCATGATCGTGGGCGGACTGATCGTTCTGTTCCTGATCGCCGAGCCCCACGGGCTGGCGCAGCTGTGGCGGGTGACAAAGGAAAAACTGCGGCTTTGGCCGTTCCCGCACTGACCCTCGTGCGGCGGGGGGTAATGCCCTCGCCGCACAATACCGACATCGGATAAACTAGGGAGTAGACACCGATGAAAACGAAACTGGCAATGGCGACGCTGGCTGCCATGGTGGCCGCGGCCCCCGCGATGGCCGAGCTGACCTTTACCGCGCTCAGCTATCGCACCGGTCCCTATGCTGCGAACGGCATCCCGTTCGCGGATGGCTACGAGGATTACTTCACGCTTCTGAACGAGCGTGACGGCGGCATCGGCGGCGAGCCGATCCGGCTCGTGGAATGCGAAACCGGCTACAACACCGAAAAAGGTGTGGAATGCTACGAGTCGACCAAGGGCGAAGGCGCGTTGGTCTACCAGCCGCTGTCGACGGGCATCACCTATCAGCTGATCCCCAAGGCCACGGCGGACGGCATCCCGGTGCACTCGATGGGCTATGGCCGCACCTCGGCCAAGAACGGCGAGGTGTTCCAGTACATCTTCAACTACCCCGCCAACTACTGGGATGGTGCGTCGGTCGCGATCAAGCATCTTCTGGACGTGAACGGCGGTGACCTGAGCGGCAAGAAGATCGCGCTGGTCTACCACAACTCGGCCTATGGCAAGGAGCCGATCCGCACGCTCGAGGTTCTGGCCGAAAAGCACGGCTACGAACTGACACTGCTGCCGGTCGATCACCCGGGTCAGGAGCAAAAGTCGCAGTGGCTGCAAATCCGCCGCGACCGTCCGGACCACGTGATCATGTGGGGCTGGGGCGTGATGAACCAGGTCGCCATCCAGGAAGCCGTGAACATCCGCTTCCCGATGGAGAACTTCATCGGCATCTGGTGGTCGGGCTCTGAGAACGACGTGCTGCCCGCGGGCGACGGTGCCGATGGCTACAAGGCGCTGACCTTCCACAACCTGGGCTCTGACTATCCGCTCTTCGACGATATCCAGACCCATGTGGTGGACAAGGGGCTTGCCGCCGGTGCAGGCGACCAGATCGGCACCGTGCTTTATAACCGCGGGCTCTATGCGGCGATGCTGGCGGCCGAAGCTGCCCGCACCGCGCAAGAGATCCACGGCGTGAGCGCGATCACCGCCGAACAGATGCGCGACGGCATGGAAAACCTGGTGATGACCGAAGAGAAGATGGCCGCGCTGGGTCTTCCGAACTTCGGGCCGGAATTCTCGGTCTCCTGCCAGAACCACGGCGGTGACGGCTACGCGGCCGTGGCGCAGTGGGACGCGGATGCCGGCGAGTTCACCCTGATCACCGACTATATGCAGTCGGACCAGGACGTGATCCTGCCGCTCGTGGCCGAAGACTCGGCGGCCTACGCACAGGAAGCGGGCATCACCCCGGGCTGCAAGTAAGCCTGCCAAACTCCGGGCGCGGCGGCTGGGTCGCCGCGCCCACACCCAAAGGATGGATCGGGCAAAGGCCCGGAGATGCGAGGAACGGATCAGGATGCTGGACGCCGGTCGGACCCAAGAGACCCTGTTGGAGGTCAGCAATATCGAGGTGATCTACAACCATGTGATCCTCGTTCTGAAAGGCGTGAGCCTCAAGGTGCCCAAGGGCGGGATCACCGCGCTGTTGGGCGGCAACGGCGCGGGCAAGACCACGACGCTCAAGGCCGTGTCGAACCTTCTGCATTCCGAACGGGGCGAAGTGACCAAGGGCTCGATCCTCTATCGCGGCGAACGCGTGCAGGATCTGGACCCCGCCGCGCTGGTGAAACGCGGCGTCATCCAGGTCATGGAAGGGCGCCATTGCTTCGAACACCTGACCGTCGAAGAGAACCTGCTGACCGGAGCTTATACGCGGAACGCGGGCAAGGGTGACATCGATGCCGATCTTGAGATGGTCTATAGTTATTTTCCGCGCCTGAAGGAGCGCCGCAAAAGCCAGGCGGGCTATACATCGGGTGGTGAACAGCAGATGACGGCGATTGGCCGCGCGCTGATGAGCCGGCCCGAGACGATCCTTCTGGACGAGCCGTCGATGGGCCTCGCCCCGCAGCTGGTCGAACAGATCTTCGGCATCGTGAAATCGGTAAATGAGAACGAGGGCGTGACCTTCCTTCTGGCCGAACAGAACACCAACGTGGCGCTGCGCTTTGCCCATTACGGCTACATCCTGGAATCGGGCCGCGTCGTGATGGACGGCCCCGCTGCCGAATTGCGCGAGAACCCGGACGTCAAGGAATTCTACCTCGGCATGTCCGACGAGGGCCGGAAAAGCTTTCGCGATGTACGCTCCTACCGCCGCCGCAAGCGCTGGCTCAGCTGAGGCCTAGCCATGTGCCATCAGCTCCGCCCGCATTTCCTCGATCCGGTCGAGCGCTTCGCCGCGGGTGTTCCGGATATTGGGCCGGAAGTCCTGCGACTCGGCGCGCAGCTTGATATCTGTCTCGGTCTCGGACCCGGCGGCATAGCGGACCGACCCGAGCGAGGCGGCGATGTTCAGAAGCTTGCCGCGATGGGCAAAGCGGACCCAGGCCGCGGGCATGATCTGGCAGCCGTTGTAGTCGATCAGAAAGAACCACTTGCGGTCGGTGTCTTTGATCCGTGTCTCTATATGGTCGTAAAAATCGTCGACATCCCGGCTGTGATGGAAGGTGAAATGCGAGAAATCGACCTCCATGATCACCCGGTCCCGGTCGAACCTAATCCGACGGGCAAAGTCGCTTTCGGCATAGTTGGGATCGTGCAGGACACGCTTGCGCCGTTTGGAGGGCATCCCGGCCAGTCGGGCGAGCGCGGCCTCACGGTCGGCAAAGAGGTTGGGATTGAAGGCCTCTGTATTGGCGTCACGCTCGATCTGGGCGCGGGTTTCGTCGGATGCGTCAAAGCGGACGGAGCCCATGGAGTGCGCCATGTTCAGCGCCCGGCCCCGGCGCGAGAAGGCCACCCAGGCCGCCGGGTCGATCCGGCTGCCCGAGTAATTCACGAGGAAGAACCACAAGGGCTCGCCCGTCTGTTCGATCCGCTCTTCGATGCGGTCGTAAAAGGCGTTGACCATGCGGCTGTCGGCGAAATGGAAGCCAGAGAAATCGGCCTCCATCACTTGGATATCGCCATGGAACCGGATCCGGTCGTCGAAGACCGCGTTGTCGGTCATGATGGTCTGTGTGTCGGTCACGTTGCCCTCCCTCGCACTGCGCCGCGGTCTGCCGCCTTGGTCCAGAATACCGTCACCGGCGTCGCTTCGCCTTGTTTCATGTCAATTCCGTGCGGCTGGGCCGCGCGACCATCCGGGGGACCCGATCGATGACCCGCCATTTCGACGCTCTTGAAACCCGCAGCCGCGATGCCCGCGCCGCCGACCTGGCCCAGGCGCTGCCTGCCCAGATCTCGCGTGCCAAGGGGCTCCCGGGTTATGCGACTGCTCTTGCGGATGTGGACCCGGCGATGATGACCGATGCCGCGGCCTTGGCGGCGCTGCCCGTCCTGCGCAAATCCGAGCTGGGGGCGGCACAGGCCGGGGCCGCACCGCTGGGTGGCTTCACCACCAAACCGGCGCACGGCTTTGCTCATGTCTTCCAGTCCCCCGGCCCGATCTACGAACCCGGCGGGACGGATCATGACTGGTGGCGGATGGGCCGGTTCCTGCATGCCTGCGGGATCGGGTCGGGCGATATCGTCCAGAACTGTTTCGGCTATCACCTCACACCCGCCGGCATGATCTTTGAGAACGGCGCGCGCACCGTGGGCGCGGCCGTTCTTCCCGCGGGCACGGGCCAGACCGAGCTTCAGGCCCGCGCCGCCCATGACATCGGCGTGACGGCCTATGCGGGCACGCCGGACTACCTGAAGGTGATCCTCGACAAGGCCGACGAGATGGGGCTGGCGCTGCGGATCACCAAGGCGGCGGTAGGGGGCGGCGCGCTCTTCCCCTCCCTGCGCCAGGAATATGCCGATCGAGGCATCGCCTGCCTGCAATGCTATGCCACCGCCGATCTGGGCAACATCGCCTACGAATCCGAGGCGATGGAGGGCATGATCGTCGACGAGGGCGTGATCGTCGAAATCGTGCGCCCGGGCACCGGCGATCCGGTCGCACCCGGCGAGGTGGGTGAAGTCGTTGTGACCACACTCAACCCGGATTACCCGCTGATCCGGTTCGCCACAGGCGACCTGTCGGCGATCATGGAGGGTGAAAGCCCGTGCGGCCGGACCAACACCCGCATCAAGGGCTGGATGGGCCGGGCCGACCAGACCACCAAGATCAAGGGCATGTTCGTGCGGCCCGAACAGGTGGCCCAGCTCGTGGCCAAGCACCCAGAGGTCGCCCGCGCCCGGGTCATCGCCTCGCGCGAGGGCGAAATGGATGTGATGACCGTGCAGATCGAGGGCGGCACCGAACCGGCGGCCTACGAGGCGAGTGTTGCAGAGGTCCTGAAGCTCAAAGGCAGGGTCGAGGTCGTGGCGCCGGGTGGGCTGCCCAATGATGGCAAGGTGATCGACGACCAGCGCAGCTACGGGTGAGCCACGGGCCCGGGCGACGCAATGGCGCAAGGGCTGGTAATTCCGACAGAAATGCTAGACATACACGGGTCAGTCGCAAAAACGGCAAAGGGCCGCGTATGGAGCAGGTTCTCACCACCGCACAGACACGCAAACTGCGCGACCGGGCCGGGCCGCTGGTGGCCGCCGCCTATATCGCTGCGGGGATTTGTCTTTTGCCGATGGTGGCTGTGGCCATCGCGGCAGCGACCGGCGGCACCGAAACGGTCGCGCATCTCATCGACACTGTTCTGGGGCGCTATACCGCGAACACCGTGCTGCTCGTGGGGCTGGTGGCCCTGGGCACGTTCGCGCTGGGCGTCGGTACGGCCTGGCTTGTCACGATGACGCGGTTTCCCGGCGTACGCATCCTCGAGATCGCGCTGGTGCTGCCCCTGGCCTATCCGGCCTATGTCCTGGCCTATGCCTATACACATGTGCTGGACCATCCCGGCATCGTGCAAACCACCTTGCGCGCCGTGACCGGATGGGGGCCGCGCGATTACTGGTTCCCGGAGATCCGGTCATTGGGTGGGGCGGCGGCGATGCTGATCCTTGTCCTTTATCCCTACGTCTATCTGCTGACACGTGCGGCGTTCCTTCAGCAGGGCGGCGCGACCTTTCTTGCCGCGCGTGCCCTGGGGCACGGACCATGGGCGGCATTCGTCCGTGTCAGCCTGCCAATGGCGCGACCCGCCATCGCCGGGGGCGTGCTTCTGGCCGTGATGGAGACGATCGCGGATTTCGGAACCGTGTCCTATTTCGGCGTCCAGACCTTTGCCACGGGCATCTATACCAGCTGGTTTTCCATGGCCGACCGTGCGGCAGCGGCGCAGCTTGCCCTGTGCCTTCTGGCCTTTGCCCTGCTCCTTGCGCTTCTGGAGCGGGCACAGAGGGGCGAGGCACGCTATCACGACCCGTCTCGCCGTCAGCACCGGATGCCGCCAATACCGCTTTCGGGCCCCGTGGCTTGGCTGGCGGTTCTGATCTGCGCGGTGCCGGTGATCCTGGGGGCGCTTCTGCCGGCGGTCATCCTTTTGGAAATGGGAGCGGGATCGACGCAATCGCTGTTCAGCCCGCGCTACCTCGGGTTTCTTCAGAACTCGGTGACGCTTGCCGGGATCGCGGCGGTGCTGACGGTGCTGGCCGCCATCGCCGTGGGCTACAACCTGCGCCTTCACCCCGGACGGCGTGCACAGGGCGCGGCCTACCTTGCGCGTTTGGGCTACGCGGTGCCGGGCGGGGTGATCGCCGTGGGTCTCCTGGTGCCGTTCGCAGCGTTCGACAACGCGCTCGATGCGTTCATGGAGGCCCGGTTCGGCATCTCGACAGGGCTTCTGGTGACCGGGTCTATCTGGCTTCTGATCGTGGCCTACATGGTCCGGTTTCTCGCTGCCGCGCTCGGGGCATATGAAGGGGGGCAAAGCACGGTCCATGCCAACATGGATGCCGCCGCCCGGTCCCTGGGTCAGACACCGATCGGCACCTTACGCCGTGTGCATATCCCGATCCTGACACCAAGCTTGTTGACCGCGCTTTTGATCGTGTTCGTCGACGTCATGAAAGAATTGCCCGCGACGCTGATCATGCGGCCCTTCAACTTCGACACGCTCGCGGTGCAGGCGCACCGTCTTGCCTCGGACGAACGGCTGGACGGGGCGGCGGTGCCGAGCCTCGTGATCGTCGCCGTTGGGCTGCTGCCGGTGATCCTGATCTGTCGACAGGTCGGACGGCACCGCTGACAACGAAAAACCCCCGCAGCGGCACTGCGGGGGCAACAACCCTAACTTCCCGGGTTCGGTTATCGCGCCGGGATCACTCCCAGCCGACCTCGTTGAAGACCCGTTGGGCGGCGGGCACGTTTTCGGCCACGGCCGACAGGTCCACATCATCGGGTTTGAAAAAGCCGAGCGCGGCGACGGACGGCGACAGGGCCACACCGGGTACCGCCGGGTATTCGTCGTTTCCGGCCGAGAAGTATTCCTGCGCCTGGTCCGAGGCGAGGTATTCCAGGAACCGGATCGCATTCTCGCGGTTGGGTGCATGGGCCGTGACACCGCCGCCCGACAGGTTCATATGCGCGCCGTTGCCGTTCTGGTCGGGGAAAACCCAGCCGATCTGGTCGAGGCTGTCGGACACACCGTCCACATCAGTGCGGATTGCGCGGGCGAAGTAGTAGGTGTTCGACATCGAGATATCGCATTCACCCGACACGATGCCGCGCAACTGGTCGGTGTCGCCGCCCTGCGGGTCGCGGGCGAAATTGTTCACCACGGCCTGGGCCCATTCCTTGGCCGCCTCTTCGCCTTCATGTTCGATGATCGCGGCCAGGATGGTCTGCGAATAGACGTTGCCGGACGACCGGATGCAGACCATCCCTTCGTATTCGGGATTGGCGAGGTCGGCATATGTCTGCGGCGGGTTCGTGACCTCATCCTTGTCGTAGAACAGGATCCGGGCACGCTGCGAGAAGCCGAACCACTGGTTGTCGGCATCCTGCAGGTAGGTAGGGATACGCGCCTCGAGGACATCGCTGTCGATGCTTTGCAGCACGCCGGCGGCTTTTGCGCGCTCAAGGCGCGACGTGTCGACGGTCAGAAACACGTCGGCAGGGCTGTTGTCGCCCTCGGCCTGGAGCCGGGCGAGCAGCTCGTCGGCGTTGCCTTCGATACGGTTGATGGTGATGCCGGTCATTTCGGTGAAATCCGAGTAGAGCCGCTCATCGGTGTCGTAGTGGCGCGAGGAGTAGAGGTTCAGCTCTCCCTCAGCCAGGGCGGGCGCCGCAATCCCGGCCGCTGCGGACAGGGCAATCAGGGATGTCGTGAAACGAGTCATGCATGTCTCCGTCGGTGGATATTTCTTACAAAAATAGTCAGTGACATGAATCACTTCCCGGTTCAACGGGTTTCCGAGTATTTTTGTCGGAAAGGAGCGTGTTGCCGTGGCGCCGGTGTGCCGCGAGCACAAAAAATGGGTACGCCAAAAAGAAAAACCGCGCCTGCTGGGCGCGGTTTTCCTGAAATCGGTTCGCTGTTCAGGCGCGGGGCTTAGCCCTGGCGTGCCTTGAACCGGCGCTGCGTCTTGTTGATGACGTACACGCGGCCCTTGCGGCGCACGACACGGCAGTCGCGATGACGCTGCTTCAGCGAACGGAGCGAGTTTTTGACCTTCATGGTCCTCTCCTTTCGTCGCGGCGCGGGCATGCGCCAATTAGCAGGTGCGCACCGTGAGATGCGCGGGTGATCCATGGTGGGCGGTACTGGGATCGAACCAGTGACCCCTACGATGTCAACGTAGTGCTCTACCGCTGAGCTAACCGCCCGTGAGCCCGGCAAGGCCTGCCCCAAAAAACTGGGGCGCGGAAATCCGCGCCGGTTCGCATGCCTATAAAAGGAGTCGACAGGGGGATCAAGGGCTTTTGGCACGGACGAACTTCGGTCTATGTTCCTACCAAACAGGAGTGTGGATGCCAAAGGTCGCCTATCATCTGGACCGTCCGACGTCGCGCCTTTCCAGCGTGGTTTTTGCGTCGCCTCATAGTGGTCGCGACTATGCTCAGGACTTCTTGCGACAGACCGTGCTGGACGAACATATGGTGCGCAGCTCCGAGGATGCCTATGTGGACCGGCTGTTCGATGCGGCGCCCGAATTCGGCGCGCCGCTTTTGCGTGCGGGTGCGCCGCGTGCCTTTGTGGACCTCAATCGCAGCGCCGAAGAGCTGGATCCGGCCCTGATAGAGGGCGTGCGCAAGGGCGGACACAACCCACGCGTTGCCTCGGGGCTGGGCGTGGTGCCGCGCGTCGTCGCGAACGGGCGCGCGATCTATCGCGGTAAGCTGCCTCTGGCCGAGGCGCAACGCCGTGTGGACCTTTACTGGCGTCCCTATCACGCCGCGCTCGACCGTCTGATGCGGCAATCGCTGTCCTCGTTCGGCGAAGCGATCCTGATCGACTGCCATTCCATGCCGCACGAGGCGGTCGACGGGTTGGCTCGTGGTGGCGCTCGACGTCCAGAGATTGTTCTGGGTGATCGGTTCGGCGCCGCCGCGCGCAGCGATATCGTCGACCGGATCGAGGCCGCCTTCGTGGCGGCAGGGCTGACCGTAACGCGCAATTCCCCGTTTGCGGGGGCCTACGTGACCCAGCATTACGGACGGCCGTCCAAGGGGCAGCACGCGATCCAGATCGAGATCGACCGCGCGCTGTACATGGATGAGCGCACGATCCTGCCAAAGCCCGAGTTCCACGCATTCCGCACGCTTCTGCGCGGTGTCATCGGTGAAATCGTGGCCATTGGCGTCAAGGACATGCCACTGGCAGCAGAGTGACCCGCACCCGCCACAGCCTGCGCCGCCTCGGTCTGGCACTGGGGGCGTTGCTGGTCCTGAGCCTGGGGGCCGTGGGATGCCAGACTCAGCGCAACAGCGTGGATCGCGCATTGTCCCCGGCTCCCGAAAACAGCCTGCGGCTGGCCACCTATAATGTGCATTACATCCTGACCCGTAAGACCAAAGGCCGCTGGGGCCTGTCCGGATGGGAGGCGCGCAAGGGTCCGCTCGATGCCACGGTCAAGGCCATTGGCGCGGACATCATCGCCTTTCAGGAGATGGAAAGCTTTGCCGGGCGAAATGACGACAGCGAGAACCTGGCGCGCGACTGGCTCTTGTCGCAGAACCCCGGCTACCGCGCGGCGGCGGTGGGGGACTGGCGCGCGTTCCCGTCGACCCAGCCGATCTTCTACCGGGCAGACCGGTTTATTCTGCGCGATCAGGGCTGGTTCTTTTTCTCGGAGACGCCCGATGTGATCTATTCCCGGACGTTCAACGGCTCGTATCCCGCCTTTGCATCTTGGGCGCGGTTCTCGGATCGTGCGACTGCCGCCGAGTTCCGCGTGGTGAACGTGCATTTCGATTATGCCAGCCGGGAAAACCGCCGGAAATCAGCCGATCTGGTCGCCCGCCGGATCGGGCCATGGATCGAAGGCGGCGAGACAGTGTTCGTTGCGGGCGATCTGAATGCGCGGCTTGGCTCGGGCCTGCATGACCGGTTGGGCGAGGCGGGGCTGCTTTTCGTGCCGGTGTCGGGCGCGAGCTATCACATGGACCGGGGCCTGAACCTCTTTGGCGCGATCGACCATATCGGCCATTCGGCCGAGGCAGAGCCTGTGGGCGCGCCGGTGGTCTATCAGGAGAAGCTGGGCGCGGTTTGGCCCACGGACCACTATCCCGTGCTTGCGGATTTCAATTTGAACCCGCGCTGAGGCGGGCGCAAAAGATGTGGCTGGCCGGGAGGCCCCGGGTCCGGCCCGGGGCGGGAGGCGCCTAGCGCAGGGCGCGGCCCTTCAGGATTGCCTCGTCTCCAAAGCGCGCGCGGATGCGGTCGGTGGCGCGTTCCGCCGCGCCCCGTTTCTTGGCATCGGGATCCAGCAGGTCGCCGGACAGATCCGCCCCCTCGGCGCTGCTCAGGTCGGAAATACCGACGCCCAACAGGCGGTAGGGGCCCGGGTCGTTGCGGTGCTCGAACAGGGTGCGGGCAGTGCGGTAGATCCGGTCGGCCAGTTGCGTGGGATCGCTCAGCGCGGTGCGTCGGGTCAACAGCTTGTGGTTGGCGCGTTTGAGCTTGAGCGTCACCACGCGGCCCGCGAGCCCCTTGGCCTTGGCCCGGTCGGCGACCTTTTCGGCCAAGCGCCAGATATGACCGTCCAGCAGGTTCGGATCGCCGGTATCCTCGTGAAACGTGGTCTCGTTCGAGATGCTCTTGACCGGCGCATGGGCCGAGACGCGGCGGTGATCCTCGCCACGCGCCAGGTGCCAGAGCCGGTCTCCCATGGACCCGAAGCGGGCGATCAGATCCTCCCGGTCCCAACGGCGCAGATCGGTGAAGGTGCGGATGCCCGCCCGGTCGAGCGCGTCCTGCCCGGCCTGGCCCACCCCCCAGATCATGCGCACCGGTTTATCGGCAAGGAAGTCCATCGTCTCGGCTTGGCCGATCACGGCAAAGCCGTGGGGCTTGTCGAGGTCCGAGGCGACCTTGGCCAGAAACTTGTTATGGCTGAGCCCGATGGAGCCGGTCACCCCAAGCTCGTCCCGCATGCGTTTCACCAGCCCCGCCAGCATCACAGCGGGTGGGGCACCATGCAACCGCTCGGTGCCGGTGAGGTCCAGAAACGCCTCGTCCAGTGATAGGGGTTCGATGGCAGGGGTCAGATCCTCCATCATCGCGCGGATCGCACGCGAAACTTCAGCATATACCTCCATCCGCGGGCGGACGACAACGGCATCGGGGCACAGTTCCAGTGCCTTGAACATGGGCATCGCCGAGCGCACGCCGCGGATGCGCGCGACATAGCAGGCGGTGGAGACGACACCGCGCCGCCCGCCACCGATGATCACGGGCTTTTCGGCAAGCTCCGGGTTGTCGCGTTTCTCGACACTGGCATAGAAGGCATCGCAATCCATATGCGCGATGGACAGCGCGTTGAGTTCAGGGTGCGCAACGGTGCGCGGGCTGCCGCAGGCAGGGCAGCGGCGGCCGGTGTCAAAACTCTTGAGGCAATCGCGGCAAAGAGCGGGCATGGGTTTGCGTGTCCGGGATGTGTGTCCCAGTCTACTGCGGGAGGCAGGGAAAGAACATGGACTTCGTCGGCGCGAAACTATCTCTTTTCCTGGGCGATCAGCTGTTGGTGATCCGCCGCGACGACCGCGCCGATATTCCCTTTCCCAACCATCTGGATCTGCCCGGCGGCGGGCGCGAGGGGACCGAGACGCCCGAGGCCTGCGTGCTGCGCGAAACGCGCGAAGAGGTGGGGCTGGTCCTGATCAAGGACGCGCTGGTCTGGGGACGCAGCTATACCCGGCCCTATGGCACGGTCTGGTTCTTTGCCGCGCACCTGGGGGGCGAGGCGGCGGCGCATGTGCGTTTTGGCGACGAGGGGCAGGGCTGGGCGCTGCTGGCACCCTGGGACTTTACCAAGCATCGGGAAGCCGTCCCGCATTTCCGAACGCAGGTGGCCGAGTATCTGAAGGCGCGGGGTTAGAGCGCGGCCAGCTCTGCCACGATGGCTTGTGCGGCGGCGCGTGGGTCGTCCGCCTGCCAGACCGGGCGGCCCACCACGATATGATCGGCACCCGCGTTGACAGCCGCGCCCGGTGTCGCGATGCGTTTCTGATCGCCCTTATCCGTGCCTGCGGGCCGCACGCCGGGCGTGACGATCAGCTTGCCCGCCGCCTCTGGCAGGGCGCGGATCATCGCGGCCTCGTTGGGCGAGGCGATGACGCCGTCGGCCCCGGCTGCAAAGGCGCGGGCGGCTCGGGTGCAGACCAGATCGGCGATATCGCCTGCCTGGATAAGGCTGTCGTCCAGATCGGCTCGGTCAAGCGAGGTCAGGATCGTGACCGCCAGAATCTGTGTGTCGGACTTCGATGCACCCTCTTTGGCGGCGCGCACCACATGGGGGTCGCCGTGGACGGTCAGGAAGTCGAGATCGAACTGACACAGTCCGCGCACCGCGGCCTCGACCGTGGCACCGATATCGAACAGCTTCATGTCCAGAAAGATACGCTTGCCATGCTCCTGCTTGAGCTCGTTTGCCAAGGCAAGCCCGCCGCCCGTCAGCATGCCAAGCCCGATCTTGTAGAACGACACCGCGTCGCCCAGGCGGGCGGACAGCTCCAGCCCGGCGGCAGCGTGGGGCACGTCCAGTGCCACGATCAGTCTGTCGTCCTGCATGTCCGGGCCTCCGTGTGGTGCGTGGCCCTTCTCGCGTCCGGTGTGCCCCGCGTCAAGCGGCCAGGCTATCTGCCGGTGGTGCGTAGGCTGTGGCCAGTTGGACGCTATCGGGCGCGCGGCGGAACTCGGGCATCCGGCGCAGTTGTCGCAGGGCGTCCTCAACCAGCAGGTCGATTGCGTCGCTCCCGTCCGTCACATCTGCGTGACAGAACAGGGTGATCGCGCGGTCCCGTGCGGTCAGGGCGACAACGGCACGTGCCTCTTTCAAGTCAGGATCGTAGCGGAAGTCCGAGACGTCAGTGGATTCAATCAACATCACTCGTTCACCTTTCATGATACGCCTTAAGGGAGCATCAGTTAGCCTTTTGTTAACCAATTGGCCGGACCGCGGCGTAGGGCGCACTTCTTCGGGGCCGAATTGAGGCAAACGGGAAACCCGATCACGCGGACTTGAACAGGCCCGGGGCGATCTCCATCTTCTTTCCGAGGCCCGAACCCCAGACGTGCTGCCAAGCAGGCGTTTCCATTAAGTCGGGCGCTTGAAAAAGGAGAAAAATGCCATGGACTTGTCAAAGTTCACGGAGCGGTCGCGTGGTTTCATTCAGGCCGCACAAACCATCGCCATGCGGGAAAGCCATCAGAAACTGGCACCCGAGCACATCCTGAAAGCATTGCTGGACGATGAGGAGGGGCTTGCCTCGAACCTCATCAAGCGCGCGGGCGGCGCGCCCGAACGGGTGCGCGAGGCTGTCGAAGCGGCGCTGGGCAAGATCCCCAAGGTGTCGGGCGATGCCGGACAGATCTACCTCGACAACGCCACGGCGCGTGTTCTGGACGAGGCGCAGAAGGTGGCCGAAAAGGCCGGTGACAGTTTCGTGCCCGTCGAGCGGGTTCTGATGGCGCTGGCCCTGGTGAAATCCAAGGCGAAAGAGGCGCTCGATGCAGGGGCTGTCAGCGCACAAACGCTCAACGGCGCGATCAACGATATTCGCAAGGGGCGTACAGCCGACACCGCCAGCGCGGAAGAAGGCTATGACGCGCTCAAGAAATACGCGCGCGACCTGACCGAGGCCGCCGAAGAAGGCAAGATCGACCCCATCATCGGCCGCGACGAAGAGATCCGCCGCGCGATGCAGGTGCTGTCGCGCCGGACCAAGAACAACCCGGTCCTGATCGGTGAGCCCGGTGTGGGCAAGACCGCCATTGCCGAGGGGCTGGCCCTGCGGATCATCAATGGCGACGTGCCCGAGAGCTTGCGGAACAAGCGGCTGATGGCGCTCGACATGGGCGCGCTTATTGCTGGTGCCAAATACCGCGGCGAATTCGAGGAACGGCTCAAGGCGATCCTGTCCGAAGTGACCGCTGCGGCGGGCGAGATCATCCTGTTCATCGACGAGATGCACACGCTGGTCGGCGCGGGCAAGGCCGATGGTGCGATGGATGCGTCGAACCTGCTGAAACCTGCGCTTGCGCGGGGCGAGCTGCACTGCATCGGGGCGACGACCCTGGATGAGTACCGCAAGCATGTCGAGAAAGACGCGGCCCTGGCCCGCCGGTTCCAGCCGGTCATGGTGCAGGAGCCCACGGTCGAAGATACGATCAGCATCCTGCGCGGCATCAAGGAAAAATACGAGCTGCACCACGGTGTGCGGATTTCCGACAGCGCGCTGGTGTCGGCCGCGACGCTGAGCCACCGCTACATCACCGACCGCTTCCTGCCGGACAAGGCGATCGACCTTGTCGACGAGGCCGCGAGCCGGTTGCGCATGGAAGTGGACAGCAAACCCGAAGAGCTGGACGCGCTCGACCGTCAGATCCTGCAGATGCAGATCGAGGCCGAGGCGCTGCGGCTCGAGGATGACCAGGCCTCCAAGGACCGGCTGGAAAAGCTGGAAAAGGACCTGGCCGATCTGCAGGACAAGTCGTCCGAGATGACGGCCAAATGGCAGGCGGAGCGGGACAAGCTCGCCAGTGCGCGCGACCTCAAGGAACAGCTTGACCGAGCGCGGGCCGAGCTCGACATCGCCAAGCGCGAAGGCAACCTGGCCAAGGCCGGCGAGCTGTCCTATGGCGTGATCCCGCAGCTGGAAAAGCAGCTGTCCGAGGCCGAGGCGCAGGAAGACGATGGCGTGATGGTCGAAGAGGCCGTGCGCCCCGAACAGATCGCCGCCGTCGTGGAACGCTGGACGGGCATCCCGACCTCGAAGATGCTCGAGGGCGAGCGCGACAAGCTTCTGCGCATGGAAGAGGGGCTGCACAAGCGGGTCATCGGCCAGGATGCGGCGGTCAAGGCCGTGGCCAATTCCGTGCGCCGCGCACGCGCCGGGCTCAATGACGAGAACCGCCCGCTGGGGTCGTTCCTGTTCCTGGGGCCGACCGGCGTGGGCAAGACCGAGCTGACCAAGGCCGTGGCCGAGTTCCTGTTCGACGACGACCAAGCGATGGTGCGTATCGACATGTCCGAGTTCATGGAGAAGCATTCGGTTGCCCGCCTGATCGGTGCGCCTCCGGGCTATGTGGGCTATGACGAGGGTGGCGTTCTGACCGAAGCCGTGCGTCGCCGCCCTTACCAGGTAGTGCTGTTCGACGAAGTCGAAAAGGCGCATCCGGACGTGTTCAACGTGCTGTTGCAGGTTCTGGATGACGGTGTGCTGACCGATGGCCAGGGCCGCACGGTCGATTTCAAGCAGACGCTGATCGTCCTGACCTCGAACCTCGGCGCGCAGGCGCTGAGCCAGCTGCCCGACGGGGCCGATGCAAGTGATGCCAAGCGCGACGTGATGGACGCGGTGCGGGCGCATTTCCGGCCTGAGTTTCTCAACCGGCTGGACGAGATCATCGTCTTTGACCGTCTGGGCCGGGGCGACATGTCGGGTATCGTGGATATCCAGTTGGGCTTTCTGCAAAAGCGGCTTGCCGCCCGCAAGATCCGGCTGGAGCTGGACGAGGCGGCGCAGAAATGGCTGGCCGAGGAAGGCTATGACCCGGTCTTCGGTGCGCGTCCGCTCAAGCGGGTGATCCAGCGCAGCCTGCAGGATCCGCTGGCCGAGATGATCCTGTCGGGCGATGTGGCCGACGGTGCCGTCCTGCCGGTCAGCGCCGGGGCCGATGGCCTGATCATCGGCGACCGGGTGGGCGCAACGAACCGGCCACGTCCGGACGATGCCGTGGTGCACTAACGCGCCAATCCATGACGATCGGAGGGGGTCGGGCCTGCGCCCGGTCCCTTTATTTTGAGCCGCGCAGGGCGGGCAGGCCGATCCCCGTTGCGTCAAACCCGCCATCGGCGGCAATGATCTGACCGGTTACGTAGGATGCGTCTTCGGAGCAGAGAAACGCGATCAGCGCTGCTATCTCGTCCTCGCTGCCGTAGCGGTTGAGCGGGATAGCGTCGTGATAGGCATCAATGATTTCTTGAGAGTGGACTGCCATGGCCAGCTTGGTGCGCACGGGTCCGGGGCAGACGCAATTGGCGCGAATGCCGTATTCGCCCAGTTCCACCGCCTGCTGCAGGGTCAGGTGCATCACCGCTGCCTTTGACGTGCCATAGGCCACCCGCAGGGTGGAGGCGCGCAGCCCGCTGATCGACGCGATGTTGACAATGGCGCCACGGCTGGCCTTGAGCGCGGGCACCGCCGCCTGGCTGACCAGGAAGGTGCCGTCGAGGTTGACCGACATCACCTCGCGCCAGCGGGCGAAATCCGTGTCTTCGATCGGCCCGAAATCGGCGATGCCCGCATTGTTCACCAAGGCGTCGATCCGCCCGAACCGGTCGAGCGTTTTGGCGGCAATGGCAGAGGCCTGGTCAGGTTGGGATATGTCGTGGGGCAGGGTGCAGACCGGATCGAGCCCCCGGGATGCCTGCGCAAGCGTTTCGTTGTCCCAATCCACCATGGCGACCTGCCAGCCCATGGACAGAAAGCGCTTTGCGGTGGCAAGACCGATGCCGCGCGCCGCGCCGGTGACGATTGCGGTTTTGGTGTCCATGTCCGGTTCCTCCTGTCGGGCGGAGGATGCGCAGCCCGGCCGGGCTGATCAAGCCCGGTGGCCGGAGGGCTCACGAAAACGGGCGGACCAAAGGGTCCGCCCGCCATCAGGATCACTCCGGGTTGGATTACTCGGGCAGGATCACCGCGTCGATGACGTGGATCACGCCGTTCGAGGCTTCAATGTCCGCGGTGACGACGTTTGCGCCGTTCACGGTCACGCCGCCTTCGGTCATGATGGTGACGTCAGACCCCTGCACGGTGGTCGCCATCATGTTGTTCGACAGATCCGACGACATCACAGCGCCCGGTACGACGTGGTAGGTCAGGATGTTGGCCAGGGCTTCGGGGTCTTCCAGAAGACCCTCGACGGTGCCGTCGGGCAGCGCAGCAAAGGCTTCATCGGTGGGCGCGAAGACAGTGAACGGGCCTTCGCCCTTCAGGTTTTCGACCAGGCCCGCGGCTTCGACTGCGGCGACAAGGGTGGTGAAGTTGCCGGCGTCGACCGCGGTGTCGACGATGTCTTTCGAGTGGCCAGCGGCAAAGGCCGAGCCTGCGGTCAGGGCTGCGGCGGCGGTGAGGGCAAGGTAAGTTCTGCGGAACATTGATAGTCCTCCTTCAACTGTTCAACGACGCGTTTCCTGTGGCGTCGTCGGGGTATATAGAGGACAAACCGTTCAGATCACCGGGGGATTTCCGCCAAGGCGACTGGACATTAACGGCTCGGACACTAAAACACGGCACCGTTGTGTTTCCAGTGAGAAAGTTGTGATCCGGCGTCACCGCCGCGTTATGTCCGTTGCCGTTTCAGTCCAGTCCCAGCGCGGATTTCGCGATCCCGTCAAGCATGGCCTGAACCTCTTGCATGGCGCCGTCCGGATAGGTCCGGAACCCCACGACAACCTCCTCGCTGTCCGCCATCTGCATCACGAAGATGTCGTAGGGACAGTAGAGGATGTTCATCGGATCGGCCTCCATCACGCTGCGCGACACGGTGGCCGAGCAGAAGCTGAACACATCCGCCTGATCATATAGAACGACATCCGAACCCACATCGGCCCTTGTCCGTTCCAGCATCTCGCCCACATGACTGACATGATCGACCACGAGACCCTCGTCGAGGATCGCGTTTTCAACGCCGAAGACGACATCGTCGAAGCTTTGATCGGTGGTGTAGGTGACCATCTCCTGCGCCAGAGCGGACGAGGCGGCCAGGGCGACCGCGGTCGCCGCAAGAAAAATTTTCATGAAACCCTCCCTTAACATGGACGGGCAAATATCTTGCCGCGTCGTTGTCACATGGTCACTGTAGTGATGCGGCCCCGGCGGCTGCATTGAGGCAAATCAACATATGAGATCGGAGGAATACATGATGGGATGGGCCACCGCCGCGCTGGAGGCACTTGCGCTTGCCTTCGTGTTCGTCATCGGGGTTGGCTTTCTGGTGGTTCTGGTGCTTTTCGTGCTGGACCGCACGCAGACGGGCGACGCGATCCGCCGCAACTATCCTGTCATCGGTCGTTTCAGGGGGCTGTTCACCGAACTTGGCGAATTCTTCCGTCAGTACTTCTTCGCCATGGACCGCGAAGAGATGCCGTTCAATCGGGCGCAGCGCAACTGGGTTTACCGCGCCGCCGAGGGCAAGGGAAACACGGTCGCCTTCGGATCGACCCGAAACCTCACCGTGCCCGGCACGCCAATCTTCATGAACGCAGTTTTCCCGCCGCTTGACGATCAATACGCCTCGACCGAACCGATGATGATCGGGCCCTATTGCCGAGAGCCCTATTCGGCCACTTCGATCTTTCACATCTCGGGCATGTCCTACGGCGCGATTTCCAAGCCAGCTGTGCAGGCGCTCAGCCGCGGTGCGAAACGGGCCGGGATCTGGCTGAACACCGGCGAAGGCGGGCTGTCGCCCTATCACCTTGAAGGTGGGTGCGACATCGTCTTTCAGATCGGCACCGCCAAGTTCGGTGTCCGGGACGAGGCCGGCAACCTGAGCGACGAAAAGCTGCGCGAGGTCGCTGCCCATCCCGAGGTCAAGATGTTCGAAATCAAGCTGAGCCAGGGCGCGAAACCCGGCAAGGGCGGCATCCTGCCATCAGCGAAGATCGACGAAGAAGTCTCGCGTATCCGAGGCGTACCGCTTGGGCAGGACGCGATATCGCCGAACCGGCATCGTGAGGTCGACGATTTCGATGACCTGCTGGACCTGATGGGCCGTATCCGCGAGGTCACCGGCAAGCCCGTGGGCTTCAAGACCTGTATCGGATCCGCCGACCCCTGGTTCGATCTGTTCAAACGGATCAAGGAGCGCGGCGAAGAATGCGCCCCCGACTTCATAACCGTCGATGGCGGCGAGGGCGGCACGGGTGCGGCGCCGATGCCGCTGATCGACCTGGTTGGGCTGCCCTTGCGCGAAGCCTTGATCCGCATGGTCGACCTGCGCGACCTGGCGGGGCTGCACGACCGCATTCGCATCGTTGCCGCCGGCAAGCTGGTGGCTCCGGGGGACGTGGCTTGGGCGATCTGCCTGGGCGCGGATTTCGTGACCTCGGCGCGGGGCTTCATGTTCAGCCTCGGCTGTATCCAGGCGCTCAAATGCAACAAGAACACCTGCCCCACGGGCATCACCACCCATGACCCCCACCTGCAAAAGGGGCTGGTCGTCACGGAAAAGGACAAGCGCGTTGCGGCCTATGCCAGATCTGTGGCGAGCGAGGTGGAGACGATCGCCCATTCGGTCGGCGTGGCCGAACCGCGCCTGATGCGCCGGCGGCACATGCGAGTTGTGCAGGATGACGGCACATCGGTGCAGATGAACGAACTGCATCCGTCGGTTCACCTTGGACTCGAAGGCATTGCTCGCGCGCGTGGCTACAAGCAGTTCGAGGATGCCATTCGCAGGCTGGAAGCGTCCTGACGGCACCAGTCGCCCTTTGTTTCACGGCCGTGACGCCAACGTGAGACGGTGTTTGTTGGTCGGAGGGGCGATCTCTCTTACCTTTTCGCTGACAGCAAACCGGAGATTGCCATGGCCCGCCGCTGGACAAACACCCTGACCCGTGACGATGTCACGCCCGAACACCTCTTTCTGAACCGGCGCGCCGTCCTGGGCGGCCTGGCCGGTGTGGGGCTGGCCGGGTTGCCCGGGTCCGCCCGCGCGCAGGAAGGGCTCGAACCCAACACCTGGGAAGAGATCACCAGTTATAACAACTACTACGAGTTCGGCACCGGCAAGGACGACCCGGCACGCTACGCCGATGCGCTGACGATTGACCCCTGGTCGGTGCGGATCGACGGCATGGTCGATCGCCCCGGCACCTATGCCTTCGAAGACATCATGGACCAGATGGACATCGAAGAGCGCATCTATCGATTCCGCTGTGTGGAGGCCTGGTCGATGGTCGTCCCGTGGAACGGGTTCGAGCTGGCCGATTTGTTGTCTCTGGCCGGCGTGCAGGACAGGGCGCGCTACGTGGCCTTCGAAACGGTCCTGCGCCCGGATGAGATGCCCGGCACCCGCTTTCCGGTGCTCGACTGGCCCTATGTCGAGGGTCTGCGGATCGACGAGGCGATGCATCCGCTCACCATCATGGCGACCGGTATCTATGGTCGTGACATTCCCAAGCAGAATGGTGCCCCGCTGCGGCTGGTGGTGCCTTGGAAATACGGTTTCAAGTCGATCAAGTCGGTGGTGCGTATCACGCTGACTGACGAGGAGCCGCCTACGAGCTGGAATCGCGCCAATCCGCGCGAATATGGGTTCTATTCAAACGTGAACCCCGAAGTGGATCATCCGCGCTGGAGCCAGGCCACCGAGCGTATGATCGGCGGTGGCTTGTTCGCGCGACGCCAGCCGACGCTGATGTTCAACGGATATGCCGACGAGGTGGCGGGGCTGTATGACGGCATGGACCTGACCGAGTTCTTCTGATGTCCGTCGCCGACCCGATCAACAGCGCGCTGCGCCAGGTGCCCGCCTGGACGCTGTACGTTGCGGCGGTGTGGCCACCCGCATGGCTGTTTTGGCTCGGGCTGACCGGGGGGCTCGGAGTGGAGCCGATCAAGGTTCTCGAACATCGCATGGGTGAGCTGGGCCTGCAGGTGCTGATCGTGACGCTGGCCATCAGCCCGGTGCGGCGCCTTGTGGGCGTCAACCTGCTCAAGTTCCGCAGGGCGCTGGGGCTGATCGGCTTTTCCTACATCTTCCTCCATCTGCTGGTTTGGCTCTTTCTGGATGTGCAGATTGTTGGCCAGATCTGGGCCGATATTCTCAGGCGCCCCTATATCACCATCGGCATGGCGGGCTTCTTGCTTATGGTGCCGCTCGCAGTGACATCGAACGACTGGTCGCTGCGCCGGCTGGGGCCGACTTGGCGCAAACTCCATCGCCTGACCTACGTTGCGGTTTTGCTGGGAGCGATTCACTTTCTGATGCTGGCCAAGGGATTTCAGCTCGAACCGCTGGTGTATCTGGGGGTGGTTGCTGCCCTTCTTGCGCTCCGGTTGCCTCAGGCGTGCGTGAAACCACGGGCAACAGCCTGATCGCAGGGCGCGATTCCACCGCGAAAAGCAACGAGTCTGGGGATATCTCGGGGGATAACCGGGATCTTGGTTAATTCATGCACTTTCGGGCTGTAAATGCGTTGTTGGATGCCGCAGGGTCAAGCGGCGGGGCGCGCATGAGGGTGTCGATAAGCGCCTGTTTTTCAATGTTTTTCGGCCAACATGAAAAAAACATGACGAAGCCTGAAAAAACCACTTGCGGACCTCGGTCACGAACCGTAAATACCCGCTCACCGACACGGCAGCGACGCCGGATCGGGGCGCCGAAGGGATCACGGTTCTGCAGGCGGACAACAATCAGAGGCATCTGGGCGGGCGCGCCGAAGAGTTACGGCGCACTGGTCTAGCTTTGTTTCTCGCTTTTTGACAATTTGGTATCTGAAGGGATATGCGGGCGGTTTGGTTCATGCGATGGATCGCGCTCTGTGTATCGCGCCTTTTAGTTCTGGGTTTTCCGGGGCGATTATGAAGGTGTCAGCTTCACTGTTTGGTGGTGCTTCGTTCACTTTGTGGGACGATGTACATCAGACAGAGACTTCATCGGGTCTTAGCCGACCTGATGAGATGTGCAGAGGTTCGACTGTCAAGGACAGGCCTTATGGTCTGTTTCAACTTGAGAGTTTGATCCTGGCTCAGAACGAACGCTGGCGGCAGGCCTAACACATGCAAGTCGAGCGCACCTTCGGGTGAGCGGCGGACGGGTTAGTAACGCGTGGGAACGTGCCCAGATCTGCGGAATAGCCACTGGAAACGGTGAGTAATACCGCATACGCCCTTCGGGGGAAAGATTTATCGGATTTGGATCGGCCCGCGTTAGATTAGGTAGTTGGTGGGGTAATGGCCTACCAAGCCTACGATCTATAGCTGGTTTTAGAGGATGATCAGCAACACTGGGACTGAGACACGGCCCAGACTCCTACGGGAGGCAGCAGTGGGGAATCTTGGACAA
>CAJXWO010000001.1 GCA_913062865.1 uncultured Paracoccaceae bacterium | reverse complement strand
ATTGATGCGGAAATAGGTCGACAGTTCCATCGGGCAGCGCACGCCCGGCGGCACATAGACAAACGACCCGTCCGAGAAGACAGCCGAGTTCAGCGTCGCAAAGAAATTATCGGTGATCGGCACGACCGAGCCGAGGTATTTCTTCACCAGCTCGGGGTGTTCGCGGATCGCCTCGGAGATCGAGCAGAAGATGACGCCGGCCTTCTTCAGTTCCGCCTGAAAGGTGGTGCCGACACTGACACTGTCGAAGACGGCATCGACGGCCACCTTGCGCCCTTCGGCGGGCGCATCCTCGGCCCCTTCGACACCGGCCAGGATCATCTGTTCCTTCAGCGGAATGCCCAGCTTGTCATAGGTCGCCAGAAGCTTCGGATCGACCTCGTCGAGCGACTTGGGCTTTTCGGCCATGCTTTTGGGGCGGGCGTAGTAATACTGGTCCTGATAGTCGATGGGCGGATAGTTGATCATCGCCCAGTCCGGCTCATCCATCTGCTTCCAACGCTTGAACGCCTGAAGCCGCCAGTCGGTCATCCATTCCGGCTCGTCGTTCTTTTCCGAGATCAGGCGCACGATATCCTCGTTCACGCCCTTGGGGGCGTAGTCCATCTCGATCTCGGTTTCCCAGCCGTATTTGTATTTGCCGCCCATCGCCTGGACGGTTTCCACGGTTTCACGGTCGACGCCGTCCTTCACCTGCGTTTCCGCGATGTCACTGTCGAGGGCTGCCATGGTCTGTCCTCCTGTTGCCGGCGTCTGTGGCCGGTCCGTCCTGTTCGTCCTGTGCGGGGGCAGTGCCCTGCCCCGTCTTCCTCAGCGCCCGCGCGACGCCCATCTGTCCCGTGCCGAAGCCCAAGCCTCGGCAAACGCCATCACCTCGGCCTCGGTCGTCTCCGGCCCCAGCGACACCCGCAGCGCCGATGCCGCTTCTGCCTCGGAAAAGCCCATGGCGCGCAAGACGCCGCTGGATTTCACCTTGCCCGAGGAACAGGCAGAGCCTGCCGAAACGGCAAACCCCGCAAGGTCCATCTGCATCACCTGCGTCTCGCCTTTCCAGCCGGGCGTGACCATCAGGCTGGTGTTCGGCAAGCGCAGATTCTCTTTCCCGACAAAAATAGTCCCGTTCGCGTGTGGGTCCAGAGTCTTTTCTAGAATATTTCTAAGTTTGTCCACCCGATCCCAGACGCCCGCGGCCAGATCTTGCGTCGCGGCCCGTGCAGCCGCCGCAAATCCGGCAATCCCGATCAGGTTCTCGGTGCCTGCGCGGCGCCCCATCTCCTGCCCGCCGCCACGGATGCGCGCCTCAAGATCCAGACCACGCTTCACGATCAGCGCGCCGATCCCCTTTGGCCCCCCGATCTTGTGGGCCGAGACAAAGGCGATCTCGACCCCCGACCAGTCGAAGGCCACGGGGATCTTGCCAAAGGCTTGCGTCCAGTCGCTGACGGCCAGCCCCTCGGGCAGATCCTGCAGGATGCCGGTCTCGGAATTGGCAAGTTGCAGTGTGCTGGATGCGGGGTCACTCACCCCCACCTGCCCCGCCGCATCGACGGCCAGATCCTCGCGCACCCATGCCCGGACCGCGTCATGCTCGATCGCAGCGCCGTGCAGCCCGCGCCCGGCAAGGGCCAGCGCCGCGGCCTCCGTCGCGCCCGAGACAAAGACGATATCGGCCCCTTGCGCCCCCAGCGCCTCGGCCAGATCGGCGCGGGCCGCTTCCATCAGCGCCTTGGCTGCGCGCCCCTCGGCATGGACCGAGGACGGGTTGCCCACCACCGCCATCGCCTTCAGCATCGCCGCACGGGCTTCGGGCCGCAAAGGTGCCGTGGCATTGTGATCGAGGTAGACCCGCGCCATCGCGCCCCCGCTTCATCTTTCCAAAAATACGCATCTCCCGACCGCGCCACCAACGGCACGGCAGGGGTCAGCCCTCGTCCACCACCTCGAACAGGGTCGGCACTGCCGGGCATGGTGTCAGGTCGTTCTGCACCACGTCCGACAGGCGCGTCTGGTGCAGGAAGACATAGACATGCGCCGAGAGGCTTTCCCACAGCCGGTTCGTCATCGACTGCGCGCGGCTGCCCGACACCCCGCCCGAGGCCCCGGCCCCGGTGTGCAGCGCGCTGACCGTCTCGTCGACGGCGGCGAAAATCTCGACCACCCGGATCTCGGTGGCAGGCCGCGCCAGCCGATACCCGCCGCCCGGTCCCCGGACCGAGGCGACCAGACCCGCCCGCCGCAGCTTCACGAAGAGCTGTTCCAGATAGGGCAAGGAGATGTCCTGCCGCCGCGAGAGTTCCGAGAGCGGCACCTGCACCCCCTCTTTCTGCAAGGCAAGATCGGCCATCGCCACCATCGCGTAACGGCCCTTGGTGCTGAGCTTCATTGCACTGCCATCCCCTGCAATGATTGACCTTTGCGGTTCGCGGGCTTAACTGCCAGACGATCCGGTCCGGGCCCGCCCGCACCGGCCAGAATTTGGAACGGTTCTAGGCAGCGGTCCGCAGCCCGTCAAGCGCGCCCGCCCGAGACCACCCGGAAGGAGAGATGGATTGCCCGAGGTGATTTTCCCCGGCCCCGAAGGCCGGCTTGAAGGCCGCTACCACCCGCAAAAGGCCAAGGATGCGCCGATCGCCATCATCCTGCACCCGCATCCGCAATTCGGCGGCACGATGAACAACCGCGTCGTCTACAACCTGCATTACGCCTTTCACAAGATGGGCTTCACGGTGCTGCGGTTCAATTTCCGCGGCGTCGGGCGCAGCCAGGGCGAGTATTCGGGCGGCGAGGGTGAGCTGATGGATGCCGCCTCGGCGCTGGATTACCTGCAGTCGATGAACCCCAATTCCAAGCATTGCTGGGTCGCGGGCTTTTCCTTCGGCGCCTGGATCGGCATGCAGCTTCTGATGCGCCGCCCCGAGATCACCGGCTTCATCTCGGTCTCGCCGCCCGCGAACATGTACGACTTTTCCTTCCTCGCGCCCTGCCCCTCGTCCGGGTTGATCATCAACGGAGGGGCCGACCGCGTGGCGCCGCCCGCGGACACGACCGCGCTGGTGAACAAACTGCACGAACAGAAAGGCATCACAATCACCCACGAGGTGATCGAGGATGCCGGACATTTCTTCGAAGAGCCGCATATGGAACCGATGATCGACACGGTCACGGGCTACGTGAAGCGCCGCCTGACCGAGACGACACGCTGACATGTCCTCGCTCGACCGGATCGCCACGGAATTGGCAGACGACACCATGAAGATCATGGACGCGACAGGAGAGGACCGGCTTTACATGGAGGTCGCGGCGGTGCTGGGCGCATCGTCCCAGACCCTCGAGGAGGCCTACCTGACCGAGATGCGGATCCGCCTTTACGAGATCAAGGCACGGGCCTTTCTGAACGGAAAGATCAAGCAATACGAGGCCAAGCTTCGCGCGTCCGAGACTGACGCGGGCGGCGACGCGGGCTGAGAGGGAAGCCGCGTCGACGCGGCTTTCGTCAAATCGGGTTGACCCGATTTACAAAGCGCGGCCGACCGCGCTTGACACAAGGCCCTTCGAAGGGCCTTCCCTCCGCTCAGAGGATGGGCACCTGCGGCGCGGCCGCACGCGGCAGATCCCCTGTCAGGCGGGGATCCGGAGCGATCTCGATCTCGCGGGCCGTCGCCTGAAAACCCGACCGCATGTAGAAGTCCAGCGCCGCCGGGTGATCCAGCGTGCAGGTATGGACGTGAAATCGGGTGATACCGTCCCGCCAGGCCAGTTCCAGCGCGCGGTTCATCAGGAACCGCCCGGCCCCGCTCCCGACCATTTCCGAGGTGAGGCCGAAATAGGCCAGCTCGCACTGCCCTGCCGTGCGGAAATCAAGCTCTAGCAGACCAGCCTCTTGGGTGCCGTCTCGCAGGACGTAGACCTCGACCCCGTCATCGCGAATGATCTGCGCGAGCTCCGAAGGCGCTAGGCGCAGGCGCGAAAACCACAGCCAATCCGCCCCGACCCGGCGAAACAGCGCCTGGTACCAATCCGGATCCGTTGCCTCGACCCGGTCGAGCGTCAAGCCGCCCGTGCCGTGCTCGGGGCGCAGCGGCGCGGGAGCCGTCATCTCCAGATGAGTGACCACAGAGGCGACATGGCCCGCAGGCACAGGGTGAACCCCTTCGCTCAGCATCATGTGGCCGCCTCCGCCTTGCGCTTCTTGCGCGCCGCCACCGCGATTTCCGCCAGGTCGCGGGCAATGGCAAAGGCACCCTTGATCTTGTCGCTGTCCCTGGCCCAGTCGCGGCGCACGACGATCTTGTTTTCCTTGACCTTGGCGCGGCCCTGCTGGTCCTTGAGGAACTGCACCAGCCCCTCGGGCGAGGCGAATTTGTCATTGTGGAATTGCAGGGTCGCGCCCTTGGGCCCGCCATCGAGCTTGGCGATGCCGGCCTTCTTGCACATGGCCTTGATCCGCACGATCAGGAGAAGCGTGTTCACCTCCTTGGGCAGCGGGCCGAAGCGGTCGATCATCTCGGCAGCGAACCCTTCCAGCTCAACCTTGGTCGATAGCGACGACAGGCGGCGGTAAAGCCCCAGCCGCACGTCGAGGTCGGGCACATAGGCTTCGGGAATCAAGACCGGCACGCCAAGGTTGATCTGCGGGGCCCATTGCGCGTCGACCTCCGAAAGGCCCTCCATCTCGCCCGCGCGGATCTTGGCGATCGCCTCTTCCAGCATCTGCTGGAACAGTTCGTAGCCCACGTCGCGCATCTGGCCGGATTGCTCTTCGCCCAGAAGGTTGCCGGCACCGCGAATATCGAGGTCCTGGCTGGCCAGGGTGAACCCCGCCCCCAGCGTATCGAGGCTGCCCAGCACCCGCAGCCGCCGTTCCGCCTGGGGCGTCAGCGGCGCGCGGGGTTTCGTGGTCAGATAGGCATAGGCGCGGGTTTTCGAGCGGCCCACCCGGCCCCGGATCTGGTAGAGCTGGCTCAGGCCGAACATGTCCGCCCGATGCACCACCATCGTGTTGGCCGTGGGGATATCGAGGCCCGATTCCACGATCGTTGTCGCCAAAAGCACGTCATACTTGCCGTCGTAAAAGGCGTTCATCCGGTCGTCGAGCTCGCCCGCCGCCATCTGGCCATGGGCTACGACGTAACTCACCTCGGGCACCTGGTCCTTCAGGAACGCCTCGATCTCGGGCAGGTCCTTGATGCGGGGGACCACGTAGAAGCTTTGCCCGCCGCGATAGTGTTCCCGAAGCAGCGCCTCGCGCACCGTGACCGCGTCGAATTCGGACACATAGGTGCGGATCGACAGCCGGTCCACGGGCGGCGTGCCGATGATCGACAGGTCCCGCACGCCCGACAGCGACAGTTGCAGCGTCCGGGGAATGGGCGTCGCAGTCAGTGTCAGCACATGCACGTCGCTGCGCAGCGCCTTGAGCCGTTCCTTGTGCGCCACGCCGAAATGCTGTTCCTCGTCCACGATCAGCAGGCCAAGGTTCTGAAAGCGCACGTTCTTGGCCAAAAGCGCATGGGTGCCCACCACGATATCGCAGGTGCCTTTCGACAGCGCCTCGCGGGTGGCATTGGCCTCTTTCGTGCCAACAAACCGCGACAAGGCTCTGACCTCGATAGGAAATCCCCGAAACCGCTCGGCAAAACTTTTGTAGTGCTGCCGCGCCAAGAGCGTGGTGGGCGCGATCACGGCGACCTGCTGGCCCGACATGGCCGCAACAAAGGCCGCGCGCATGGCGACCTCGGTTTTGCCAAAGCCCACATCGCCGCAAATCAGCCGGTCCATCGGCTGGCCCGAAGCCAGATCACCCAGCACGTCCTCGATCGCGCTGAGCTGGTCGTCGGTCTCTTGATACGGGAATCGCGCGCTGAACTCTTCCCAGGCATGGTGCGGCGCCTCGAACACGGGGGCCTTGCGCAGCGCGCGTTCGGCCGCGATCCGGATCAACCGGTCGGCCATCTCGCGGATGCGTTCCTTGAGCTTGGCCTTCTTGGCCTGCCAGGCACCGCCGCCCAGCTTGTCCAGCAGGCCCTCCTCGTGCCCGAACTTGGACAGAAGCTCGATATTCTCGACCGGAAGATACAGCCGCGCGCTTTCCGCGTATTCAAGGCTGATGCATTCATGGGCCGCTCCCGCGGCCTTGATCACCTCGAGGCCGTGATAGCGCCCGACGCCGTGATCCACATGCACCACCAGGTCGCCCGGGCTGAGGGATTGCGTCTCGGTCAGGAAGTTGTCGGCCCGTCGCTTGCGCTTGGGTTGGCGGATCAGCCGGTCGCCCAGAACGTCCTGTTCCGAGATCACGGTCATCTCGGGCGTCTCAAACCCGTGTTCCAGCGCCCAGACCGCCAGATGCAGCCCGCGCTTGCCGATCCGGCCCGCATGGGGCGCCGGGATCGCTTCGGCCAGGCCTTCGTCCTCGATCAGCCCGGTCAGACGTTCCCGCGCGCCTTCGGAATAGGACGCGATCAGCACAGGGCCTTTGTCGAGCTTTGCGCGAATATGATCCGCCAAGGCACCGAACAGGTTGACCTTTTCCTGCTGCCGCTCCGGCGCGAAGTTGCGCCCGATCCGCCCGCCCGCGTCCACCACGCCGGGCCCGGTGGCCTGCGCCAGCGGATGGAACTGGATCCGGCGGCGGCCCTCGATCTCGGCGTCCCAGGCCGCGTCATCGAGGTACAGGAGCCCCGGCGGCACGGGCTTGTAGACCGTGTCGATCCGGCCTTTCTGCGCCATGGCGTGACGGCGGGTCTCGTACTGGTCGACGATGCTCTCCCACCGCGCCAGCCGCGTGGGCGTTACCTGGTCATCCAGCGTGATGACCGCCTCGGGCGCATAGTCGAACACGGTCTCGAGCGTGTCGTGAAAGAAGGGCAGCCAGTGCTCCACGCCCTGGTGCTTGCGCCCCGCGCTCACCGCCTCGTAGAGCGGGTCCTCCGTGCCCGCCGCGCCGAACTCGATGCGGTAGTTCTGGCGGAACCGGGTGATCGACGCCTCATCGAGGATCACCTCGGACACCGGCGCCAGCTCGACCCGGTCGCGCTTTTCCGTGGTGCGCTGGGTCGTGGGGTCAAAGCCGCGCACCCCGTCCAGCACGTCGCCGAAAAGGTCCAGCCGCACCGGACCGCCCTCGCCCGGCGGGTAGATGTCGATGATGCCGCCACGAATGGCGTAGTCTCCGGGCTCCAGCACGGTGGGCGCCTGGCTGAACCCCATCCGCACCAGAAAACCGCGCAGGGCCTCTTCGTCGATGCGCTGGCCGACCTCGGCCACGAACGCCGCCTCGCGCAGGACCGCCCGCGCGGGCACGCGCTGCGTGGCGGCGCTGAGGGTTGTCAGCAGCACGAACTCGGCCGGTGCGCCGTGCAGAAGCCCCGCGAGCGTCGCCATGCGCGCGGCAGAGATATCGGGGTTCGGCGACACCCGGTCATAGGGCAGACAATCCCAGGCCGGGAATTCGAACACCGGCATGTCGGGGCGGAAAAAGGCCAGCGCGGCGCGCATGGCCGCCAGCCTTTTGTCGTCTCGGGCCACATGGCAGACGGGGCGACCCTGGCGCGCGATCTCGTCGAGGATCAGCCGCGCGTCAAAGCCTTCGGGCGCGCCGCCCATGGTGATGTGGGACTGCTCGGTCATCCTGTCCTTCGGTCTGCGCCGTCTATCGGCTGGATCAGCTCAGCACGGGGCCAAGGTTCATGTTCTGGTACATACCCCAAAGGGCGGTCACGAAAATGGCCACCACGCCCACCATCTGCACATAGAGCCGGTGCCGCGTCAGTCGCTTGCACAACGCCTCGCCCGTGGGTTGGGTCTCTTCGATCAGCCGCGCGGTCGACAGGCTGATCAGGCCGACGATGCTCATGGGAAAGGCCAGAAGGAACACCGCCTGGGCGAACTCGACCCGGTAGTAGAAGCCCAGCACCGCGAGAACTGACAGCAAAAAGCTGATGAAGCTGAGCAGCACCAGCCCCGAAATCCGCCCGATGAACAAAAGCCGGTTCACGTTGATCCGCACCAGGTCCTCGAGGTCTTCGGCCGCCTGGCCGCCATGCCGTCGCGCGCGCTGGACCATGTCGTAGGGCACGCCCAGCACCCAGTGGCTTGCGCTGGACCACACGACCGCCAGCCCGATCCAGAACCACAAGTTCGAAAAGGACCGCATGTCGATGACTTCGAAAACCGTGGTGTACCAGTCCAAACCGCCGCCTCGCCTCTGCCTGTCCCCGGCCCTGCGCGGTGCCGCCCGCGGTCTTGGGTCGCGTGCGCGACCATTGCCGCCCTTGCGGGGAACCGCCATTCCATGCCACCCAATAGCGTCAGGTTCAAGCGCGAGATATCCCCATGAGACCCACCACCGCCCCCTTCCCCGCGGCCCGTCTGCGCCGCGTGCGCCAATCGCCGGCAACCCGCGCGCTGACCCGCGAGACGCAATTGTCGGTCGATGATCTGATCTGGCCCGTTTTCGTGCGCGATGGCGACAATGTCCTGGAAGAGATCCCCTCGATGCCCGGTGTCTTTCGCCGCAGCGTCGATCGGATCGTGGAGGCCGCGGCCGAGGCCGCCGATCTGGGCATTTCCGCGATCTGCCTGTTTCCTTACACCGACCCGTCGCTCAAGACCGCCGATTGCGCCGAAGCATGGAACCCCGAGAACCTGTCGAACCGCGCCACCCGCGCGATCAAGGCCCAGGTGCCCGGCATCGCGGTGATGACCGACGTTGCGCTCGACCCCTACAACATCAACGGCCATGACGGGTTCGTCGTCGATGGCGAGATCGTCAATGACGAAACCGTCGCGGCCCTGGTCAAGCAGGCGCTGAGCCAGGCCGAGGCCGGGGCGGATATCATCGGCCCCTCGGACATGATGGACGGACGGATCGGCGCGATGCGGGACGCGCTGGAAGAGGCCGGGCACACCAAGGTCTGCCTCATGTCCTATTCCGCGAAATACGCCAGCGCCTTCTACGGGCCCTTCCGCGATGCGGTGGGCGCGTCCGGCGCACTCAAGGGCGACAAGTCGACCTACCAGATGGACCCGGCCAACAGTGACGAGGCGCTGCGCTGTGTCGAGCGTGACCTGATGGAAGGTGCGGATATGGTCATGGTGAAACCCGGCATGCCCTATCTCGACGTCTGCCGCCGGGTGAAGGACACGTTCGGCGCGCCGACCTATGCCTACCAGGTGTCGGGCGAGTACGCGATGATCAAGGGCGCCGGGCTCAATGGCTGGATCGACGGCGAAAAGGCGATGATGGAAAGCCTGATGTGCTTCAAACGCGCGGGCTGCGACGGGATACTGACCTATTTCGCCCCCGATGTGGCCCGCCGCTTGCGCGGGCAGTAAGCTGCCGACGCCATTGGCCCCGATGCTGCGGGCGTGACTTGCGCCGCGGCGCGGCCTATACTTCGGTCAACAAGAACAGAGCAGTCCCTCAAGAGGCATGACCATGACCCACATGACCCGCCGCCGCCTTGGTGCGGCGCTTCTCGCCACTGGTGCGCTGGCCGCCTGCGGCAATGGCGTCGGCTCCGACGGTGCCCCCAAGATCGACGCCCGCGTCGACCAGACACTGAGCCAGATGTATGCGCGCTATCCCAACACCGTTGACCTCGCACAGAAATCCACCGGCATGCTGGTGATGCCCGTGGTGACCGAGGCGGGCCTGGGCCTGGGCGGCGCCTATGGCCGCGGCGCGTTGCGCGTGGGCGGTGCCACGGTCGATTACTATTCCGTTGCCAAGGCGTCGGGCGGGCTGCAGATCGGCGCGCAGCAATACAGCCATGTCCTGTTCTTCATGACGAACGATGCGCTGATGAATTTCCGCCGCTCGCCCGGCTGGGCGGCCTCGGCCGATATCGAATACGCTTTCGACAATGTGGGCCAGACCCTGCAGGCCGAAACCACCACTGTCACCGCCCCGGTGATCGCGGTGATCTTCGGCCAGTCGGGAATCCGTGCGGGCGCCACGCTGGAAGGCGTGAAGTATACCCGCATCATTCCCTGAGGGCTGCCCCGATCGCAGCTATGACGGCCTCCCACAAGGGAGACCGGAACAGCGCGTCCTAATGATACGTGAACTCGCCCACCACGTTGCGCCATTCCCCCGGCGCGATCATCTTGCGGTGGGTGAAGCGAACCGAATGCAGCGGTCCCTCGATCTCGTCCTGCCAGAACTCGATGAACTCGAACAGTCGCGGGTGATCGGGGGCCACATCGTAGTCCTGCCACAGGAAGACGTTCAAAACATTCTGGAAATCCGGCATCCGGTAGAACATCTCGGCCGTGGTCAGCCCATACCCCTTCAGCATCATTTCCGTCTCGGTCATCGCCATCTCATACCTCGTCGTTTCTTGGTTATAATCCGATGATGCCCAATGCGGATTACTTTTCAATAAAAACAGTGTGTTAGCAGCACCATTCCTAGGCTGCCAAACTTGGCGTGCCTGGGCCATTGCACCCTACATTCAGGCTCTGATATAAAGGTGCCAACAAGATATAGACCGCAGACCGGACAGGCACGCCCACGTGAACGACACGCCAGAACCCCCTGAAAACGAAGACGAAAACGGCGCTCCTGAACGCCCAGCCCATGACGGGCCTACCATCTCCATCGTCGAGGAGATGAAGTCGAGCTATCTCGACTACGCGATGAGCGTGATCGTCAGCCGCGCCATCCCCGATCTGCGAGATGGCCTGAAACCTGTGCACCGGCGCATTCTTTACGCGATGCACGAGACCGGCAACACCCATGACAAGGCCTACCGCAAATCCGCCCGCCCCGTGGGCGACGTGATGGGCCAGTACCACCCCCATGGCGATTCAGCCATCTACGACGCTCTGGTGCGGATGGCGCAGGATTTCTCCATGTCTCTGCCGCTTCTGGACGGCCAGGGCAATTTCGGGTCCATGGACGGGGATAACCCCGCCGCCATGCGCTATACCGAGGTGCGCATGGACAAGCCCGCCGCCTATCTTCTGGCGGATATCGACAAGGACACGGTCGATTTCCAGGACAATTACGACGGCAAGCAGTTGGAGCCCACCGTCCTGCCCGCGCGGTTCCCGAACATGCTGGTCAATGGCGCAGGCGGCATCGCCGTGGGCATGGCCACCAACATCCCGCCCCACAACCTGGGCGAGGTGGTCGATGCCACGCTGGCGCTGATCGACGATCCCGATCTCAGCTCGGAACAGCTGATCGACTACGTTCCCGGCCCCGACTTCCCCACGGGCGGCATCATGCTGGGCCGCTCCGGCGCGCGGAAGGCCTATCTGGAGGGGCGCGGCAGCGTCATCATCCGCGCCAAGACCCGGGTTGAGGAGCTGCGCAAGGACCGCTACGCCATCATCATCGACGAAATCCCCTACCAGGTGAACAAGGCGGCGATGATCGAAAAGATCGCCGAGATGGTGCGCGAGAAGAAGATCGAAGGCGTGGCCCATGTGCAGGACGAATCCGACCGCGTCGGCGTCCGCGTGGTGATCGAGCTCAAGCGCGACGCTACGGCCGAGGTCGTGCTGAACCAGCTCTACCGCTTCACGCCGATGCAGACCTCGTTCGGCTGCAACATGCTTGCGCTGAATGGCGGCAAGCCCGAGCAACTGACCCTGCGCCGCTTCCTGACGCTCTTCATCGACTTCCGCGAAGAGGTCGTGGCCCGGCGCACGGCCTTTGAGCTGCGCAAAGCTCGCGAACGCAGCCATATCCTGTGCGGCCTGGCCGTGGCCGTGTCGAATGTCGACGAGGTCGTGGCGACCATCCGCAGCTCGGCCGACGCGGCCGAGGCGCGCGAAAAGCTGATGACCCGCCGTTGGCCCGCAGGCGATATCGCCGAATATATCCGGCTGATCGACGACCCGACCCACACGATGAACGACGACGGGACCTATAACCTGTCCGAAGCACAGGCCCGCGCGATCCTCGAGCTGCGGCTCCAGCGCCTGACGCAACTGGGCGTGCAGGAGGTCACGGACGAACTTAAAGAACTGGCCGCAAAGATCCGGGAATACTTGGAAATCCTGGGGTCGCGTGATCGGATCATGGGGATCATCCGCGATGAGCTGCAAGAGGTGAAAGACCTCTTTGCCGTGCCCCGCCGCACCGAGATCGTCGACTGGTCCGGCGACATGGAAGACGAGGACCTGATCGAACGAGAGGACATGGTCGTCACCGTCACCCAGTCCGGCTATATCAAGCGCACGGCGCTGGCCGATTTCCGCGCGCAAAAGCGCGGCGGCAAGGGCCTGTCTGGCATGTCGACCAAGGATGACGACGTGGTCACGCGCCTTTTCGTGGCCAACACCCACACACAGCTTTTGTTCTTCACCACCGACGGCATGGTCTACAAGCTGAAGACCTGGCGCCTGCCGCTGGGGGGCCGCACCTCCAAGGGCAAGGCCATCGTCAATATCCTTCCCATCCCCGCCGGTGTCTCGGTTGCGGCGATCATGCCCGTCGATGTGCCCGAGGACGAATGGCAGAACCTGCAGATCGTCTTTGCCACGACCGCGGGCGACGTGCGCCGCAATGCGCTGTCGGATTTCGCCAATGTGATGCGCAACGGCAAGATCGCCATGGACCTGCCCGAGGGCGTGGAACTGGTGAATGCCCGCATCGCGTCCGAGGATGATGACGTGATGCTGGTGACGGATTCCGGTCGCGCGATCCGCTTCCCCACCACCGCAGTGCGCGTCTTCAAGGGCCGCAAATCGACCGGCGTGCGGGGCATCAAGCTCAGCAATGGCGACAAGGTTGTCAGCATGGCCGTCATCCGCCATTTCGAGGCCACGGCCGAGGAACGTGCCGCCTATCTCAAGATGCGCCGCGCCATGGCGGGGCTCACGGACGAGGCCGAAGGGTCAGACGAAGAGGCGGTAGCCGATCCCAACTTCTCGAATGATCGCTATATCGAGATGTCGGCAGCCGAGGATCTGATCCTGACCATTACCGCCAAGGGCGCGGGCAAGCTCAGCTCGTCCCACGACTACCCTGTGCGCGGGCGCGGCGGCATGGGCGTCACCGCCTGGGCCAAGCAGATGCAGCACGGGCCCATCGTGGCGGCCTTCCCTGTGGAGCCCGGCGACCAGATCATGCTCGCCACGTCGACGGGTCAGTCGATCCGGGTGCCGGTCGACGGCATTTCATTCCGGTCGCGTAGCGCGGGAGGTGTGCGGGTGTTCAACACCGCCGAAGGTGAGGTCGTGGTCTCGGTCGCGTGGATCGCCGATCAGGGCGATGACGACACCGAAGCGGACGCGTCCAGCCCCGATGCGGATGGACCGGAGGGGCCCGGCGCCGAGTGATCGACCCCGGGTGCTTCGCGGGGGGCCATCTGTGCGCATTCGAACATGACTTCGTGAAATCCGCGCGTTTTCTGCGGCTGCGAACCGGGCTAGCTCCGGCGCATCGAACCGCAACAATGGGAAATGCGTTCAATGTCGACCAATCAAACCTTCGTTCCGCTGATCGCCCGTGTGATGATGGGCGTTCTTTTCGTCATGGCCGGGATCGGCAAGCTGGCCGATGTGCCGGGTTTTTCCGCCTTCATGGCGACCGGTGGCATCCCCGCCTTCCTTGGCTGGCCCGTCGTCCTGTTCGAGATTGGTGCGGGCCTTGCCCTGATCGCAGGGCTGTTCACCCGTCCCGTCGCCCTGGCCCTGGCGGCCTTCACCCTGCTGGCGGGTGTGCTTTATCACTTCGTGCCCGCAGACCAGATGCAAATGACCCAGTTCCTCAAGAACGTGGCGCTGACTGGCGGTTACCTTGCCGTCGCCGCGATGGGTGCTGGCCAGTGGTCGCTTGACGCCGTCATGGGCACAGGCCAGACCGCAACCGCCTGACGATACCAGCGCGGGGCCGTGCCAACGGCCCCGCGTCTCTCGGGCTCAGAACCCGTAAAGCGCGCCGAACTTCTCTTCCAGATACGACAAAAGCGGCTCCGGCCCCGGTTGCGCCCCGCTGGCCTGGGCGATCAGATCGCGCGGCGTATACCGTCCACCATGGCGCTGCACATGCTCGCGCAGCCAAGCCGTGGCGGGTGTCAGATGGCCCCGGGCAAGGTGATCGTCGAGATCCGGAACCGCCTTGCGCAGCGCCTCGTAAAGACAGCCCGCATAGACGTTGCCCAGGCTGTAGGTCGGGAAATAGCCGAACAGGCCGACCGACCAATGCACATCCTGCAGACAGCCGTTCGACGGCTTGTCGACGGCAAAGCCGAAATCGGCGGCAAAGCGATCGTTCCACGCGGCTTCCAGATCTGTTACCTTCAGATCGCCCGAGATCAAGGCGCGTTCCAGGTCGAACCGCAGCATGACATGCAGGTTGTATTGCACCTCATCCGCCTCGGTCCGGATATAGCCGTTATGCAAGCGGTTCGCGGCAGCATAAAAGGCATCCGGCCCATCAAGGCCCAGATCCCCGAACCGCTCGGTCATGCGCTCGAACAGCCAGCCCGTGAAGGCGCGCGAGCGGCCCAACTGGTTCTCGTAGATCCGGCTCTGGCTTTCATGGACCCCAATGGACACGCCCTCGCCCAGCGGCGTCAGCAAATAGGCCGGGTCGATGCCCTGCTCATAGCTGGCATGGCCCACTTCGTGGATCGTGGAATAGATGCAGTTGAAGGGATCGTCCGCGTTGGTGCGCGTGGTGATCCGCACATCCCGGCCCGAGCCTGAACTGAACGGGTGCACCGCAAGGTCGATCCGCCCGCAGTCGAGGTCATAGCCAAAGGCAACGGCCACATCGCGCGCCAAAGCCAATTGCACATCCGCTGGAAAATCGCCCTTAACCGGTGCTGGTGCCGGGCGGTCCAAAGCGGCAGTGCGCAAAGCCACCAGCCGGGGCCGCATGGCGGCGAACATCGCGTCGATCTCGGCCGCTTTCGCCTCGGGCTCGTAATCGTTCAGCAGCGCGTCATAGGCATCGCCGCCCTCGGCCAGGGCGTGCCCCTCCTCCTGGCGCAGTTGCACGACCTGCTCGAGCACCGGCAGAAAGGCCGCCACATCCTCGTTCGCGCGCGCCTCGGCCCATTGGCCCTGGGCGCGGCTGGTGACGCGGGCGATCTCGGTCGCGAGCTTGGGCGGGATCTTGCGCGTGCGGTTGAAGTCGCGCCGGATAAGCCGCATCTGCGCCTGCGCCTCGGGCTCCAGCGCATCATCCTCGATCTGGCCCAGCCAATCCTCGACCCGCGGGTCGATCCGGCGTTGATGCAGCACATGGCTGATCGCAGCCGTTTCCTCGGCCCGCTGGTCGGCGGAACAGCGCGGCATCATGGTCTCCTGGTCCCAGCCCAGGCGGCCCGCGATTTCGGCCAGCGCCTCGGTCTCGCGCTGAAAGGCCATCAGGTCTTGATAGGCGGTCATGGTGGTCATGCCAGACGCTCCCGGACAGAGGTGACGATGGGATAGTTCGACAGGTAGCGCGCGCGCAGGATCAGCACCCAAAGCAGCACGGCAGTCAGCTGGTGCAGGATCGCCAGGTGCCACGGCGCGATGTAAAGCACGGTCATGATACCAAGCACGATTTGCAGGGTCAGCACCGCCATCACCGCATTGAAGGCCGTGCGCGTCGTCGGATTGGCGCTGCGGCGGCCGATACGCCAGGCGACAAACCCCATGATGAACAGCAAGTACCCCGCGACACGGTGCATGAACTGCACAAGCCCCGGGTCTTCGAAGAAGTTGCGCCACCACGGCTCAAGCGCGAAAAGGTCGGGCGGCAGGATGCCCCCGGCCATCAGCGGCCAGTCCGTAAAGGTGCGGCCTGCGTCGATGCCCGCCACCAGCGCGCCCAGCAGGATCTGCAGGAATGCAAAATGCATAAGGCCCGTGGAGATGCTGAATTGCTTGTATTCCTTGGCACGGCGCGCCTGCATCAGGTCGCGTTCCTCGCGGCCCAGCTGGAAGACAAACCACGCGATTAGCCCCAGGATCACGAAGGCCAGGCCCAGATGGGTGGCCAGCCGGTAACTCGCCACGTCGAGCATGGTGCCCGTGAGCCCCGAGGCGACCATCCACCATCCCACGGCCCCCTGCACGCCGCCCAGGACACCCAGAAGGAACAACCGCCCGGTCCAGCCCGGCGGGATCTTCCGCGCCAGAAGGAAGCCGAAGAACCCCAGCGCCCAGACCAGCCCGATCACGCGGCCCAGTTGCCGGTGGCCCCATTCCCACCAATAGATGACCTTGAACTCCTCAAGGCTCATGCCCCGGTTCTGAAGCTGGTATTCCGGGATCGCCCTGTATTTCTCGAATTCCGAGTCCCACTCGGCCGCATTCATCGGCGGCAAGGCTCCGGTCACGGGGCGCCATTCGGTGATCGACAGCCCGCTGTCGGTCAGCCGCGTCAGACCGCCGACCGAGATCATCAACACCACCAGGGCGAAAAGGATCATCAACCAGACCCGCACCGCCACGCGCGCACCGCGCCTTGTGCTGTCGATCACGCCCGGCGTGGCTGCGGGCCGCGCTGCCTGAACATCCCCGACTTCCTCGAACAACTGTCTTTTGCCGCTCATCCGTTCCTCCGTCTCTCCACGGGGTCAGGTGCATCGCTGCCGCGCTCTTTCCAGCGCACCATTTGCCGCATCACCCCGTGTAGCATCTGCACATCCGACCGGGTCAGCCGCATCCGGCTCCAGAGGTTGCGCAGGTTGATCTTCATGCCCTCGGCCTTGGCCGGCGGGAAAAAGAACCCCGCCTCTTCCAGCCGAACCTCGTAATGCTCTGCCAGTTTCTCGATCTCGAGCCCGGTCGCCCAGTTGGACCCGGCCAGCTCGACCCGTTCGCCCACCGTCTGAGCCGTCTGGCGGCGCCACTCGTACCCCGTCAGCAGCACGCATTGCGCCAGGTTGAGCGACGGGAACTCCGGGTTCACGGGCACCGAGATGATCGCGTTGGCCCGGGCGATATCGTCGTTCTCCAGCCCCGCGCGTTCCGGCCCGAAGAGCACAGCGACCTTCTCGCCCGCCGCGATCCGTCGGGCCGCGTCCTGCATGGCGGTTTCGGGGGTGAAGACGGGCTTTGTCAGCCCCCGCTGGCGCGCCGTGGTGGCGTAGACATAGGTGCAGTCCTCAACCGCGCCCGCCGTATCCTTGAACAGCTGCGCGGCGTCCAGAAGCCGCCCCGCGCCGCTGGCCATCGCAACCGCCGACGGATTGGGCCAACCGTCCCTGGGGGCGACCAGCCGCATCCGGTCCAGCCCGAAATTCCACATCGCCCGCGCGGCTGCACCGATGTTTTCCCCCATCTGGGGACGCACCAGGACAAAGGCAGGCTGTGGGGCGGGCGAAGCGGTGGGCTCTGGCATCCGGTTCCTCAAGCTGAAGGCCTCCGACAGATACGGAAGCCCGGGCCGTGGCGCAAGGCATGGTCAACGCCGCGACGCCCCGTTAAAAGAGCAAAAACCTTTGGTCAGGAGCCCCAAAGAATGGCCGAGCCCGAGCAGCCGCAGCTTTATCTGATCACCCCGCCGGAAATCACCCTGTCGAGTTTTCCCGACCGGTTGGCCCGCGTGCTGGACGCCGTGCCCGTGGCCTGTCTGCGCATGGCGCTGTCGACCCGGGACGAAGACGAGATCTCGCGCGCGGCCGATACCCTGCGCGAGGTGGCCCATGCCCGCGACGTGGCCATCGTGATTGCCGAGCATGTGGTGCTGGCCGAGCGTCTGGGCCTCGATGGGGTGCATCTGAGCGATCATGCCCGCTCGGTGCGGAAATCGCGCAAGGCGCTTGGAGCCGATGCGATCGTGGGGGCCTTTTGCGGGGCCTCGCGCCATGACGGCATGACCGCAGGCGAGGCCGGGGCCGATTACGTCTCGTTCGGGCCGGTGGCCCAGACCCCACTCGGCGACGGGTCCGTGGCCGACGCGGAGCTTTTCGCCTGGTGGTCCGAGATGATCGAGGTGCCCGTGGTGGCCGAAGGCGCGCTCGACACCGCCCATGTGGAAGCTTTGGCGCCGGTCACCGATTTCTTCGCCCTGGGCGAAGAGATCTGGCGCGAGGAAGACGCGCTTGCCACCCTCAGGACCCTCTGCGCGCCGATCCTGTAGCGTTCACACAAGAGGCCAGCTGGGCTATTCCGGCCGGCTGCCCGGCTCTGCCATGCGGTCCTGGAGCCCTGCCCTCACGACAGCCTCCAGCCGTTGCGCCATCTGCTTGCGGTTGGCCATTTCGGCCACCGGCACAGGCGCGTGATAGACCAGCGTCACGGACCCTTGCCGGGGCGCGGCCAACACCTTGAGCAGGTGTTCGCCAAAGCCCATGTCGCCCCACCAGCCGTAGAACCGCGCATCCTGCCCCTCTGGCGCGCGGTAGATAACGCTGACCGGCTGGATCGCCATCTCGTTCCGCAACCCGTCGTCAAAGAACGCCTCGAACAGCGTCGTCTTGAAGGGCAGCACCCGGCGACTATCGGTCGAGGTCCCCTCGGGAAAGAACATCAGCCGGTGGCCCGCGCGCAGCCGGTCGCGGAAGACCTGGGTCTGAGCCTGCGCCTCGGCCCGGTCGCGGCGGATAAAGACGGTGCCCGTGGCCCGTGCAAGCCAGCCGATGCCGGGCCAGCCAGCCACCTCGGCCTTGGAGACGAAATAGATCCGTTTGGCCGCGTTCAGAGCGAAGATATCGAGCCACGAGGAATGGTTGGCCACCGCCGCCCCGTCGCCGACCATGGGCCGGCCTTCGATGAGCCAGCCGATGCCGGTGATGACGAAAAACGCCCGGCACACAAACTGGGTGATGTAGGGCGTGACGGGGCGGCGCAGGCCAAAGACCGGCCGCTCGATCAGCCGCACGAGCAAGAGAAGGCCAAGACAGCCGAAGGTCACCAGCCCCGCGAGCCCCCCCTTGAGCACCACCCGGACCCAGCCAATGGGCGTGATCGGCACGGGCGCCGGTTCGTCCTCGGACCGCCAGGTGGGGCTCATGCGCGGGCCTTGGTATAAAGGCTTTTCTGGCGGTCGTTCATGCGGGCCGTGTCCATCACAAGGCACACATCGGTCGTGTTGAAGGCATGATCGACGAAGGCCCCGTCACCCACGAAACCGCCCAGCCGCAGATAGGCCTTGATCAGCGCGGGCGTCTCGAGCATCGCGCGGCGGCGGTCCACCTGGTCCCGGGGCAGCAGGTCCATGGGCTGAAAATGCGCCGCCTGGGCGCGCACACGCATCTCGGGCGGCGCCAGATGGGCGTAATGCAGATGCGACAGGGGCTGGGCCAGCGCCTGCACATCGGTGCCGTGAAAGCTGGCCACGCCGAACATGATCTCGATCCCGTGGTTCTGCACATAGTCGGCGAGGCCTGTCCAGAGATGAAACATCGCGCTGCCCCCGCGGTAGTCGCGGTGCAGACAGGACCGGCCCAGTTCCATCATCGCGCGGCCGGAGCGCAAGAGCGGGGTCAGGTCATATTCGTCGGCGGAGTAAAACTGCCCGGCGCGTTCGGCCTGGTCACGCCGCATCAGCCGGTAGACGCCCACGACCGACGGCGCGCCCTGCTCGTCGCGCCGCGCCGCATCGAAGAGCAGCAGATGGTCGAAGAATGGGTCGAACCGGTCCCGTTCCAGCCGGGCCGCGTGATCCACAAGATCGCCGCCGCCGCCCAGTTCATCGACGAACACGTCGTAGCGTAGGCGTTGCGCGGCCCGGATCTCGGCCTCGGTTTCGGCCAATCGAACGGTGAACTGGGGATCGGCCTCGGGCATGGGCGCGGGTCGGCTCCTTTTGGGGTGGCCGCGTTCTACGGTGCGTCCCGGTGCTTGGCAAGGCGCGCACCGGTCGACTGGACTCTTCTTTAGGTTGTGTTAACCTAACTATATAAACCTAAGAGTCGAAAACCGGGATCAATGCCACGCGCTGGGAATCGATGACAACCTTGCCTTCTTCGCGAAAATTCACCGTCACGCGGCCACCGATATTGGACTGCACCTGCCCGATGCCCCAGGCCTCTTCGGTCGGGTGGCGCACCAGCATACCGGGTTCCAGAATGGCATTCATGTCATCCATCGCACTCTCCTCGGGCTGCGGGGGCATGTCATGGGCATGACGGACCCCGATCTGGCCGCGCTTGTCGGCTCTCGTATCTGCCATGATCTAATCTCGCCCGTAGGCGCAATCCACAACGGGATCGAGCTTTTGTCATTGCAGGGCGCGGGCATGGGACCGGAACTGTCCCTGATCTCGGACAGCGTGGACAGCGCCAGCGCCCAGATCCGGTTCTTCCGCGTGGCCTTCGGCACCGTGTCGGACGGACAGATGCTGGGCGAGCGGGACATCCGGCGCACGCTGGTGCAGGTCACGTCGGGCGGACGCCTGCGCGTCGACTGGCGCGCCGAGGGCGACCTTCGGCGCGACGAGGTACAGCTAGCCTTTCTCGGACTTCTTTGTCTCGAAACCGCCTTGCCCGCGGGCGGAGAGGTGATCGTTCAGACCGACACGGCATGGCGGCTGGACGCGCGGGGCACGAAGCTGTCCGTCGACCCCGCGCTCTGGGATCGGCTGGGACCGGCCCCACATGCCACGGGCGACCTGGCGCCGGCCCATGTGCAATTCGCGCTCTTGCCGCGCTGCGCGGCCGAAATGGGCCGCACCCCGCGCTTTAGCTGCTCTGAGACCGCGATTACGCTCGAGATCTGAGTGTCAGGACCGGACGGTCCCGTCGCCTTCGACCAGGTACTTGAAGCTCGTCAGCTGCCGCGCGCCCACCGGCCCGCGCGCATGGAGCTTGCCCGTGGCGATGCCGATCTCGGCGCCCATCCCGAACTCGCCGCCGTCCGCGAACTGGGTCGAGGCGTTGCGCATCAGGATCGCGCTGTCGAGTCGCTGGAAGAACCGCGCGGCGGTATCGTCATTCTCGGTCAGGATGCAGTCGGTGTGCTGGGAGCCGTACTGCCGGATATGGGCGATGGCCCCGTCCACGTCATCGACCACGCGGGCCGCGATGATCTTGTCGAGGAATTCGCGCCCCCAATCGGCCTCGGTCGCCTCGGTCGTGCCGGGGATGGCCTTGAGCGTCGCGTCCGCGCGCACCTCGACGCCCGCATCGATCAGCGCGCGGATCACGCCCTGCCCGATGGTCGACACCGCGTCACGATGAATGAGCAGGCATTCAGCCGCGCCGCAAATGCCCGTGCGGCGGGTCTTGGCGTTCAGGATAACGCGCAGGGCCTTTTCGGGGGCGGCATCCTTGTCGACGAAAATGTGCACGATCCCTTCGAGATGGGCGAAGACCGGCACGCGCGCCTCTTGCTGGACAAGGCCCACAAGCCCCTTGCCTCCGCGCGGCACGATCACGTCGACGGTATCGGTCATCTTCAGAAGCTCGGACACGGCGGCCCGGTCGCGGGTGGGAATGCGCTGGATCGCATCCTCGGGCAGACCTGCGGCGCGCAGCCCCTCTTGCAGGCAGTCATGGATCACGCCCGCGGAATGAAAGCTTTCCGACCCGCCGCGCAGTATCACCGCGTTGCCGGATTTCAGGCACAGCGCGCCCGCATCGGCGGTCACGTTGGGCCGGCTTTCATAGATCACGCCGATCACGCCAAGGGGCGTGCGCACCCGGCGGATATGCAAACCTGTGGGCTGGTCCCAATCCTCGATCACTTCGCCCACGGGATCGTCCTGGGCGGCGACGGCGCGGACGCCCTCCACCATCGACTTGATCCGCTCTTCGGTCAGCAGAAGCCGGTCAAGCATCGCGTCCGACAGCCCCTTGTCGCGGCCAAAGTCCATGTCCTTGGCATTGGCCTCGAGGATCTCGGCGCGGCGGGCCCACATAGCATCGGCAGCGGCATTGAGCGCCTCGGACTTGGCCGGGGACGGGGCAAAGGCCAGCTCGGCCGCAGCCGCCTTGGCGCGCTGGCCGATCTCGGCCATGATGGCGGGGATGGTGTCCATGTCCTTCATCGGGCGTCCCTCCTTGGGCTCAGTCTAGCATGGGGCGGCGTTACAGGGCCATGTCGTCGCGGTGGATCAGCGCGGCGCGGCCCGGATAGCCCAGAATATCTTCGATCTCGTCGCTGCGGTGCCCCTTGATCGCGCGGGCCTCGGCGGCGGTGTATCGGGCCAGACCCTGCCCCAGCCCCTGCCCGTCCGGCCCGGTCAGGGCCACCGGATCGCCCCGGCCAAAGGAGCCGGTCACTGCCGTGACGCCCGCGGGCAACAGGCTCTTGCCACGCTCCAGCGCCTGCGCGGCACCCGCGTCGAGCGTGATCGTGCCCTTGGGCTTCATCGACGCGATCCAGCGCTTGCGTGCCGCATGGGGGTCGAGCTGCGGGGTGAACCAGGTGCAGGGTGCGCCGTTTTCCATCGCGCTCAGGGGGTTATGCACCGACCCTTCGGTGATCGCCATGGCACAGCCCGCGCCGGTGGCCATGCGTGCGGCCATCAGTTTCGTCTTCATCCCGCCCTTCGACAGGCCCGAGCCCGCATCGCCCGCCATCGCCTCGATCTCGGGGGTGATGTCGTCGATCACGTCATAGCGCCGGGCGGTTGGATCGGTGGCGGGATTGGCGGAATAGAAACCGTCCACATCCGACAACAGCACCAGCTGATCCGCGCCCACGGTGACCGCAACCTGTGCCGCCAGACGGTCATTGTCGCCATAGCGGATTTCATCGGTGGCGATGGTGTCGTTCTCGTTCACGATGGGCACCACGCCCAAACCCAGAAGTGTGCCCAGCGTCGCGCGGGAATTCAGGTAGCGGCGACGGTCGGCGCTGTCTTCGAGCGTGACCAGCACCTGCCCCGTGGTCAGACCGTGCGGGGCCAGCGCCTCTTCATAGGCCCGCGCCAGCCGGATTTGCCCCACGGCGGCAGCGGCCTGGGATTGCTCGAGCGCGAGGTCCGCCTTGGGCAGGCCCAGCACCCCGCGCCCCAGCGCGATGGAGCCCGAGGACACAAGGATCACGTCCGTGCCCCGCGCCTTGATCCGGGCCACATCGGCAGCAAGGCTCAAGAGCCAGTCGCGGCGCAAATCGCCCGTGGCGCGGTCGACCAGCAGGGCCGATCCGATCTTGACCACAAGGCGCTTGGCGTCGCTCAGGGATGCCACTTTTCGACCTCCTGGGGGGACCTGTGGCGCAGGCGATCCTCGTCGATCTCGGCCCGGAGCGCGCGCAGCACCTCGGTCACGCCGTCTTTGCTGACGCCGGACATGGTCATGACCGGGCGGCCCACCTCGGCCTCGAGCGTCGCCTTGGCCTCGGCCAGGGTCTCTTCGTCCAGCGCGTCGATCTTGTTCAGAACCGTCACGCGGGGTTTTTCGGCCAGATGCCCGCCATAGGCTTCGAGCTCGTGAATGATGGTCCGATAATCCTGCCCAATGGTCTCGGACGTGCCATCGACCAGGTGCAGCAGAACCGCGCAACGCTCCACATGGCCCAGAAACAGATCGCCCAGGCCGCGCCCCTCATGGGCGCCTTCGATGAGGCCGGGAATGTCGGCCACGACAAACTCAACGCCGTCGACCCCCACGACACCGAGATTGGGGTGCAGCGTGGTAAAGGGGTAATCGGCGATCTTGGGCCGCGCGTTCGATGTGGCGGCCAGAAAGGTCGACTTGCCCGCGTTGGGCAGGCCCAGAAGGCCCACATCGGCGATAAGCTTGAGCCGTAGCCAGATCGTGCGCTCGACCCCCTCTTGCCCCGGATTGGCGCGGCGCGGGGCCTGGTTGGTCGAGGTCTTGAAGCGCAGGTTGCCCCAGCCACCATTGCCGCCTTGGGCCAGGCAGACTCGCTGACCCACCTCGGTCATGTCGGCGATGACCGTCTCTTCGTCTTCGTCCAGGATCTCGGTGCCGACGGGCACGCGCAACACGATGTCGTCGCCATTGGCCCCGGTACGCTGGCGGCCCATGCCGGGGCGGCCGTTCTCGGCGAAAAAATGCTGCTGGTAGCGAAAGTCGATCAGCGTGTTCAGCCCCTCGACCGCCTCGGCCCAGACCGACCCGCCATCGCCGCCATCCCCGCCATCGGGGCCGCCGTATTCGATGTATTTCTCACGGCGAAAGCTGATTGCGCCCCCGCCGCCCGAGCCGGAGCGGATAAAGACCTTTGCAAGATCGAGGAATTTCATGGCCGGGCCTGTCTTTCTTCAGGGTTTGCGATACAGCGCAACCGGCCCGGGCTCAAGCGCCGGGCCTAGCGCATCTTGCGGATATACGTCCAGGTGGCGACCTTGCCGTTGCGGGCCACGCTGAAGGCCTCGGCATCGCCGATATATTCGAAGCCGCAATTTGTCAGGACACGGGCCGAAGCCGGGTTGTCCTGAAACACGCTTGCGAACATCGTGTCGTTGTTCATCGGGTTGGCGTCGACCAGGGCACGGACCGCGTCAGAGGCAAGGCCCGTGTTCCAGAACGCCGGGCCCACCCAATAGCCCACTTCGGACTGGTTGCGATCCATGCGTTCCAGGGCGATCACGCCCATCACCTCGGGTCCGCCGGATTTGGTGCCGTCCATGGCCCAGACATCTTCGCTCCGGTCGGTCGCCATGGCACGCCGGACATAGGCCTCGGTCGTGCCGGGGGGCAGAGGGTGCGGGATGGACCGGGTCATGCGCGCAACCCGCTCATCGGCCCCGTACATCTCGATCAGACCCATATCCGACCGGCGCAGGGGGCGCAGGTCGAACCGGTCGGTGGCGATCACGGGTTGGTCCATCACGGTCCCCACAACATCAAAACTCATGCGCTTTCTCCTCCGAAAAGCACGAACAGAACCGACGCCACGGTGAGGATGGCCAGGCCGATCATCAACGTGCGTTCCGCCGGTGTGCCCGTGAGGCGGGCGGCGATCCGGTCCCCGGCGAAGGTCCAGATCGGGTGAAACAGAACCTGCGCGCTTAGCAGGCAGATGGCGATCAAGGCGGTCGCCTGCAAGGTAGGCGTGCCGGGCGCCACGAAACTGGTGAAACCCGTCACGATCATCGCCCAGGCCTTGGGGTTCAGCGGGTGCACGATCAGCCCCGCAAAGAACCCCGGCGCCTGTTCCGGGTGGCCCTCGGAAGACAGCCGGACGCCCGCGATCTTCCAGGCGAGCCACAGGATATAGGCCAGTGCCGCCCATTTCAGGCCCTCAAAGACCAAGGGCGCGCGGGCCGCCAGGTCCATCAGGCCAAATCCCACCGGCCAAATCACCAGCTGCTTGCCAAGCGCCACACCCGCCACAAAGGGCAGTGCCGCGCCAAAGCCGTAGCGCGCCCCCGTCGCCAGAAGCGCCATATTGGCCGGACCGGGCGTTGCGATCTGCGACGCCGCGAAAATCCAGAAACTGACCAGGGCGACACCCATGACAGGGCTCCTGACGCTACGTGAACCAGAAACGAGAAAGGGGACCGGCGCTGCCGCCGATCCCCTGTTTCCAAATGCTGGAAATCCTTACGGTCGGCTTACTCCGCGGCCTCGGCCATTGGCAGGACCGAAATATAGGTGCGGCCCTTGAGACCTTTGCGGAAGGTCACGGCACCCTCGACGGTGGCAAAGATGGTGTGATCCTTGCCCATGCCGACGCCCTCGCCCGGCCACCACTTGGTGCCGCGCTGACGACAGATGATGTTGCCGGGGATCGCGTGCTGACCGCCGAAGAGCTTCACGCCCAGACGACGACCGGCAGAGTCGCGCCCGTTCCGGGATGAACCGCCTGCTTTTTTGTGTGCCATGGGTCGTTACTCCTGTTCTGCTGCGAACGTGGCTGCCTGTTCCAGCCAGTTGTCGCGTTCGATACGGCCTTTGAAGGACAGCTGATCGTCCATATAGGCAATCTCGCTCGGGGTCCAAGCGGCGATCTGGTCGAAGTGGAACACGCCGTTCTCGTGCAGAAGCGATTCCAGCTTGGGGCCAACGCCCGAGATCTTTTTCAGATCGTCCGGCTGGCCGCCACGGGCTTCGGTCAGAAGGTTGCCGGGCTTGGTGCCCTCGACCTCGGCTGCCGCAGGCGCGTCGACCTTCGGCTCGGCCTTTTTCGCGGCGGGCTTTTCAGCCGCTTTCTTTTCCGCCTTGGCGGGCTTGGCGTCGGTCGCGGCAGCAGCGGCAACGGTGCCTGCGGCCACCGAGCCTGCACCGATCGCGGCCTTCACGCCCGACTTGTCCGCACCTTCGGCCAGGATCTCGGTCACGCGCAGCAGCGTCAGCTGCTGGCGGTGGCCCTTGGTCCGCTTCGACGAATGCTTGCGGCGGCGCTTGACGAAGTGGATGACCTTGTCACCCTTGATTTGCTCGACCACCTCGGCCTGCACGGCGGCGCCGTCGACGAAGGGGGTGCCGATCACGGCAGTGTCGCCGCCCAGCATCAGAATGTCGTTGAACTGGACTTTCTCACCAGCATCTGCGGCCAGCTTTTCCACCTGGAGCATGTCGCCCGAGGTGACCTTGTACTGCTTGCCGCCGGTCTTGAGGACAGCGAACATCGCGTCTTCCTTTTCTCTACCGCGTTCTATGGCCCCGTGTGCCCGGAGTTCTTGGGCCCTTGGCCCGCCTCGAACAGCGCGCCCGGCTGTCCGGGCGATGGTTCAAATATGAGACCCGGCACGAAAGCACCGGGTCAGGTGGCGGTGTATCGGGGCAAACGGGGACCAAGTCAACCCCCGGCGGACCCGCGACACGGCTCAGAGCTCTTCGGATTGCATGGCCCGCGCGGCGGACCGGCCCAAGGCATAGGAAATCTGGTCGAACATCGAGTTGAACCCGGTGAAAAGCGCACGGTTCATGGCCTGGCCTTCGGGTGTGGAGGACAGGGCGATATAGCGCTCAAGATCCCCATCCCCGAGCGGCCCGTAGGCCATCAAGAGAAAGGCGTAGAGCCATTCGCGCGTGTCGGCCCGGGTCTCATCCTCCTGGCTCCAGACATCGGCCAGCATGTCACCCTCGCTCATCTCGAAGGCGCCACCGTCGCCCAGCCCCTTGTAGAAGGCGAAATTCGAGTTGAGCGCACCCGCAACATTGGCCACGACCAGATCATTGGCGGCAATGAACCGCGTGACCAGGGCGAACCGCGGATCGTCCGAGCCGTCGAGGCTACGGGCCCGCTCACGCGCGGCCTCTTCGACGCCCGGATCGGTCATCGCCTGCCGGGCGCTCAGCTCCAGTCCGACAACGCGCTGGCCCTCGTCGCTCTCGAAGAAGGACACGAGCGGTGCCAGATCCGTGTCGCCAACAGCCTCCGCGAACCCTGCCCGCACGGTTTGTTCCATGGCATCCGGGTTGTAGATCCTGTCCACGTCGCGCTGCAATTGATCGAGCGCGCTGCCCATGATCATGTCGCGCGCCAGCTCATCGCCCGAGCGCAGACCCTCGGTGCGCATGATCTCGACGATTTGCGGCAAACCAAGCGCGGTGAGCAATCGGTCCGGCATGGACCCTGTCTGCGCCAACCCGGTTTGGGCACTGACGATGAAGACAAGGGCGGCTTGGATCAGGCGCGCACGCATCGCGGGGTTCTCCTGTATGACCCCGATTAAGCTAGGCGAGACGCGCTCGGATTCCAATCCGGGCGTAGCGGTAAAAAAATTATGGTGAAAGCGGTTGCGCGCCGGGAAAGGAATGCGTAAACGACGCCTCCAGACCCCCGCGGAGAGGTGCCGGAGTGGTCGAACGGGGCGGTCTCGAAAACCGTTGTGGGTGCAAGCCCACCCAGGGTTCGAATCCCTGTCTCTCCGCCATTTTCCCGGTGCTTTTGAATAATGCTCTTTGAGCACGCGGCGCGGTCGGCCGGGTTGTGCTGGTAAACAGCCGCGATATTGCCGCTCGCCCGGCCAATTGATGCCATCGGGCGGGGCTATCCCGCGCGTCTCGTTCAGGAGAGACGCCCATGGCCCGGCCCGCGTACCAATCATCCGCAACCCACGACCCGCTCGCCCTGGTGATCGACGGTGGCCCGCGCGTGCCGGTCGCAACCCGACGCGCCCGGCTGTTCGCCCTTTGGCACCAGGATGCACGCGCCCATGCGGCACGGTCGCGTATCACGGACACGGCTCCCCTGGCGACCGAGGCGGCGCACCTGCGGCGCGGCGCGATCCGGTCGCTTCAGGGCGCGGCGTTGCCGTCGGACCAACCGCGATAACCGCTGGCCACCACGAATTTCTCGGAACTGTCGCTGCGCGATGCCGGCGGTTTGACATTGACCACTTTCCGGAACCGCTGCTTCAGCAGTGTCTGAAGCTCTGCCTCGGCCCCGCCGGCTAGCACCTTGGCCACGAAGGTCCCACCCTCCTCGAGGACATCGAACGCAAGCTCCGCCGCCGCCTCGCACAGGGCGACGATGCGCAGGTGATCGGTCTGTTTGTGACCCGAGGATGCCGCGGCCATGTCCGACATGACCACGTCCGCCGGACCGCCCAGCCACTCCTTGACCTTGTCGTCGGCCCCGTCTTCCATGAAGTCGAGCTGGTGGATCTCGGCACCAGGGATGGGCTCGACCTCCTGCAGGTCGATGCCGAGGACACGACCGACCGCCTTGCCCTTCTTCTCTCCGAGTGCGTTGACCCGGGCCACCGCAACCTGGCACCAGCCGCCAGGCGCGCAGCCCAGATCGACCACCCGGGCGCCGGGCACCAGAAAGCGGTACTTGTCATCAAGCTCGAGGATCTTGAATGCGGCACGACCGCGATACCCCTCGGCCTGGGCGCGCTTGACATAGGGATCGTTCAGCTGGCGCTGGAGCCAGAGCGTGGAACTCAGTTTGCGGCCGCGCGCTGTCTTGACCTTGACCTTGAGGTCGCGCTGGCCCCGTCCGGAGGTGTTCTTGGTCTTCCTGGGCATTGCGTTGCTATCAAATCCATCTACGAAGGATTTGATCCCCCGCGTTCTGCATGGTTTTCGCAGAAAACCGATCAAAGGCAAATCTTCTGCGAAGATTTGTTTGGCACCAAAGCCTTCGCAGACGGCTTTGGCTAATAGGGTGCATCCTCGAGAACACCGTCTGCCGACATCTGCGCATAAAGCAACCCCTCGCGCAGGCCCCGATCCGCAACGCTCAGCCGGTCCGTCGGCCAGCAGCGCAACAGAGCCTGTAGGATCGCCGCCCCGGACATGATCAATGCCTGCCGGTCCTGGCCGATGCGCGGATCACGGCGGCGCCCCTCGGGGCCAAGATCGAGATATCCCCGGATCACCTTGTCGATCTGGTCAGAGGTCATGCGCAGCCCGTCCACTTTGGTCCGGTCATACCGCTTGAGCCCCAGATGGGTCGCGGCCACGGTCGTCACGGTCCCGCTGGTGCCCACGATCTGAAAGCCGATCCGGGTCTGCTCGTCCTTGTAGGGCGCGAACTCGGCCAGGTTCTCTTCGAAAAACCAGCTCATCAGCGCAAAGCGCGCCGCGTCATCCTGTACATCGTCGAACTGATCACGCAGGGTCGCAACGCCCAAGGGCACGCTGATCCAGTCCACGACCTTGGCCGCCGGAAAGGGGCTGTCGGGCGTGTGGAAGCCTGCATGCAGCCGCATGATGGCCCGGGGGCGTTCGCGCTTTGGCACCGATGTCAGGTCGATCCACACAAGCTCGGTCGAGCCGCCGCCGATATCCACGACCAGCAGCTGTTCGGTCTTGGTCGACACAAGCGGCGCGCAAGAGATGACCGCCAGCCGCGCCTCTTCCTCGGGCTGGATGATCTCGAGCTGCAACCCGGTCTCCGCCCGGACCTTGCGGATGAAATCCCGCGCATTGACCGCGCGGCGGCACGCCTCGGTCGCGACAAGGCGCATGCGCTTGACCTTGTGGCGCTTGATCTTTTGTTGACACACGCGCAAAGCCGAGATGGTCCGGCCCATGGACGAGCGGGACAATCGGCGAGACCCCTCAAGACCGGCGCCAAGCTGCACCGATTTCGAGAAGCTGTCGACCACATGAAACTGGCTGCCCTTCGGTTGGGCAATCAACATGCGGCAACTGTTTGTACCCAGATCCAAGGCCGCATAAAGCTCGGCCGGATCGGGCGGTATCGGCGCGGGGCTGTCAACCGGTTTCGGGAACACGCCCGCACCTATGGGACGCCTGGGCGCCATGGGACACGCCCTCCATTTCGAATTGGGTTAAAGGTAGTCTCAACAGGACCATCGCGCAAGCGATTGCGACAGTGTGGTGAAATCTCCGACAGGGCGGCCCGACCGGATTACTTGGACGCGACCGCACAACACGGCCCGCATCCGCGCAGGTCGCTCAACGCCGACACTCTGTCGAAAACCGACCCTGCCCGCCCCGGCGCCTGCTCTAGGAAAGGGAAAACGTGACGCGGAGAATCAAACCATGCCTGGCCTGACCATCGTCTACTGGCGCGATATTCCGGCCCAGGTGATCGTGGGAAAGGGTCGGCGGGGGGCCAAGCGGCCGCTGCCCGAGCGCTTCGAACAGGCGATCGACCGGGCGGCAATGAAGGTCGGTGCCTCGGACACGGATGCCTATCTGGCCGAGTGGCGTAAATCCGCCCCCGAGCCGCGCGACGGCGAGCCCGACGCGATTGCCGAGGCCGAGACGGCGCGCATCGACGCTGAGTATGATGACGCGCGGCTCAAGGCGCTGATTGGAAACGACGGATGGGCCTGACAGCCCGGCAGATGTGGGAGGCCGCAATGGCTTTGCTGAATTTCCGAAAGAAGGACGAGGTCAAAACGGCCACGCCGGCCCATGTAGAGGTCTTTCTCGATGGGTACTCGATCGAGGTGATGCCGCGCACCGCGGCCAAGATCGACAGCTTCCGCGACCTCCTGCCCGCTGGCACCCGCGTCTATATCGCCCATATTGAGGGCACGCCCATCGAGGACATGGTCGCCACCGCCAAACGGCTGGCCGACGAAGGCTATCCGGTCATGCCCCATTTCCCCGCGCGGATCATCACGGACGCGGCAACCCTGCACGACTGGATCGCGCGCTACCAGGGCGAGGCGGGCGTCGACCAGGCGCTCTTGCTGGCGGGCGGCGTGGCAGAACCCCATGGCGCCTTTCACAGCTCCATGCAGCTGATGGAGACGGGCCTGTTCGACAAGGCGGGCTTTAAGCGGCTGCACGTCGCGGGCCACCCTGAGGGCAATCGCGACATCGACCCCGACGGTGGCACCCGGGAAGTGGATGCCGCCCTGCGCTGGAAACAGGCGTTTTCGGAACGCACCGATGCCGAGATGGCCATCGCCACCCAGTTCGCCTTCGACCCGAAACCGATCATTGCGTGGGCCGACCGCCTACGGGATGCGGGCATCGCACTGCCCATCCACATCGGCATCGCCGGGCCCGCAAAGCTGCAGACCCTGATCAAGTTCGCCATCGCCTGCGGCGTGGGCCCGTCGCTCAAGGTCCTGCAAAAACGCGCGATGGACGTCTCCAAGCTGCTTCTGCCCTACGAGCCCGACGACGTGATCGAAGCGCTGGCCGCCCACAAGGCCGCCAACCCGAATTTCAACATCACCAACGTGCACTTCTTCCCGCTGGGCGGCATCAAGGCCAACGCCGAGTGGGCCATCGCAAACGGCGGCGCCTCGGGCGTCCCGGCCAACCAATCCTGAAGGATCCCTCCATGACCCGCACCGTCGTCGAATCGAAATCCAAGACCGTCACCATCGGCTTTGACGAGCCATTCTGCGTGATCGGAGAGCGGATCAACCCCACGGGCCGCAAGAAACTGGCCGCAGAACTGGAAGCGGGCGATTTCTCGACCGTGGAGAAGGATGCGCTGGAACAGGTGGCCTGCGGAGCGATGGTGCTCGATGTGAATGCGGGCGTCGTCTACAACTCGAACCCCAACCCGAACGAGACCGAGCCGCCGCTGATGACCCGGATGATCGAACTGGTCCAGGGCCTTGTAGACGTGCCGCTCTGCATCGACAGCTCGGTGCCCGCCGCGCTCGAGGCCGGGCTGGCCGCCGCAGAGGGCCGCCCGCTTCTGAACTCGGTCACGGGCGAAGAGGAGCGGCTCGAAGCGATCCTGCCGCTCGTCAAGAAATACAACGTGCCAGTGGTGGCCATTTCGAACGACGACACCGGCATCTCGGAAGATCCCGATGTCCGTTTTGCCGTCGCCAAGAAGATCGTGGAGCGCGCCGCCGATTTCGGCATTCCCGCCCATGACATCGTGGTCGATCCGCTGGTGATGCCCGTGGGGGCCATGGCCACGGCTGGCCGGCAGGTCTTTACCCTCGTGCGCAAGCTGCGCGAAGAGCTGGGCGTGAACACCACCTGCGGCGCGTCGAACATCAGCTTCGGCCTGCCCAACCGGCACGGGATCAACGCGGCCTTCCTGCCCATGGCCATCGGCGCGGGCATGACCAGCGCGATCATGAACCCGGTCCGCCAGGTGGAGATGGAGGCGATCAAGGCGGCCAATTTCCTGATGAATAACGATGCGAATGGCGGCGAGTGGATCAAGTTCTCGCGCGTGCTCGATGCCGTGGCCGAGGGGCAGACCTTCCCCGAGGCGGCCCAGGCCGCGGCCGCTGCGGCGGCCGCCGGCGGCGGTCGTGGCGGCCGGCGGCGGCGCCGGGCGTGAGGTAACCCGCCCTTAACCCAAGCACGGGCAAGGTCGGTCCATGTCAGACCTTGCCCGCCTCTCCGACCCCCGCCCCTGGATCGACCAGATCTTCAGTGCCAAATCCGCCGCCGCAGGCGGCGTGGTGCGCCGCTCCGTGGCCCATGTGGTGCGCGAGATCGGCCGCGAAACGCTGGAGCTCGAGGTGCGCCGTCGCGGCTATCACCTGATCGAAAGCGATGGGCAGTTCATCATCATCTGCAATGCCAAGCCGCTTCAGGTGATCTGCTGACACGGTCTTCGCAGAAGACCGTTCCGCCACACTCTTCTGCGAAGAGTGTGGCCCCGGGCAAAACCCTTCGCAGAAGTGTTTTGTAATTTGGATTTTTCTGCGAAAAATCAGGCCCCTGCCTGCGCGGCGACACTGGGGATCGCGTCGTTCATGCTGGCCTGGTAGCTGTCGGCCAGAGCACGCAGGTTGCCGCTGGCCCCCTCGGCCAACAGGTTGCGATGCTCGAACGGGTCGGCCTCGCTGTCATACAGTTCCTCACCGCCGTTCCAGTAGAGCGTGTAGCGATGCGACCGGCTGCGCAGGGAAAAAGCCATGCGGCTGTCTTGCGCGTCCTCGAAGGTGCCCCAGGTCTAGATCACGGGCGTGGGTCTTTGCCAGGGATCACCGCGCAAGGCCGGGCTCAGATCGCAGCCATCGAGCGCATGTTTCGCCCGACCGCCCCCTTGGGCCATGAGGGTCGGATAGAGATCGAGGAGTGAGACAGGCTCGTCGCACACCCCGGGCCACACCGGGGCCGGCGAAGATCAGCGGCACGCGCAGCGCGCGCTCCCACAGCGTGAACTTGCGAAAGGCCAGTTTCTCGCCGAATTGCCAGCCATGGTCCGACCAGAGCACGACCAGCGTGCTTTCGGCCTGCCCGGTTTCCTCCAGCCGGTCCAGCACCTCGCCCAGAAGCGCATCGGCATAGCTGACCGAGGCCAGATAGGCGCGCAGGTAATCCGCGTATTCGCCGGACCGGTGCAGCACACGGCCCGTGAAGCGGCGGATGACTGCCCGCGCCTCCTCTGGCAACCCCTCCAGCACCTTGTCATTGCCAGGGCGGAACCGGCGCATGCCCAGCCCCGGCGGCGGGTCGATGGGGCCTGCATAAAGGTCGAAAAACGCTTGCGGCGCGATAAAGGGCAGATGCGGCCGGTACAGGCCAAAGCCCCAGACCTGGCCATCCGCGCCGGGCTGGATGCGGCTGCAGATCCAGTCGGTGTTGATCCGGTCGAAATCGGGCCGGTCGTCCGGCGCCGGGCCGAAATCGCCCAGGGGGCCCATCTTGCCTTCGGCACTCGCGCGGCTGATGGGCGGATATTTCAGATGCGCGGCCTTGCGGTGGTAGCGGTCCCAATCCTCTGGGTCGATGCCGCGGGTGTCGAGGTGAAAGATCTTGCCCGCGCCCTCGGTTCGGTAGCCCGCGTCGCGCAAGGCTCCGATCAGCGACAGGCGCTGTCCCTTGGGATAGGCGTCTGTCCATTTCTGGCCATTGGAATAGACCCCCGTCCGCCAGGGCGCCTGCCCGAAAAGCGCCGCCGTGCGCGACGGCGAGCAGGCGGGCACGGGCGCATAGGCGTGGCGGAACAGCATGCCGCGCGCCGCAAGGCGCGTCAGGTTCGGCGTTTTCACCTGGGGATGCCCGCCCAAGGGCTCGATCCAGTCGTTCAGATCCTCGATCGAGGCGAAAAGGATATTCATGGCCTGCCTGCCCTGCCCGCTTTTGCACCAGCATAGCGGGCGGGGCCTGCGGGGCCTAGCGATACCAGAGCGATTTGCCTTCGTGAAAGATCTGCACCTTGGCGGGGTCGGCGGTGAGGCGCACGGATTTGCCGCGCAAGTCGTCATGGATGCCGGGCAGTTTGGCAATCACCGGGTCGCGGCCATGCTCGGCCACGAAATAGAGCACCGTGACCTCGCCCAGGGCCTCGAGGATATCGACCTTGCCGTCGAGAAGGTAATCGCCCTCGGTCTCGCGCAAATCCTCGGGGCGGACGCCCACATTGACCTTGAGGCCCATATCCGCCTCGGTTGTGGGCACGGCGGACACGGCAGTGCCCTCGCCCTCGAGCTTGACGGTGGTCTGCGCGCCGGTGCCCACGATCTCGCCCGGGATCAGGTTCATCGCGGGCGAGCCAATAAATTGCGCCACGAACTCGTTTTCGGGCCGTTCGTACAGCTCGAGCGGCGTGCCCACCTGGGCGATGCCCTTGTTGGCCAGAACCACGATGCGGCTCGCCAGTGTCATCGCCTCCACCTGGTCGTGGGTGACGTAGATCATGGTCGAGTCGGGCATGGATTCCTTCAACTGCGCGATCTCGATCCGCGTGGCCACACGGAGTGCGGCGTCGAGGTTCGACAGCGGCTCGTCGAACAGGTACACCTTGGGGTCGCGCACGATGGCGCGACCGATGGCGACGCGTTGCCGCTGGCCGCCTGACAGCGCCTTGGGCAGACGGTCGAGGTAAGGCTCAAGCTGCAGGATCTTCGCGGCCTTCTCCACCGCCGCGTCGATCTCGGATTGCGACTTGCCGGCGATCTTCAGCGCGAAGGACATGTTGTCCTTGACCGTCATATGCGGATAAAGCGCGTAGGACTGGAACACCATGGCGATGCCGCGCTGTGCAGGCGGGACATCGTTCATCACCTGGCCGTCGATCTCGAGCGTGCCGCCGGTGATCCTTTCCAACCCCGCGATCATCCGCAGAAGCGTGGATTTCCCGCAGCCCGATGGCCCGACAAAGACGATCAGCTCGCCCGTCTTGATATCAAGGTCGATATGTTTCAGCACCTCGACCGTGCCGCCATATGTCTTTGCGACATCGGTCAGTTTCAATTCGGCCATGACGCGCTCCTCCCCTCGTTCTTCTTCTCAGATCCGCCGCAGCAGGCTGGGCTGCCAGGGACCCAGGTGCAGCTGTCCGTCCGGCCCCGGCGCCACGCTGCCCAGTTCCGCCCCGATCTGGGCCCAGTCGCCCTCGGGCGGTGCGCATGTGGCGGGCTCGTCGCCAAGATTGACGGCCACGAACAGCGTTTCGTCCCCGTCCCGGCGCAGGAAATGCACGACGTTGCCCGACGCAGTCATGTCTGTCATCGCGCCTTTTGCCAGCGCAGGATGGGCGCGGCGGAAGGCGATGGCGCGGCGGTAATGGTGCAACAGCGCGCTGGGATCCTCTTCCTGTGCGCTGACCGCCCGGGGCAGATGGTCATGGCTGACCGGCAACCACGGATCGCCCGTGGTAAAGCCGCCGTTGTGATTGTTGTTCTCCCAGACCATGGGCGTGCGGCACCCGTCCCGGCCCTTGAACTCGGGCCAGAACGCGATGCCGTAGGGATCCTGAAGGTCGGCATAGGCGATCTCGGCCTCGGCCAGACCCAGTTCCTCGCCCTGATAGAGGCAGGCCGAGCCACGCAGGCACATCATCAGCGTGGCATAGGCCCGCTGCGCGGCATCCGAGAGCCCCCAGCGCGTGGCGTGGCGGACCACGTCATGGTTTGAATAGGCCCAGCAGGCCCAGCCCTCCGAGGCCGCCTCTTGGAAGTGATCGAACACATCGGCGATGCGCGCCGCCGTCGGCTTGGCCGAGGACAGAAGCTCAAAGGCGTAGCACATGTGCACCTTATCGCCGTCGGCGGTGTATTCGCCCAGGATCTCGAGCCCGCGCTGCGCATCGCCCACCTCGCCCAGGGCCGTGGTGGCACCGTAATCGTCCAGTACCGCGCGGAAGCGGCGCAGGAAATCGAGGTTCTCGGGGCGGTTGCGGTCGTAGACATGCCGCTGGTGATTATAGGGATTCACGCGAGGTGCGATCGTGTCGTTGCGCTCTTCGAACGGCATGGCCGGGTTGTCGCGCAGTTGCGCGTCGTGGAAGTAGAAGTTAATCGTGTCGAGCCGGAACCCGTCCACCCCGCGGTCGAGCCAGAACCGCGCCACATCCAGCAGCGCATCCTGCACCTCGATATTGTGGAAGTTCAGGTCCGGCTGGCTGACCAGAAAGTTGTGCAGGTAGTACTGTTCGCGCCGGCTGTCCCATTGCCAGGCCTGCCCGCCGAAGATCGACAGCCAGTTGTTGGGCGGTGTCCCGTCGGGCCTGGGGTCGGCCCAGACATACCAATCGGCGCGCGCGTTGTCTCGGCTGGCGCGGCTTTCGGCGAACCAGGGATGCTGGTCCGAAGTGTGGCTGAGCACCAGGTCGATCATCACCTTGAGCCCCAAGGCATGGGCGGTCTCGACCACCGCGTCGAAATCGGCGAGCGTGCCGAACATCGGATCGACGCCGCAATAATCGCTCACGTCATAGCCGAAATCCTTCATCGGCGAGGTGAAGAAGGGCGAGATCCAGACCGCATCCGCCCCCAGCGCCGCGATATGGGGCAGGCGCTGGACGATGCCCAGAAGATCGCCGATGCCGTCGCCGTTGCTGTCCTGAAAGCTGCGGGGGTAGATCTGGTAGATCACCGCACCGCGCCACCAATCCTTTTCCAAGCTTTGTGCCGCCCGCATGTCGGTTTGCACGTTCATTTCCGTTTTCCTTTTCGTCGCAGCCCCGGGGCGCATCCCCGGCGGGCCATGAGACCCCGGATCAGGTCCGGGGTCGGGTTGTCCTATTTCACCGATCCCGCCAACAGGCCGCGCACCAGGTATTTTTGCATCGCGAAGAACACCAAGAGCGGCACCGCGATGGATACGAAGGCGGCAGTCGCGAGGATCTCCCAATTGCCGCCGCGCGTGCCCAGAAGCTCAACAATCTGGCGCGTCATCACGGTGGTGTCCCCGGTCGCGTCGATCAGGAACACGATCGCCACCAGAAGATCGTTCCAGGTCCACAAGAACTGGAAGATCGCGAAACTGGCGAGCGCGGGAAAGCTGAGCGGCAAGATGATGCGCACAAATATCTGGAACTCGGTCGCGCCGTCGACGCGCGCGTTCTCGATGATGTCGCGCGGCAGGCCGACCATGTAATTGCGCAAGAGATAAACGGCCAGCGGCATACCAAAGCCCGTATGGGCCAGCCACACGCCCAGGTAGCCCTTGCCGATGCCGATCCCCAGATGCAGCTTGAGTAGCGGGATGAGCGCCAGTTGCAGCGGCACCACCAGAAGCGCCACGACGAAGGCGATCAAGAGCGCCCGGCCCGGGAAATCCATCCAGGCCAGCGCATAGGCCGCGAAGGCCGCGATGAGGATCGGGATGATCGTCGCAGGGATCGTCACCGTCAGCGTGTTGAAGAACGCCTTGGCCATGCTGTCGGTCGCGTTGCCGCTCAGAAGCACGGTCTCGTAGTTCTCAAGGGTGAATTCCGGCGGAACCTCGGCGGTGACGAACACGCGCTGCCCGCGGCTGCCGCTGAATTCCTCGACGCTTTCCATGCGGTAGGCGCCACTGGCCTCGAGCGTGAGCGTGCCACCGCCTCGCAGTTCGGCCGTATCGCCGGGGGCAAAAGCAGACACGTCGCGCGAACTGATGCCCCAGGACGTGATGTCGGCCTCGCCCTTGCCTTCGCCCGCCGGGTCGTCCTCGTAGATATTGCCCTCGATCACGTAGACGCCGTTTTCCTGCGTCTGCGCCTCGGCGGTCTTGGTGCGGAGGGTCAGGGTCTGTTCGGTGGGGAACAGCGCCTTCCACCAGCCCGTCGACGAAATCTGGTCCGCGGTCCGGAAGGACGACACGAAAAGCCCGATGGTGGGCAGAAGCCAAAGCAGCACGAGCAGCGCCACCGAGATATGTACGGCCCAGGTCAGGCTCGATTTCTTGCCGGCGATATTGTCCATGTGCCCAGCCCCCCTCAGCGCATCTCTTTGCGCGCGTTGTAGACGTTCCAGACAAGGATCGGTGTCACCAGCAGCATGATGACCATGGCGCTCGCCGATCCCACGCCCCAGTCATTGGCGCGGAAGAGCTTGTCGTACATGTAGTTGGCCAGCACCTGCGTCTCCCACTGGCCATTGGTCATGGCAAAGACGATGTCGAAGATCTTGAGCACGATGATGGTGATCGTGGTCCAGACGACGACGATGGTGCCCATGATCTGTGGCACCTTGATCTTGAAGAAGATCTGGAAGGGCCCCGCCCCGTCGACGATGGCCGCCTCGACCGTTTCCTCGGGGATGCCGCGCAGGGCGGCCGACAGGATCACCATGGCAAAGCCCGTCTGGATCCAGATCAGCACGGCCATGAGAAAGAAGTTGTTCCAGAACGGAATGGTCAGCCATTGCTGCGGCTCGGCCCCGCCCAGGGCCAGGTAGACCGCGTTCAGGATGCCGATCTGCTCCTGGTCGATGGGCCGCGCGTCGTAGACGAGTTTCCAGATCACCGCCGCGCCGACAAAAGAAATGGCCATCGGCATGAAGATCAGCGATTTGGCCAGGTTGCCCCAGGAGATCCGGTCGGTCAGCTGCGCTGCCAGAAGGCCGAACCCGGTGGCGGCGGCGGGCACAACAACGAGCCAGAGCATGTTGTTGCGCATCGCCTCCCAGAACTTGGGCTCGCCGAACATCTGGGCGTAATTGTCGAGGCCCACGAAGGTGTATCCGCCCCCCGGCACCCGGTCGGTCAGCGACAGGCGCAGGGTCTCGATCACGGGATAGGTCAGGTAAAGACCCAGCACGAACAGCGCGGGAAACAGGAACAGCCAGGGCCGGATCATGTTGGCGCGCTTGATGTTGCGCCCGGCATTGGGGCCCTTGGCCGGGAACAGGACCTTGTCCAGCAGCATGTTGGAAAAGTAGAAATACCCTGCGCATCCGCCTACGCCGATGACGATGGTGATAAGCCCCTGAATGGCTGGATGCATGGTGGTCTCCTCCCCACTCGTGCCGCCGCCCGCGCGGACCGGTCAGTTCGCTTTCGGAAAGATCCCGCCCCAGTGATGGACCGGGGACCTGCGCCCGTGGCGGGCCGCGAGGTCCCGGGTCAGGCCCGGGACGGGGGAAGGCGCTGGGCGCCGGTTACTTCAGCGCGTCCCAGGAGGACTGGATTTCCGACGCCACCTCTTCGGCCGATTTGGCGCCCGAGGCATAGTCGACCATGCCGGTCCAGAAGCTGCCCGCACCGACGCCGCCGGGCATCAGGTCGGACCCGTCGAAGCGGAAGGTGGTCGCGCCCAGCAGGATCTCGCCCATGCCCCTGAGCGCGGCATTGGCATAAAGCTCCGTGTTGACGCCCGAATGCGGGGTCAGGAAGCCCTGCTGCGCCATCCACAGCTCATGCGCGATGGGCGTCTGGAGGAAGTCGATCAAGCCATGGGCCACAGGACTGTCATTGGTGATCGCCCAGAGCGTGCCGGCGCCCAGGACCGGGCTGCCAAGATCCTTTTCCTCATAGGCGGGGAAGTAGAAGAAATCGACATCCACGCCCACCTCGGTGCCTTCGGGGAAGAAGGCGGGGATGAAACTGGCCTGGCGGTGCATCATGCACTGGGGCGGCGCCGAGAACAGACCCTTGGGGCTGTCACGGAAATCGGTCGAGGCCACGGCATCAGAGCCGCCGGCGACGTAGTCATCGTTCAGCGCGAAATAGCCGAACTCCTCGATCGCGGCCACGACGGCGGGATCGTCGAAGGGCATCTCGTTCGCCACCCAGGCGTCATAGACCGCAGGTTCCTGCGTGCGCAGCATCAGGTCCTCGACCCAGTCGGTCGCGGGCCAGCCGGTGGCGCCGCCCGAGCCCAGACCGATGCACCAGGGCGTTTCGCCATCGGCGACCATCTGGTCGGTCAGCGCCTTGAGCTCTTCCATGGACTGCGGGATCTCGTAGCCGAAATCCTCGAAGTTCTCCGGCACGTACCAGACCAGCGATTTCACATCGACCTTGTAGAAGAAGCCATACAGGTCATCGTTTCCATCGGGGCCCGCATAGGTACCCAGATCGACCCAGGACTGGCCAGCGGCATAGTTCTCGGCCACCCATTCACCGGTATCCTCGCCAAGGGGCGTCAGGAACCCGCGCGATGCCATGTCCGCCGCCAGGCCCGGCTGCGGGAAGACGGCCACGTTGGGCGCACTGCCCGCTTCGGCGTCCACGACGATCTGCTGCTCGAAGCTGTCCGAGCCGGTATAGCGCACATCGGCGCCCGTGGCGGCGTTGAAATAGGCCAGCACGCTTTCAACCAGTTCCTGGTCCGGACCCAGCCAAGGGCCGAACACCGTGACCTGCTGGCCGCTGTAATCGTTCGCATCGGCAAAGCTGTTGTAGCTGTCCCAGTTAAAATCGCCTTCACCGGGGGTGAAGACAAGCTCCTGGGCCTGCGCCATGCCCGCCGTCAAAGCGGCCGCGGCGACACCTGCGTAGAAAGTGGATTTCATGGTAACCTCCCTGTTCGCACGCGCAGGGATCAAACCGGCGCGTGCCCACGAAACACGTTGACGCGCCCGAGTCACCCCAAAGCGCTTTGGACACGGTCACACTTCCCCATCGCACGCGCCGTGTCAATCGCTCTTTGCGGCTGCTTAACCCTTGAATTATGCTGCATTTGCAAAGACGCGGCGCAGCATCAGACAGGCTTTGACGGGTCGGAAAACTCTTCGTATCGTCCGATCAATTGAAAGCGCTTTGAAGACCCTTAGGCATGAACCTCAAAGAACTGGCCCAGACCCTTGGACTGTCCCAGACCACCGTCAGCCGTGCGCTGAACGGCTATCCCGAGGTCAGCGAGGCCACCCGCGAACGGGTTCTGTCGGCGGCGCGCCGGTTCGATTACAGCCCCAACACCCGGGCGCGCAGCCTCGCCACGGGCCGGTCCATGACCATCGGACACGTGATTCCCGTCTCGACCCAGCACGAGATGGTGAACCCCGTCTTCGGGGACTTCATCGCCGGCGCGGGCGAGACCTACTCCGGTGCGGGCTACGACATGATGCTGTCGCTTGTCGATGACGGGGCCGAGGCGCGGGTCTACCGCGAATTGCGGGCCAAGGGGCACGTTGACGGCATCATCGTGCACGGCCCCAAGATGATGGAGCCGCGCATACCGCTTCTGACGGATCTGGGCCTGCCCTTCGTCGTGCATGGCCGTGCATCGGACGTGAACCTGCCCTATTCCTGGCTCGACGTGAACAACACGCGTGCCTTTCGCCGGGCGGCCGAGTTCCTGCTGGATCTGGGCCACCGACGCATCGCGCTCGTCAACGGGCTCGAGGAGATGGATTTCGCCCACCGGCGCCGCGACGGGTTCGAGGCGGCATTGTCGGCGCGGGGCCTGCAGCCCGACCCGTCGCTGATGCGCTCGGGCGAGATGACCGAGGTCTACGGCTACCGTGCCGCGCGCGACATGCTGGACCGCGCGGATGCCCCCACAGCCTTTCTGAGCGCCTCGATGATCTGCGCGATCGGCATCCGCCGGGCGATCCAGGATGCGGGCCTGATCATGGGACGCGACGTGTCGGTCATCACCCATGACGATGACCTGTCCTACCTACGCAACGGCGATACCGTCCCGCTTTTTACCGCCACCCGCTCTTCGGTGCGCGAGGCCGGGCGGCGCTGCGCGCGCATGCTGCTCGACCTGATCGAAGCGCCCGGAAGCGGCCCTGCCCAACACCTGATGGAGGCCGATCTGACCGTCGGCCAGTCCACCGGTCCTGCCCCAACCTGAGAAAGCCCCGACATGCAGTTCAAACGATCCGATTTTCCCGATGGCTTCCTCTTCGGGACCGCCACGTCGAGCTACCAGATCGAGGGCCACCGCTTCGGTGGCGCCGGCGAAACCCATTGGGACACGTTCGCGCGCACCCCCGGCAACGTGGTCAAGGCCGAAAACGGCGACCGCGCCTGCGATCACTACCACCGCTACGAAGAGGATCTGGATCTTGTCGCCGCCGTAGGCTTCGATTGCTACCGCTTTTCCACCAGCTGGGCACGCGTCCTGCCCGAAGGGCGCGGCACGCCCAATGCCGAGGGGCTCGATTTCTACGACCGGCTCACCGACGCGATGCTGGAGCGCGGGCTGAAGCCCTGCGCCACGCTCTATCACTGGGAGCTGCCCAGCCCGCTCGCCGATCTGGGCGGCTGGCGCAACCGCGACATCGCGGGCTGGTTCGGTGAGTTCGCGCAGGTGATCATGGGCCGGATCGGCGACCGGATGTATTCGGTGGCGCCCATCAACGAGCCCTGGTGCGTGGGTTGGCTAAGCCATTTCATGGGCCACCACGCGCCGGGCCTGCGCGACATCCGCGCCACGGCCCGGGCCATGCACCATGTGCTTCTGGCCCATGGCACCGCGATCCAGGCGCTGCGGGGCCTGGGGCTGGGTAACCTGGGCGCGGTCTTCAACTTCGAATGGCCCACGCCTGTGGATGGCAGCGAGGTCGCACAGGCCGCGGCGCAACGCTATGACGGCTATTACAACCGTTTCTTCCTGGGCGGCGTCTTCAAGGGCGCCTACCCGGACAGCGTGATGGAAGGGTTGGGCCCGCACATGCCCGCGGGCTGGCAGGATGATTTCGCGACCATAACCGCGCCGGTCGACTGGTGCGGCCTGAACTACTACACCCGCAAGATCATCGCGCCCAACAACGAGCCCTGGCCGTCGCTCGACGAGGTCGACGGCCCGCTGCCCAAGACCGAGATGGGCTGGGAGATCTATCCCGAAGGCCTCTACCGGTTTCTCAAGCGCACCGCCGAGGAGTATACCGGCGACCTGCCGCTGATCGTGACCGAGAACGGCATGGCCGCGCCCGACCGGATCGAGGGTGGCCGGATCGAGGACACCGACCGCATCGACTATCTCAACGCCCATGTGGCCATGGTGCAAAAGGCGCTGGCCGAGGGCGTGCCGGTGCATGGCTATTTCATCTGGTCGCTTCTGGACAATTATGAATGGGCCCTGGGCTATGACAAGCGCTTTGGCCTTGTGCATGTGGATTTCGACAGCTTGCAGCGCACACCGAAAGCGTCCTATGAGGCGCTGAAGTTAGCGCTAACCAGGTGATCCCATGACCCCGCCAGACCCCCTTGTCGCCCTGGTCGCCGATATCGGCGGCACCAATACCCGCGTGGCGTTGGCCGATGGGCCCGTGGTGCGGTCAGGTAGCGTCAAGCGCTACAAGAATGCCGAGCATCGCGACCTCGCCCATGTGCTCTCGCGCTTTCTGGAAGAGTGCGGCAGCCCCGAGGTCGATGCCGCCTGCGTCGCCGTTGCAGGGCCGGTGCGCGATGGGGTCGGACAGCTGACCAATCACGACTGGACCTTCGACCGCGACACGCTGGGCCGGGCGACCGGCGCGCAAATCCTCGCGATCCTGAACGATCTGCAGGCCCAGGGCCATGCCCTGCCCCATCTCGACCCGGCCAACGTGACCCGCATCTGCGAGGGCCAACCCGCCAGCGAACATGCCGCGCAGATGGTTATGGGGGTGGGCACCGGGTTCAACGCGGCCTCGGTCTTTCGCACCGAGTTGGGAGTCTTCGTGCCGCCGTCGGAATCGGGCCATGTCAGCCTGCCCGTGCATGATCAGGACGACCTGAAGATCGCCCGTTTCATCGAGGACAAGCACGGCTTTGCCGCCGTCGAAGAGGTATTGTCGGGCCGCGGGCTGGAAATGCTCTACCGGGTGCATGCCCACGCGGTGGGCAGCGATGCGCGCCCCAAGGCGGCCGAGATCATGGAGGCCTGCAAGACCGACGCAGACCCGGTGGCCGAACGGGCGGTGGCCGATTTCGCGCGCTTCATGGGCCGTGTCGCCGGCGATCTGGCCCTGATCATGCTGCCCTTCGGCGGGCTTTACCTGGTGGGCGGCGTGTCCCGCGCGCTGGCGCCCTATCTGCACCGGTTCGGCTTTGCCGAGGCGTTCCGCGACAAGGGCCGGTTTTCCGAATTCCTGGACCAGTTCCCGGTCTTTGTCGTCGAGGACGACTATGCCGCCCTGACCGGTGCGGCGAGCCACCTGACCGATCTTGCGCAACGGCGCGACTGACGTCACCCGCTCGGATCAGATCTCAGATCAAACCCTTGTCCCGGGCGATGACCGCCGCATGGGTCCGGTTGCGCGCACCCAGCTTTCCCGACAGCGTCTTGAGATGCAGTTTGACCGTGGTTTCCCGCAATCCCATCCGCTCGGCCACCTCGCGGTTCGACCAGCCCGCGGCGACAAGCGTGATGACCTCATGCTCACGCACGGTCAGTTCGTCAGGCGTGGCAGCGGGCGGGCCGGTCACGTCGGGATCGGTGAGGATCACCGGCATCCCCGCCAGAAGCTGGTCGAGGGCATCGGTGAAATCCCGAAGCGCAAGGCTCTTGCTCACCGTTCCCGCGGCACCCAGGGCCGATGCCTCGCGGGCGATGCGAAACCTGAGCGGCCCGGCGACCAAAGCCACCGGACAGGCGGCGGCCGCGACCGCCGACGCGAAGCGTTCCAGCCCGTTCATCCCGGGCAGGCGCAGATCGACTAGCACCAGATCCGGCCCCGGGATCTCCCGCACTGCGCTGTCCAGCGCCGACAGGGAGCCTGCGGCGTGGATCTTGTGCCCGTCAAGGCGCAGGACCTTTTCCAGCAGCCCACAAAACAGGATATCGCCATCGGCAATCAGGATACGCGCCACATCACCCTCCACTGGAACCCGTGCCGCCCGGGTCGGGCCGCTACCGCGAAACGCGATGTCAGCCTGCGGGCGCGGCGGGTCCGATTTGTGGAAGCGCCCCGGCGGAGCCGTGGCAACTCCCGCGCAATTGCAAAGAAAAATCGCAAATCTGGCGAAACCGTGGCCTTATGGTCCCGAGCGCGGGCCGGGCGGATCACCGCCGGTTGACGGCCCGGAGACAGGCAAGGGAGAGGCCCATGATCGACAAGCTTGAGATGTTCATCGCGCTGAGCCGCGAAGAGCATTTCGGACGCGCCGCCGAAAGCCTCGGGATCACGCAGCCCAGTCTTTCCGCCGGGATCAAGCAGCTCGAAGAGCAGCTGGGCGTGCAACTGGTCTGGCGCGGGTCGCGCTATGGCGGGCTCACCCCGGAAGGCCAGCGCGCGCTGGTCTGGGCCCGGCAGATCGTTGGCGACACGCGGACCCTGCGCGAAGAGATGCGCGTCGCCCGCCAGGGTCTGTCCGGTGACCTGCGCCTTGCCGTGATCCCCACCGCGCTGACCACCGGCGCAGAGCTGGCGGCGCGGTTCCGTGCGACCCATCCCAACGTGCGCTTCACGATCCTGTCCCGCCCGTCAAGCGAGATCTTGTCGATGCTCGACAATCTCGAGGCCGATGCCGGGATCACCTATCTCGATAACGAGCCTCTGGGCCGTGTGACCGCGACCCCGCTCATCACCGAGGACTACAGGCTGGTCTGCGACGCGGCCGCGCCCATCGCCGCCAAGCCGCAGGTGACCTGGGCCGAGGTGTCGGACCTGCCGCTTTGCCTGCTGACGCCGGAAATGCAGAACCGCAGGATCATCAACCAGGCGTTTCTGCGCGCCGGGGTGAACCCCGAGGCGGTGGTCGAATCGAACTCGACCGTGGTGCTGATGGGCCTCGTGGCGACGGGCGATTATGCCACGGTCCTGCCCGTGCAGATGGCTGGCTTTCTGGCCGCGGGAAAAAACCTTGCGGTGCGGCCCATCAACAAGCCGCGCGCGCGCCACGGGATCGGGCTGATCGCGCCGTTTCGGGAACCCCATACGCCGGTTTTGGACGCTTTGCTGACCGAAGCACGCGGGATGGCACAAAGGGATGACAATTGATAGGCATCACCTATCACATGACGGAAAAGCGATATTGAAAGACGGATCATTTGCCGTCACGGTCCGCGCACCCACACGGAGATGCGCATGCAGCCCCCCCAGTCCACCCAAAACGCCCTGGCCGAGACAGATATTCTGGCCGAAACGGACCAGATCGTGTCCCGCCACATGACGCGCGAGGGGCCGCTTCTACCCATCCTGCACGACATGCAGGACAGCTTCGGCCATATCCCGGCCGCCGCGATCCCGCGCATCGCCGACCATTTGAATCTGACCCGGGCCGAAGTGCATGGCGTGATCAGTTTCTACCACGATTTCCGCGACCAGCCCGCCGGGCGCCACTCACTCAAGATCTGCCGGTCCGAGGCCTGCCAGGCCGTGGGCGGTGCCGCGCTTTCCGACCATGCCAAGCGGCGGTTGGGGATCGACTGGCACCAGACCACCGAGGATGGCGGGATCACCCTCGAACCGATCTATTGCCTGGGGCTCTGTGCCTGCGGACCGGCGGTTCTGGTCGATGGCGACGTCGTCGCCCGCGTCGATGCAGACCGGCTGGACACCCTGATCGAAGGGCTTTCGGAATGAAAATCTACGTTCCCCGCGACGCCGCGGCCCGCGCCCTGGGCGCCGATGCCGTGGCCAAGGCACTGGCTGCCGAGGCTGGCCGCCGTGGCATGGATGTTGAGATCATCCGCAACGGCAGCCGCGGCATGGTCTGGCTCGAACCGCTGGTCGAGATCGACCGTGACGGCGTCCGCCACGCCTTTGGCCCCATGACCCCCGCCGATGTGCCGGGTCTTTTCGACGGCGACGGCGACAAGGCTCTGGGCCCGACCGAAGATCTGGACTGGATGCGTCGCCAGACCCGACTGACATTTGCACGTTGCGGCGTGATCGACCCGCTGTCCTTGAGCGATTACGAGGCCCATGGCGGCCTGACCGGCCTGCGTCGTGCGCTCGGGATGGGTGCGGAGGCCATAGTGGAGGAAGTCACCGCAAGCGGCCTGCGCGGCCGCGGTGGCGCGGGCTTTCCCACGGGCATCAAGTGGAACACCGTCCGCCAGGCGGACGCCGACCAGAAATACATCGTCTGCAACGCCGACGAGGGCGACAGCGGCACCTTCGCCGACCGCATGATCATGGAGGGCGACCCGTTTTCCCTGATCGAAGGCATGGTGATCGCCGGCCTCGGCGTGGGCGCGACCCAGGGCTATGTCTATCTGCGCTCGGAATATCCCGACGCCATCGACGTGATGGAGCGCGCAGTCGATATTGCACGAAACAACAATGTATTGGGCGACGTTCTTCACTCCGGCCACCACTTCGACATGGAGATCCGCGTCGGCGCGGGCGCCTATGTCTGCGGCGAGGAAACCTCGCTTCTCAACAGCCTCGAGGGCAAGCGCGGCGTGGTGCGCGCCAAGCCGCCGCTCCCGGCACTCGAAGGTTTCCTGGGCAAGCCCACGGTTGTGAACAACGTGATCAGCCTGGCCACCGTGCCGGTGATCTTCGAGCGGGGCGCGCAGCATTATGCGGATTTCGGGCTGGGCCGGTCGCGCGGCACCGTGACCCTGCAGATCGCTGGCAACGTGGCCCGCGGCGGGCTCTTCGAGACCGCGTTCGGCGTCTCCCTGGGCGAGGTCGTGAACGATATCGCGGGCGGAACCCTGAGCGGTCGTCCGGTCAAGGCGGTGCAGGTGGGCGGGCCGCTGGGTGCCTATCTTCCGGTGTCGAAATTCGACACGCCCCTGGGATACGAGGAACTGGATGCCCAGGGCGGGCTGATCGGCCATGCGGGGCTTGTCGTGTTCGACGACACTGCGGATATGCGGGGGCTCGCCCGCTTCGCCATGGAATTCTGCGCCGTGGAAAGCTGCGGGAAATGTACCCCCTGCCGCATCGGTGCGGTGCGCGGGGTCGAGACCATCGACCGGATCGGACAAGGCGACGCATCGGCGATCCCGCTGTTGGAAGACCTGTGCGAGACGATGAAGGACGGCTCGCTCTGCGCGCTGGGGGGCTTCACGCCCTTCCCGGTGATGTCAGCGCTCACGCATTTCCCCGACGAGTTCGCCGCTGCGAAGGAGGCCGCCGAATGACCGCCCGCGCCGCAGGAAAAGGGCCTTCGAAGGCCCTTGTTTCAAGCCGTTTCGAAACGGCTTTACGCGCGGGGTCGACCCCGCGCGCCCAAGACGCGTCGACGCGTCTTTCCCCGCTGACCCCCAAAGGATGCACCCCATGAAAGACTTCATCATCCCCTGGGACGACGACCGCGACATGGGCACACCCGCCAAGACCGGCGCGCCCGTCACGCTGACGATCGACGGCTTCCACGTGACCGTGCCCGAAGGCACCAGCGTCATGCGCGCCGCCGCCGAGGCGGGCATCCAGGTGCCCAAGCTCTGTGCCACCGACAGTCTGGAGGCGTTCGGGTCCTGCCGGCTTTGCGTCGTGGAAATCGAAGGCCGGCGCGGCACGCCCGCGTCCTGCACCACACCGGTGGCCGAGGGTATGGTCGTCACGACGCAATCCTCCAAGGTGCGCAAGATCCGCCGCGGGGTAATGGAGCTCTATATCTCCGACCACCCGCTCGACTGCCTGACCTGCGCGGCCAACGGCGACTGCGAATTGCAGGACATGGCCGGCATGGTGGGCCTGCGCGACGTGCGCTACGAGGCCCGCGAGGGCGCAGGGCTCTCCAATCATTTCGAGGCGCGCAACACCAGTGGCGAGGCCAATCCGGACTGGCTGCCCAAGGACGATTCGAACCCCTATTTCACCTATGACCCGTCGAAATGCATTGTCTGCTCGCGCTGCGTGCGGGCCTGCGAAGAGGTGCAGGGCACCTTTGCGCTGACCATCGAGGGCCGGGGCTGGGACAGCCGCGTGTCGGCGGGCATGGCGGGCGACGATTTCCTGGGCTCCGATTGCGTGAGCTGCGGCGCCTGTGTGCAGGCCTGCCCCACCGCGACACTGCAAGAGAAATCGGTGATCGAGCTTGGCACGCCCGAACGCTCGGTCGTGACCACCTGCGCCTATTGCGGCGTGGGCTGTTCGTTCAAGGCCGAGCTGAATGGCGACGAGCTGGTGCGCATGGTGCCCTACAAGCACGGCAAGGCCAATCGTGGGCACAGCTGCGTCAAGGGCCGCTTTGCCTATGGCTATGCCAACCATGCCGACCGCATCCTGCACCCGATGATCCGCGACAGCCTCAACGATCCCTGGCGCGAGGTCAGCTGGGACGAGGCCATCGGCTTTGCCGCCACGCGCCTGCGCGATCTTCAGGCCAAGCATGGCAAGGGCGCCATCGGCGGCATCACGTCGAGCCGCTGCACGAACGAGGAAACCTTCCTCGTGCAAAAAATGATCCGAGCAGTCTTTGGCAACAACAACACCGACACCTGCGCGCGCGTCTGCCATTCGCCCACGGGCTACGGGCTCAAGACGACCTTCGGCACCTCGGCCGGCACCCAGGATTTCGACAGCGTTGAAGACACCGATGTGGTGATCGTGATCGGCGCGAACCCCACCGACGGCCATCCGGTCTTTGGCTCGCGGCTGAAAAAGCGCCTGCGCCAGGGCGCGAAGCTGATCGTCATCGACCCGCGTCGCATCGACCTTGTCCGCACCCCCCATGTGGAGGCCGCCCATCACCTGCCCCTGCGCCCCGGCACCAACGTGGCCGTGCTGACCGCGATGGCCCATGTCATCGTGACCGAGGGGCTGATGAACGAAGCGTTCATTCGCGAGAGGTGCGACTGGGACGAGTTCCAGCACTATGCCGAGTTCGCCGCCGACCCGCGCCACAGCCCCGAGGCGACCGCGCTTCTGACCGGCGTGCCCGCGGACGCGTTGCGCGCCGCGGCGCGCCTTTTCGCGACCGGCGGCAACGGGGCCATCTACTATGGCCTCGGCGTGACCGAACACAGCCAGGGGTCGACCACCGTCATGGCCATCGCCAACCTGGCGATGATGACCGGCAATATCGGTCGCCGCGGCGTGGGCGTGAACCCGCTGCGCGGTCAGAACAACGTGCAGGGCTCTTGCGACATGGGATCGTTCCCGCACGAGTTGCCCGGCTATCGCCATGTTTCGGACGATGCCGCGCGCGAGGTGTTTGAAAAGATCTGGGGCACCACGCTCGAGGCCGAACCGGGCCTGCGCATCCCTAACATGCTGGATGCGGCCGTCGATGGCACGTTCAAGGGCATCTATATCCAAGGCGAGGATATCCTGCAGTCCGACCCGGACACCAAGCATGTGGCGGCGGGCCTTGCGGCTATGGACTGCGTCATCGTTCACGATCTTTTCCTGAACGAGACGGCAAATTACGCCCATGTCTTCCTGCCGGGCTCCACCTTCCTGGAAAAGGACGGCACCTTTACCAATGCAGAACGCCGCATCAACCGCGTGCGCAAGGTCATGGCCCCCCGCAACGGTTATGCCGATTGGGAGGTCACGCAGCTTCTGGCCAATGCCATGGGCGCGGGCTGGCACTATACCCACCCGGCCCAGATCATGGACGAGATCGCGGCGACCACGCCCAGTTTCGCCAATGTGGATTACGCCCTTCTGGAAGAACGCGGATCGGTGCAATGGCCCTGCAACGAGGCCAACCCCGACGGCTCGCCCATCATGCATGTGGGCGGCTTCGTGCGCGGCAAGGGCCAGTTCATCATCACCGAGTATATCGCGACCGAGGAACGGACCGGCCCGCGCTTCCCGCTCTTGCTGACGACGGGGCGCATCCTGTCGCAGTACAACGTGGGTGCACAGACCCGGCGGACGGCCAACACCGTCTGGCATGACGAGGACGTGCTGGAAATTCACCCCCACGACGCCGAACAGCGCGGCGTCAACGACGGCGATTGGGTCAAGCTTGCCTCGCGCTCGGGCGCCACGTCGCTACGCGCCAAGATCACCGACCGCGTGAGCCCGGGCGTTGTCTACACCACCTTCCACCATCCGGCGACCCAGGCCAATGTGGTGACCACGGACCATTCCGACTGGGCCACGAACTGCCCGGAATACAAGGTGACGGCGGTGCAGGTGTCGTTGTCGAACGGGCCGACCGCGTGGCAAGACAGCTACGAAGCCCAGGCCGACCGGTCGCGCCGCATCCTGCCGGCCGCTGAATGACCAAGCGGGCGCATATCTCGGTGCCCGGTGTCTCCAGCCGGGGGGACGGGGCGCGCGGGATCACCCGGGCGCTGCCCGACGAGGTGCCCGTGGCGCTGGTCTACAATGGCGCGACCCAGGCGGTGATGATGGCCACGCCGGCGGACCTTGAGGATTTCGCGCGCGGCTTTTCCCTGAGCGAGGGGATCGTGTCGGACCCGGCCCAGTTGGGCGAGATCGAGATCGTCGAACAGCTCCAGGGCATCGAGGCGCGCATGTGGCTGTCCCCGGAGCGGGCCGCTGCGATGGCCGAACGGCGCCGCGCCATGGCCGGTCCGGTGGGTTGTGGCCTGTGCGGCATCGACAGCCTGCAGCAAGCTATCCGCCCCCTGCCTCGTGTCGCCGCGCCGGACCTGCGATGGAACCGCGACGTGATCGCCTCGGCACCCGACCAGTTGCGCGCGCATCAGCAGCTTCATGACAGGACCCATGCCGCCCATGCGGCAGGCTTCCTGCGGCCCGACGGCACGCTTGTAGCCGTGCGCGAGGACGTGGGGCGGCACAATGCGCTGGACAAGCTGATCGGCGCTCTGGCCGCATCGCGCGAAGATCCCGGCACCGGCGCCGTGGTCATGACCAGCCGCGTCAGTGTCGAACTCGTTCAGAAATGCGCGCTGGCGGGCATCCCCGTTCTGATCGCCGTCTCGGCCCCGACCGCCCGCGCGGTCGAGATAGCCCAGGCAGCCGGCATCACCATCGCCGCCTTCGCCCGCAAGGGCGCGTTCGACCTTTACGCCCACCCCTCTCGTATCGAGACCGGAGCCCACGATGTCGCATGACAAGCTGATCCGCATGGCCAACCAGATCGCCGGGTTCTTCGAGACCCAGCCCATCGCAGACAAGCCCGGCGCCGTGGCCGCGCATCTGCGCGATTTCTGGGACCCGCGCATGCGGGCCGAACTGGATGCAATTGTCGCAGAGGGTGGCACCGGCCTGTCGCCGCTCGCGCTCGACGCGGCGCAACGCCTGGGCCAGACCGCGCCGGCCTAGGCCTTCAGGAGCTGACTGCGGAACTTGGACGCGGCGGGCGGCATCCGGCGGAAATTGCGGTAGACGACATACCACTTCCGCTCCATGGCAAAGACATGGCTGACCAGGCAGGCCAGCCGCCCTGTCTCGATCTCGAGATCCGTGGTCTGGCGCGAGATCATGGCCAGCCCCAGCCCGGCCTGCACCGCCTGCTTGACCGCCTCGTTCGAGGACAGGACGCAGGAAATCTTCACCTCGACCCCGTGTTCACCAAAGATCCGCTCCATCGCGGCCCGCGTTCCCGAGCCCGGTTCGCGCACGACGAAAGGAAACCGCGCAAGGTCTGACGGATCACTGATCCGGCTGCCCACCAGGGGGTGATCCGTGGGTGCGATAATGACCAGCGGGTTGTCCTTGAAGGGCCGTGCGACGAGGTCTGAGTCCTCGGGCGGCTGCCCGGTGATGGCCAGATCGACCTCGTTCGCCTCGAGCATGGCAAGGATGCGGTCGCGGTTGGCGACCTTGAGATTGATCTCTACATCCGGGTGGGCCCTGCGGAACCGCGCGATGTCTTCGGTGATGAAATAATTCGCCGTGGACACGACCGCGATTCGCAGGCTGCCGCGGCTGACACCCTTGTAGTGGTGAATGCTTTCTTCCAGATCGTCGAGCACACGGCGCACCCGCTGGGCGTGGCTGAGCACCTCCTGCCCGGCCTCGGTCAGCTGGATCGTGCGGCCGACCTTCTCGAAGACGGGAAGGCCCACGACATCTTCAAGTTTCCGCATTTGAATGGAAATTGCCGGTTGGGTGACCCCCAGCGCCCCCGCCGCCTGGGTCACGGACCCGTGCCGCGCAACGGCATCCAGCATCTCGAGTTGGCGTAGTTCGACCCTCATACATTCCATTACTCATACTTATGCGTTTGGCGCAATTATTAATTGGTCGAATAATTCACACAGGGCGTAACGTTTGAGCAACCGGGGCAGTCACCTGCTCAGAATTTCGACTTTAGGAGATGTTGCGTGGCTCAGAAAACGTACCAAGCCGGCGTCAAGGATTACGCCAAGACGTATTGGACCCCCGATTATATCCCGCTCGACTCGGACCTGTTGGCGGTGTTCAAGGTTGTCCCCCAGGAGGGCGTGCCTTTCGAGGAAGCAGCGGCCGCCGTGGCCGCCGAAAGCTCGACGGGCACCTGGACCACCGTCTGGACCGACCTTCTGACAGACCTCGAATACTACAAGGGACGCGCCTACCGGATCGAAGCGGTCCCAGGCGACAACACCGCTTTCTACGCCTTCATCGCCTATCCGATCGACCTGTTCGAAGAAGGCTCGGTCGTGAACGTTCTGACCTCGCTCGTCGGCAACGTCTTCGGCTTCAAGGCCGTGCGCTCGCTGCGGCTCGAGGACATCCGCTTTCCCATGGCCTATGTGAAGACCTGCGGCGGCCCGCCCAACGGCATCCAGGTCGAGCGCGACCGGCTGAACAAGTATGGCCGCGCGCTTCTGGGCTGTACCATCAAGCCCAAACTGGGCCTGTCTGCGAAGAACTACGGCCGCGCCGTTTATGAATGTCTTCGCGGCGGTCTCGACTTCACCAAGGATGACGAGAACATCAACTCGCAGCCCTTCATGCGCTGGCAGCACCGGTTCGAGTTCGTCATGGAAGCCGTCCAGAAGGCCGAGGCCGAGACCGGCGAACGCAAGGGCCACTACCTGAACGTCACCGCCGCCACCCCGGAAGAGATGTACAAGCGCGCCGAATTCGCCAAGGAGCTTGGCGCGCCGATCATCATGCACGACTTCTTCACAGCGGGCTTCACGGCCAACACGGGCCTCGCCAACTGGTGTCGCGAAAACGGGATGCTGCTGCACATCCACCGCGCGATGCACGCCGTGGTCGACCGCAACCCGATGCACGGCATCCATTTCCGCGTGCTGACCAAGTGTCTGCGCCTGTCGGGCGGCGACCACCTGCACTCGGGCACAGTCGTGGGCAAGCTCGAGGGCGACCGCGAGGCCACGCTGGGCTGGGTCGACCTCATGCGCGAACACTTCGTGCCGGAAAACCGCGTGCGCGGCCTGTTCTTCGACCAGGACTGGGGCGCGATGCCGGGCGTGATGCCCGTCGCTTCGGGCGGCATCCATGTCTGGCACATGCCAGCGCTGGTGCAGATCTTCGGCGATGACGCCTGCCTGCAGTTCGGCGGCGGCACGCTGGGTCACCCCTGGGGCAACGCGGCAGGGGCCCATGCCAACCGCGTGGCGCTCGAAGCCTGTACCGAGGCCCGCAACCAGGGCCGCGCCGTCGAAAAGGAAGGCCGCGCCATCCTCACCGACGCCGCCAAGCACAGCCCGGAACTGGCGATCGCCATGGAGACCTGGAAGGAAATCAAGTTCGACTTCGACACTGTCGACAAGCTTGACGTTCAGCGCTGATCCCATCGCCCGCTGCCCAGAGATTTACGGAGAGACCCATGTCCCAAGCCGCCTATCCCGCCACACAGCCCCGGACCGAGACCTTCTCGTACCTGCCGCCCATGACGCCGGAACGCATCGCCCAGCAGATCGCCTATTGCATCGCGCGCGGGTGGAACCCGGCGGTCGAATATACCGAACCGGAAAAAGCGTTCTCGAACTTCTGGTACCTGTGGAAGCTGCCGCTTTTCGGCACCCAGTCGGTCGAAGAGGTCCTGACCGAGATCGAGGCCTGCCGTCGTGCCAACCCGGGCATGCATGTGCGCCTGATCGCCTATGACAACTACGCCCAGTCGCAGGGCATGGCCTTCGTCGTCCACCGCGCCTGATCCGCCGCCGCACGCCGCACCGCGCCGCTGCTCTGCCAGCCGCCTGACCCAGAAAAACGGGATAAACCATGAGCACTGATGCGAATTTTCAAGGGATGTCCGGACGCGCGGCCTCGATGGCGCGGCGCCGGGCGCTGTCCCAGGGAAAGGCGGGTCTGCCCGCCGCATCGGAGCGGGTTCGCTCGGGCTTCCGCGACGCAGCGATGCCCACCGACACGCCGGCCGCCCCCGCCCCGATGGCGGCGCACGAGCCGGACACCGCCCCATCCGCGCCCGTCAGCGCCCCCCTGCCCCCCGTTCATGTGCCCAGCGGTCGCGAGGCGTCCGTCGCCCGCCGCAAGGCGCTGTCGGCCGGTAAGGGGGGATTGCCGCCGGCCAAGGAGCGCGTGCGCTCAGGCTTCCGGGAGGCCGCCATGCCGAACGATACCGACACCGCCACACCGCACGTCGCGGCCGCCACCCCTGCAACTCCGGCACCCGCCGCATCGGCCGCTTTCGGGTCGGGCCGCGAGGCCTCCATCGCCCGACGCAAGGCGCTGTCCGCGGGCAAGGGCGGCCTGCCGCCCGCGCAGGAGCGGGTCCGCTCGGGCTTTCGCGAGGCAGCCATGCCCGCCGATGTGCCCAGCTCACAGCTTGCCCCAGCCGCGTCCGGGGCACCCGCACCCGCGGCCGCTCAACCCGCCCGGTCCCCGCGCCGGGGCGAGCTCACCCATCCGCCCAAGGTGCCCAGCGTCACCACCGCCGTGTCGAACGCAACCGTGACCGGGCTCAGCTATGCCGCAGGCCGCGCCATGACCGGGGCCGAGGCGGGCTATGACAAGCCCCTGACCGGCACCCAGTACGTGGGCGGCGCCGAGGGCGGCTACCGCGCCTCCATGGGCAAGGTCGGCCATGCCCGCACCAATGCAGGCCTCACCGTCTCGGGCACCATGGTCCGCTCGACCGTGCGCATCACCGGCGACGAGGACAGCGCCGATGTGCGGATCACCGGTAATGCGGATCAGACCGTGGCCGACGATCTCGACGCACGCCCCGACAGCTATGTCGCCGTCGGTGCCCAGTTCCAACGCCAGTCCCAGCCCCATGGCCAGTCGGTGTTTGGCAGCAATCTGGGCCGTTCGGCCCGGGCCGTGGGATCGCGCAGCCGGGACACGGAACGCCCCGTGGAACAGACGCTGAGCGGGCACGCCGTCTCGGGCACCGCCATCGGTCGTTCGGTCCGGGTGACCGGCGACGAGGGTGGTGCCGCGCGCAGCCTTACGGGCTCGCAATACCTGGCCCCTGCCCGCGACGAAATGGACCCGGCCCCGGCTGACGGACGCTCTGACCCCGCCACCGGCGCCAAGGTGACCCTGTCGCAGACCTGGGGCGGCCAGACGGTCTCGGGCCCGATGATGGAACATGACGGCCGCGTGACCGGCTCGGAGCACGGCACCTGCGCGGCGATGACCGGGACGCCCTACTATGGCGCCACCGGGGCCCAGGACTGGTGCGACCCTGCCCAGGCCGAGGCCGAGGCGGCCCGCCGCGCGCCGCGCGCCCCCCGCGCCATCACCGGCGACGTGCCGCTGAACGATCCCACCGTGTCCGGCACCGGACGGGGTGCCGACCGCGCCATCACCGGCTCTGCCTACTTCGTGCAGGGCGAAACCCAGCCCGACGCCGGGGCACAGGATCCCGTGACCCAGTCGATCGCCGGGTTCTCGGTCTCCTCGCCCCAGCGCGCCTCCCATGTCCGGGCCCGCGAAGCCGCCCCCGAGGCAGCCAAGCCGGGCGGCGCATCCGCCATCACCGGCACCTTCGCCCAGGGCGACGGCAAGATCACCGGCAATGTCGAGTTCCAGGCCCCCAGCCGTGGCGGTCAGCCCTGCCAGCGTCCAGCCCATGGCAACATCACCGGCGAAGGCGCGACCCGCGGGGCCGCCATCACCGGCTCGGGCTGGAGCGAAAACAGCTCTGTCACCGGCACCGAGGGCTATATCGCGACGAACCGCAACCCGTCCCAGCGGGCGGGCAGCGCTCAGGCCTTCGCAGGCGCCAAACCGTTCAAATCCAAAGCGCCCACGAATGATCCCGTGAGCCCGGTCACCGGCGCGACCGGCGGCACGCCCGACAGCTGCGCCAAGGTCACCGTTTCCGGCGGGGCGGCGGGCTGATGTCGGCGCTTCGTACCACTTCCGGGCCGAACAAGGCCTGGCGCGGCAACCGAGTGACGCCCGCCTACGCTCAGCGCCCCGGCCCTGCGATGGCACCGGCGATGGCGCAGGCGGCCCCGGCACCCGGTCTGCGGGCCGGTGGACGGCGCCACCCCTTTGCCGAGCCCGAGATCGCGCGCGATCTCGACCGCCGCGAGGCAGAGGTCGAGACCGGCTTTGCCACCTTGTCCGAGACGCTGCGCGGCCTTGCCCCCCAGCAGTTCGACGCAGGCTTTCCGGACCAAGCCGCCGCACGGCTGGCCGCCATCGGTTTCGATACCGATCCAGCCTGGTTCGAAGCCGACTGGACGACCCCGCTGAACATGGGCGCGCTTCATGCCCGCGCGGCCTGCCGTCTGTTCGCCACCCTGGTCAAAAGCGGCACCGAGCGGGATCGCTATGCCTCGGACGATGGTGAGCCCGTGGATGTGCTGATCCGGCGCTGGGGCTTTCACGCGGTCGACATCACGCCCTGCGCGGACGGTCGACTTGCGGGCCTTCTGGGCGCGGTGCTGCGGATCCCGCTGTCGATCGTGACCGCGCGCAAGTCCTTTGCAGGCGCGATGTTCAACGTGGCGCAGAACCTGCACGAATGGGAAGAGGTCGAGCTGACCCGCCACCGTGAAGGCCGGCCCAACAGGCCCGATGCGGGCACGCGTTACCTCAAGGTGGGTGTCTACCATTTTTCGAGCGTCGACCCGTCCCACGCCGGCTGCGCAGCTCATGGCAGCTGCAACAGCCGCGCCATCACCGCCCTGCACGAGCGCCTGATCGAGTTTCAGGCCGCGGCCCAGGCCATGCACGGCGCGGGCGACGAGATCGCGCTTCTGCTGATCGGGCTCGACACCGACACGGATGCGATCCGCGTCCATGTCCCCGATGCAGCGGGCCGGATGGACCCGGACCGTTTTGTCGATGCCGCCGATCTTTACCGCATGACGCTGGACAAGCCGCGCGACGCGGCCAAGGAGGCCGTGCGCACCGAGGTGGCCCGCGCCGCAGGCGTGCATCCCGATGATACCGCAACCGAGGGGATGCGCTGGTTCTGCGGCTACCTTCTCAAGAACAACATCGCCCAGGTCGACGCGGTGCTGCAAAAATTTGCCGGCCCCTATATCGAGGCCGGCCATGCAGAAAAGCTGATCGTGATCGGCGATCCGGTGGATGACGTGCAGCTGCGCAACCTGGCCTTTCAGGCCCAGATGAATTCCGTCGAGGAAGGCGCCGCCGATCTCAGGGTCGGGCTGCATATTCTGGGCGCGCGGATGCACACCGTCCCGGTGCTCGTCCTGCGCAGCTACGATCCGGACATCCCCGGCGACGATGCGGCGGCCGCCGAGGTCGCCCGGCGCATGCGCGCGGCGGTCCTGGCGATGAGACCGGACACCGCGCTCGAGGTGGAGGCCGCGCTGCGGCCCGGCACCGGCGGCGCGCTCGAGTTTCTGGAGGCCGAACAATGAAGATCTTTCAAGTCGAGGGCACCCTGGTGGCCACAGCGCGGATTACCCAGCTCGAGAACAACCGTCTTTTGGTCCTGCGCGAGAAAAGCGGCAGCCGGTCGGTGGCCGTGGACCCCATCGGGTGCAAAAAGGGCGACTGGGTCATTGCCGTGGGCAGTTCGGCGGCCAAGGATGCCGCGGGCAGCTCCAAATACCCCTCGGACCTGACCATCGTGGGCATTATCGACTACTGGGATGCGGACGAGCCCGGCGAGGTGGCGACATGAACATCATGCGTGTCGTCCGTGATCTCGTGACCACCCAGCGGGTGGCCGGACTTCAGGCCCGGAAACTGCGGGTGCTCGAGGATGCCAAGGGCAATGTCGAGGTCGCGGTCGACGCGGTCGGCGCCCGGGAAGGCGATTTCGTCATCACCATCGCCTACTCGTCCGCCCGGATCGCCACAGGCGATCCCCGCGTGATGACCGACCTGACCATCGGCGGCATCATCGACGATTGGACCGAAGATAAATGGCACGGCCCGTTGCGGGCCAGTCCCTGAGAGTTTGCGGCACCTGGACGGTCCGGGTGGCGCGATGAACGAGAGAATACTTAGCCAGAAAGGAGAACACCATGGCGAGTGAAAAAGTGGGCATCGCCCTCGGAATGATCGAAACCCGCGGGTTGGTCCCGGCCATCGAGGCGGCCGACGCCATGACCAAGGCGTCGGAGGTTCGCCTGATCGCGCGGCAGTTCGTCGGCGGGGGCTACGTGACCGTCATGGTCCGGGGCGAAACCGGTGCCGTCAACGCCGCCGTGCGTGCGGGTGCCGATGCGTGCGAACGCGTGGGCGACGGCCTGGCCGCGGCGCATATCATCGCCCGTCCCCACGGCGAGGTGGAAAACGTCCTGCCCACCACGGCGACGCCCTGACACGGCTTGAAGGAAACTTCTGGCTTCGTTCTGTCTGGATTGTCGGGCGCACTGCCCGGCAGTCCAGAACATGAAAGCGGAAGACCATGACCAAGAACCAAGACAACACGGCTTCGACACCCGGCCCGGATCTGCCGGAGCCCTGGAAACAGGTCGCAGGGAGCGCGGCGATCCATAGGCGCTTCGAATTCGACTCCTATGCCCAAACCAGCGCCTTTCTCGAGGCCCTGGCAAACCTGTCAGAAGAGACCGGCATCCATCCCGATCTCAGTTTCGCCAAGACCCACGCCAACGTGACCGTCCCCTCCGAGGACGGCGCGGACGGCGCGGCTGACAAGGCGCAGCGCGCCTTCGCGGCACGGGCGGACGCCCTTTTCGGAGAGTTCGGACCATGAGCGAGAAATCTGCCACCGGAAAATCCGGCCCCACCGCCAAGCGGGGCACGGCGGCCAAGCCCGCCGCCCCGTCCAAGCAACGGCCCGCGCGCAAGCCGCAGGCGGAGTCCGCCGCTGGGGCACGGGCCCAGCACACCAAAACATCTTCGGAGAAGACACCGGCGCAACCGGCCATTGCCAGCGTGCCGTCCTACGGGGTGTGGCCGGACTGATGCTGGCCATGGACCGAATGAAAACCCTCATTCGTCCCTCCCCCCGTGCGTTGTCGATGCGGCCGGTGGAGGTCGCTGCCTGCGTGGTACGCAACCCGGCGGGCCATGTGCTCATGGCGCGGCGCCGGGCCGACCAATCCTCGCCCGGCTGTTGGGAAATTCCCGGCGGCAAGATCGAACCGGGCGAGAGCGCGGCCCAGGCCGCTCTGCGCGAACTTCACGAGGAAACCGGCCTGTCGGCCCAAGGCCTGCGGCCGCTGATCCGGCATATCCATGACTTTCCCACCCGGCGCATCCATCTCAGTGTCTTCGAGGCCGCCGCCTGCTCCGGCCTGCCGACGGGCATTGAGGGCAACGAGCTTGCCTGGGTGGACCCGGCACAGCCCGCCGTGGGCCCGATCCTGCCGTCGAACCTGCGGGTTCTGGCGCGGCTGGCCCTGCCCATGCGCGTGGCCCTTGTGACGCCGCCCGCGGCGGACCCCGCGCTTTGGGCGCGGGACTGCGTTGCGCGGGCCCTGCGCGATGGCGTGGGCGCGCTCTATTTGCACGACCCGCGCCTGACCATGGCACAATCGGCGGCCCTGGCCCGCAGGCTCTGCGCCTCTGCGGCGCCGCGTGGGCTCCTGGTTTGGCACGGATCGCGGCTGGGGAGGGATTTCCGTCCCGTCTTCGCCCGGGGGCGCGCCGAAACCCGCCCGGCCTTCAGCGGCGACGGGCTGCGCGCCGCCGTGATCGACCCGGCCGCTGCGGACCGGCCCGGCGCGCTGGAGGGGCTCGACGTGGTTCTCCTGCCCCTTCCGGCCACACGCACCGCCCTGCCCGACTGGCACGCCAACCTGGCCCGGATCGCCCGGACCACGTCCGCCGCGCTTTATCCCGTTCTGGCCGACGGGATGGACCCGGACCCGGACATGCTCATCGAAACGGGCGCCTACGGTGTCTGCCTGGCCGAACCTTCGGTCTCCTTGAACGCTTATGGGGGGCGCGCATGCTAAGCTCTGCTCTGTCGAACCTTCTGGACCCCGCGGTTCTGTTCTTCGTTCTGGGCACGGGTGTCGGGCTGTTGCGCTCGAACCTGGAAATCCCGCCGGCGATCGCCAAGTTCCTGACGCTGTACCTTCTGGTCGCGCTTGGCCTCAAGGGCGGATCGGCCCTGGCCGAGGGGGGCCTGCCCGCGGACGGGATCTATGCGATCATCGCCGCGATCTTCATGGCGGCCCTCGTCCCGGCGGTGTCCTTCTATATCCTGTCGCGTCGGATCAACCCGTTCGACAGCGCGGCCGTCGCCGCGACCTACGGCTCGATCAGCGCCGTGACCTTCATCACGACGCAGCAGTTCCTGGCCGACCGCGCCGTCGAGTTCGGGGGCTATATGACGGTGGCCATGGTGCTGATGGAAACGCCCGCGATCCTGATGGCCGTTGTTCTGGCCACGGCGGTGCGGGCGAAGGAAGCGATGCAGCAACAGGCGGCCGAGACCGGCACCGCGCCCGAGGAGGACGACGATTTCGCACCACTCTCGATCCGCGACGTTCTGCAGGAGGCGTTGACCGACGGCGCGCAGCTGTTGCTGATCGGCAGCCTCGTGATCGGGTATCTCGCGGGCCCCGAGGGCACGGCGGAGATGCTGCCCTTCACCTATGACATCTTCAAGGGCATGCTCGCCTTCTTCCTGCTCGAGATGGGCCTTCTGGTGGGCAAGCAGATGAGCGAAGGGCGCGCCAAGATCGACAAGGCGCTTTTTGCCTTCGCCTTCGTTTCGCCGCCGGTCAACGCGGCCATCGCGATCCTGCTGGCCTTCTGGATCGGGCTTGGCGTGGGCGACGCGGTGCTGTTGGCGGTGCTCTCGGCCTCGGCCTCGTATATCGTGGTGCCCGCCGTGGCACGCTATGCCATCCCCGAAGCCCGGCCCGGGATCTATTTCACCATGGCGCTGGGGCTGACCTTTCCGTTCAACATCATCGTCGGCATTCCGCTGTACTATGCCATGGTACAGATGCTGTGGGGTATGTGAGCGTGACGCCCGCGCCCATGACCGCACGCCCCGACCGGCCCATGGGGCCCGACACCCAGGAACTATGAGACCGTCATGAGACAAATCGAACAGAAGAAGCTTCTGACCATCATCACGGCGGGCGAGCTTCAGCGCATGGTCATCGAACAGCTCAAGAAGCGTGGGATCGGCGGCTACACCGTGGTCTCGGCCTCGGGCGCAGGCACCGCGGGGCTCGAATCCGGGATGCTGATGAGCGACTCAAGCGTAATCATCTACATCATCATGTCCGAAGCGCGGCTTGAACGGGTTCTGGTGGACATGGACAAGTTCATGTCGCGCGGCTACCGCGTCAAGGCGTTCTATCAAGACATCAACATCATGCCCCGCAAGCCGGGCAAGAGCAGCCCCGACAGCTGAGCCCATCCCGAAGTTGCGCCGCGCCGCGTCGCCCGTCCGGGCGCCACGCCGTCAGGCCGGTCGGGACTGCGGCGGCAGGAAGGCTCCGTTCAGGGCGCGGATCGCCTCTTCGACGCGATGCGTGCTTTCCAGGATCTTTGGTCCGTCGGGCACCACCAAATACCAGTAGCGCATGACCGGCAGACCCGGCCAGTCCAACGGGCGCAGCAGCTTTTGCCGCATTTCCCGCTCGACCACGTGCAGCGACAGCATGGCCACGCCAAGACCCGCGATCACGCCTTCCTTGATCGTCTCGTTCGAATCCATTTCGACGATGCGCGGCGTGCCGTAGCCCTCGATCCGGTCGAGGAACCGGTCCAGCAGGATACGCGTGGTCGATCCCTTTTCCCGGGCCAGAACCGTGTGCTGGACAAGCTCTTCGGGGGCGTAATCCTGCATGTCCGCAAGCGGGCTGTCCGGGGCCACGAACACGCCGAACGGGTGCGACCCGACCGGCACCGCCTCGACACGGGGCACGCGCGGGGGCCGCCCCATGATCGCAAGCTCGACCTGACCGGTCGCCAGCTCTTCGATGATTCGCGCACGATTCGCGACGGTGAAGGAAATCTCGATATCCGGGCAGGTCTTTTGCAGCGTGGCGACCAGCCGGGCGGCGAAAAGACGGCCCGTGGACTCGAAGCCAAGCCGCACATGGCCCCTGTTCCCGCGGCTCAACGCGTCCAAATTGTCGCGGGCCCGCTCGAGGATGGCCTCGATCTGGCGCGTGGCATCGATCAGCACCTGGCCATGGGCGGTGGGCACCAGTTTCTTGTCGGTGGCGTCCTTGGTCAGGGTCGCCTGACCCAGAACATCTTCCATCTTCTTGATATGACTGTGAATTGCCGGAGAGCTCAGCGCCTGTTCGCGCGCGGCATCGGCCAAGGAGCCGCAGGCGGCAATCGCCTTGAGGCTGCGCAACTGCTTGAGGGTAAGCCTTTCGAGCATGACTAAATTCCAAAAAATTTAAGGCTGCGTTCAAAATATTAAATTTTTTCTCTTGGGGCAATGTGTGACGCTTTCTTCGAGTTTCTGGGAGGAGAAACGTCGTGACATCATCGACACCCAAGGCGCTGGTGCCCGCATCAGCCACCGTCGACCCGGGCCTTGCCGACGCCATGGCGCGCATGGCCGAGGTTTTTGCCGAGATTGCCCACCGCATCGCCCGTGGCGGCATTGACCAGGACCTGGCCGAGGCCGCAGGCACCAATACCGGCGGCGACCATCAAAAAGCGCTGGACGTGATCGCGGACGAGGCCTTCATGGCCAAGCTCGCGGGCAGCGCCGTGCGCTTCTACGCGTCCGAGGAGCAGGACAGCGTGGTCGAGCTGAACGCAGGCGGCACGCTTGCCCTGGCCATCGACCCGCTTGATGGCTCGTCCAACATCGACACCAACGTCTCCATCGGCACGATCTTCGGCTTCTATCCCGCCGCCGAGACAGGCGATGCCAGCGTGCTGCGCCCGGGGCGCGAGCTGATCGCGTCGGGCTATGCCATCTTCGGCCCCCAGTGCAGCGTCGTGATGACCTATGGCGACGGCATCGTGAAATTCGTGCTGGACCCCGACACGCAGAGCTTTGTCGAGGTGGACGCCCCCAGCGGGGTCGGCATCGACTCGGACGAATATGCGATCAACGCATCGAACTACCGCCACTGGCCCGATCCGATCCGCGCCTATATCGACGATCTGGTCGCCGGTGCCGAAGGTCCACGCGGGCGCAACTTCAATCTGCGCTGGATCGCGTCGCTGGTGGCCGAAACCCACCGCATCCTGACCCGTGGCGGCATCTTTCTCTATCCCGGCGACCGGCGCGAGGGCTACGCCCGGGGCCGCCTGCGGCTGGTCTACGAATGCGCGCCCATCGGCTTTCTGGTCGAGAACGCGGGCGGCAAGGCATCGGACGGCAGTGAGCCCATCCTCGATATCGTGCCCGAAACACTCCACGAGCGGGTGCCGCTGGTCTTTGGCGGCGCGGAAAAGGTCATGCGCGTGGCGGGCTACCACGACCTGCCCCAGGAAGAGCGCTCTGCGCTCTTCGGCAATCGCGGCCTGTTCCGCGTCGAATAAGGAAGGTTGAGAGATGTCCAAGAAACACCCGATCATCTGCGTCACCGGCTCGTCCGGCGCAGGCACCAGCACGGTCAAGAAGACCTTTGACCAGATCTTTCGCCGCGAAGGGGTCAAGGCGGTCTCGATCGAGGGCGATGCGTTCCACAAATACGACCGCGCCGCGATGACGGCCGAACTGGCCCGCCGCTACGACGAGAACGACGCGACCTTCAGCCATTTCAGCTATGAAGCCAACGAGCTGGGCGAGCTTGAGCGCGTGTTCCGCGAATATGGCGAAACCGGCCAGGGCCGCACCCGTCACTACGTCCATGACGACGAGGAATCCGAACGCTACGGCGTGCCCCCCGGCCATTTCACCGCCTGGGCGCCCTTCGAGGAAAACTCGGACCTTCTGTTCTACGAGGGTCTGCACGGTGCCGTGGTCAATGACGAGGTCAATCTGGCCGCGCTCGCCGATCTCAAGATCGGCGTGGTGCCGGTGGTCAATCTCGAATGGATCCAGAAGATCCACCGCGACAAGGCCAGCCGGGGCTACTCAACCGAGGCCGTCACGGATGTGATCCTGCGGCGCATGCATGCCTATGTGCACTGCATCTGCCCGCAATTCACCCAGACCGATATCAACTTCCAGCGGGTGCCCGTGGTCGACACCTCGAACCCGTTCATCGCGCGCTGGATCCCCACCGCCGACGAAAGCCTGGTCGTGATCCGTTTCGCCAACCCGCGCGGCATCGATTTTCCCTACCTGATGTCGATGATCCACGACAGCTGGATGACCCGCGCCAACAGCCTGGTCATCCCGGGCGGCAAGATGGACCTGGCCATGCAGCTGATCTTCACGCCGATGGTCAATCGGCTGGTCAGCGAATCCAAGCGCGCCTGAGGAGCAGAGCCATGAACATCCAGACACCCGTGAACACCCACGAAACCGCCATGGCCAGTGCCATCCGTGTCCTGGCCATGGACGCGGTGCAGGCGGCCAATTCCGGCCATCCCGGCGCCCCCATGGGCCTGGCGGACGTGGCGACGGTCCTGTTCAACCGTTTCATCCGGATCGACCCGGCCCACGACACCTGGCCCGACCGCGACCGCTTTGTCATGAGCGCGGGCCACGGGTCGATGCTGGTCTACGCGATCAACCACCTGCTGGGCTATGATGACATGGACGCGGACCAATTGCGGAACTTCCGCCAGCTGGGCTACCGCACCGCGGGCCACCCGGAATACGGCCATGCCAAGGGGATCGAAACCACCACGGGCCCCCTGGGCCAGGGCATCGCCACCTCGGTCGGCATGGCGCTGGCCGAGCGCATGATGAACGCGCGCTTTGGCGACGAACTTGTCGATCACTACACATATGTGCTGGCCGGTGACGGCTGCCTGATGGAAGGCATCAGCCACGAGGCGATCGACATGGCCGGCCATCTGGGCCTGGGCCGTCTGATCGTCTGCTGGGACGACAACAAGATCACCATCGACGGCTCCACGGATCTGTCGACCTCGACCGACCAGATGGCGCGTTTCGCCGCCGCGGGCTGGCATGTGCAAGCGGTGGATGGCCATGATAACGACGCGATTGCCGCCGCTATCGAGGCCGCCCGCGCCGAGACGGGCAAGCCGTCGATGATCGCCTGCCGCACCGTGATCGGCAAGGGCGCGCCCAACAAGGCGGGCAGCCACAAGGTCCACGGCGCGCCCCTGGGCGACGAGGAAATCGCCGCGACCCGAGCCGCCCTTGGCTGGGACCATGCCCCCTTCGATGTGCCCGAGGATGTGAAGACCGCCTGGGCCGCCATCGCCGAGCGGGGTGCCGCCGCCCGCGCCGCGTGGGAGACCCGTAAGGCCGCCAGCGCCCACGCCGGGGCCTTTGACACCGCCATGGCCCGTCCGGACACCGCAGCACTGAGCAAGGCCATGGCGGACTACAAGGCCAAACTGGCCACCGACGCGCCCAAGGTGGCCACCCGCAAGTCCAGCGAAATGGCGCTCGAGGTGGTCAATGCCACCCTGCCCAATTCCGTGGGCGGCTCGGCGGACCTGACGGGGTCGAACAACACGATCACCTCGGGCATGCGCCCGGTCACTCGCGCCGATTACGGCGGCGACTATATCCATTACGGCATCCGCGAACAAGGCATGGCCGCGGCGATGAACGGCATCGCGCTCCATGGCGGGTTCTTCACCTATGGCGGCACCTTCCTGGCCTTTGCCGATTACTGCCGCCCGGCGATCCGGCTTTCGGCGCTGATGGGCGTGCCCGTGGCCTATGTGATGACCCATGACAGCATCGGCCTGGGCGAGGACGGCCCGACCCACCAGCCGGTCGAGACCATCGCAAGCTTGCGCGCCATGCCGAACCTGACCGTGCTGCGCCCCGCCGATGCGGTGGAAACCGCCGAGGCCTGGGAGATCGCGGTCGCGTCCGAGACGACGCCCACGCTTCTGTGCCTGTCGCGCCAGGGCCTGCCCACCGTGCGGACCGATGCGGGCGAAAACCAAAGCGCCAAGGGCGCCTATGTTCTGCGCGAGGCCGAGGGACCGCGCGACGTGACGCTGTTCGCCACCGGCTCCGAGGTGGAAATCGCGCTTAAGGCCGCGGACCTGTTGGCCGAGGGCGGGGTCAAGGCCGCCGTGGTCTCCGTCCCGTCCTTCGAGCTTTTCGCGGCCCAGGACGAAGCCTACCGCGCCAGCGTCCTGGGCACCGCGCCAAAGGTCGGTGTCGAGGCCGCCGTGCGCCAGGGCTGGGATGCGATCATCGGCTCAGATGGCGCCTTCGTCGGCATGACCGGCTTCGGCGCCTCCGCCCCGGCCGGCGACCTATACCGCCATTTCGGCATCACGCCCGAGGCCGTGGCCGACGCCGCGCGCGGCCTTCTCTGAGACAGTGAAGACATAAGGAAGAAAAAGACCATGACAGTCAAAGTTGCCATCAACGGGTTTGGCCGCATCGGCCGCAACGTGCTGCGCGCCATCGTCGAATCCGGTCGTACCGATATCGAGGTGGTCGCGATAAACGACCTGGGCCCGGTGGAAACCAATGCACACCTCGTGCGCTTCGACAGTGTTCACGGCCGCTTTCCGGGCACCGTCACCGTGTCGGGCGACACGATCGACGTGGGCCGCGGCCCCATCAAGGTCACCGCGATCCGCGACCCGAAAGAGCTGCCCTGGGGCGATGTGGACATCGCGCTGGAATGCACCGGCATCTTTACCGACCGTGACAAGGCGGCGTTCCACCTCGAGAACGGATCGAAGCGCGTTCTGGTCTCGGCTCCGGCTTCGGGCGCGGACAAGACCATCGTCTTCGGCGTGAACCACGACAGCCTGACCGCCGAGGACACGGTGGTGTCGAACGCGTCCTGCACCACGAACTGCCTGTCGCCCGTGGCCAAGGCGCTGAATGACGCCATCGGCATCAAGCGCGGCTTTATGACGACGATCCACAGCTACACGGGCGACCAGCCCACGCTCGACACGATGCACAAGGATCTCTACCGCGCGCGTGCCGCGGCCATGTCGATGATCCCCACCTCGACCGGCGCGGCCAAGGCCGTGGGCCTGGTGCTGCCCGAGCTGAACGGCAAGCTCGACGGCGTCGCAATCCGGGTGCCCACACCGAACGTGTCGGTCGTGGACCTTGTGTTCGAGGCCTCGAAGTCGACCACCATCGAAGAGGTCAACGCCGCGATCAAGGCTGCCGCCGATGGCCCGATGAAGGGCATCCTGGGCTATACCGAGGCGGCGAATGTCTCGATCGACTTCAACCATGACCCCCATTCCTCGGTCTTCCACATGGATCAGACCAAGGTGATGGACGGCAACATGGTCCGCATCCTGTCGTGGTATGACAACGAATGGGGCTTTTCGAACCGGATGGCGGAAACCGCCGTCGCCATGGGAAAGCTGATCTGATGGACCTGCCCCGCATCACCGACATGGACGTTCGCGGCAAGCGCCTGCTTGTCCGGGCGGACCTCAACGTACCGGTCGAGAATGGCGAGGTGACCGATGCCACCCGGATCACGCGCTTTGCCGACGGCATGAAACCGCTTCTGGCCCGGGGCGCGCGGCTGGTCATCATCACCCATTTCGGGCGACCCACCCCGAACGAGCTGGACCCGGCCTTTTCCACGGACAAGCTGCGCCCGGCGCTGGCCGAGGCGCTCGGGGTGCCCGTGCGCTTTTCGGATGTGTGCTATGGCCCCTCGGCCGAGATCCACGCCAATGCGCTGCAAGATGGCGAGGCGATGCTGTGCGAAAACCTGCGCTACCACGCAGGCGAGACCGGCAATGACCCGGGCTTCGCGGCCGAATTGGCCAAGCTGGGCGATATCTACGTCAATGACGCATTTTCCTGCGCGCACCGCGCCCATGCCTCGACCGAGGCGGTGGCACGGCTGTTGCCCGCCGCCGCAGGCCCGCTCCTGATCGAAGAGATCGAGGCGCTGAGCGCCGCGCTCGAAGCGCCGCAATCGCCTGCCGTTGCCATCGTGGGCGGCGCGAAAGTGTCGACCAAGATCGCGGTGCTGAAGAACCTCGTCCAGAAGCTCGACGCGGTCATTATTGGCGGCGGCATGGCCAACACGTTCCTCTTTGCCGAAGGCAAGCCCATGGGCAAGTCCCTCCACGAGGCCGACCAGGCCGGCACCGTGGCCGAGATCAACGCGCTGGCCCGTGCCTCGGGCTGCCGCATCCTGCTGCCCCAGGACGTGGTCTGCGCGACCGAGTTCGCGGCCCACGCGCCCCATGTGACGGTCGAGGCGCACCAATGCCCCGAGACCGCGATGATCCTCGATGCAGGGCCCTTGGCGGTTGCAAGCTTCAGCCAAGTGCTGTCCGAGGCGAAAACGATCCTGTGGAACGGACCGCTGGGCGCGTTCGAGATCCCGCCCTTCGACGCGGCCACCGTCGCGCTGGCAAAGACTGCAGCCGAGCTGACCAAGGCCGGACGCACCGTGTCGGTCGCCGGTGGCGGCGACACGGTCGCGGCGCTGAACGCGGCGCACGTGGCCGATGACTTCACCTATGTATCCTCTGCCGGGGGTGCATTCCTGGAATGGCTGGAGGGCAAGACGCTCCCCGGCATCGCGGCCTTGATGCAGGCCACCAAAGCCGCCTGAAAAGGAGACCCCACATGGCACTTATCACCCTTCGCCAACTGCTCGATCACGCTGCCGAGAACGGCTATGGCGTGCCCGCCTTCAACATCAACAACATGGAACAGGGTCTTGCGATCATGAAGGCCGCCCAGGCCGTGGACGCGCCGGTAATCCTGCAGGCCAGCCGCGGGGCGCGGTCCTACGCGGGCGACATCATGCTGCGCCACATGGTCCAGGCCCTGGCCGAGATGTTCCCCGACAACCCGATCTGCATGCACCAGGACCATGGCAACAACGAACAGACCTGCCTGTCGGCCATCGGCCACGGCTTCACCTCGGTGATGATGGACGGCTCGCTCGAGGCGGACATGAAGACGCCCGCCTCGTATGAGTATAACGTCGACATCACCGCGCGCGTGGCCCAGATGGCCCATTGGGTCGGTGCCTCGGTCGAGGGCGAGCTGGGTGTTCTGGGCAGCCTCGAAACCGGCGAGGCCGCCGAAGAGGACGGCTCGGGCGCGGTCGGCAAGCTCAGCATGGACGACCTCTTGACCGATCCCGACCAGGCCGCCGATTTCGTCGCCAAGACCAAGGTCGATGCGCTGGCCATCGCCTGCGGGACCTCGCACGGCGCCTACAAGTTCTCGCGCAAGCCCGATGGCGAGATCCTTGCCATGGCCCGCATCGCCGAGATCCACGAGCGGATCCCCAACGTGCACCTTGTCATGCACGGCTCGTCCTCGGTGCCGCAGTATCTGCAGGACCTGATCAACCAGTACGGCGGCGAGATGCCCCAAACCTACGGCGTGCCGGTCGAAGAGATCGAAAAGGGCATCCGCTCGGGTGTGCGCAAGGTCAATATCGACACCGATTGCCGCATGGCCATGACCGGCCAGTTCCGCAAGATCGCCACCGAAAGCCCCACGCAGTTCGATCCGCGCAAGTTCCTCGTTCCGGCGATGAAGGAGATGGAGGATCTGTGCCGCGACCGGTTCGAACGCTTCGGCACCGCGGGCAATGCGTCGAAGATCAAGGTGATCGCGATGGACGATATGGCCAAGCGTTATGCAGACGGCACGCTCGACCCGGTGATCGGCACGGCCAAGGCCGCCTGACGGCCCCCCGCTCTGCCGCGCGGGCGAAAAGACGCGCGGCGGGGCGTCCCACCGGAACCGTGGCGCGCCCCACGCCGATAGGCTATGCCCGACAGGGCATGTTGAAAGGAGACATCCCATGAGCTTTGAGCGTTCCATCAAGATCGCGCCGTCGATCCTGTCGGCCGATTTCGCCGATTTCGGCCGTGAAATTCGGGCCATCGAGGCCGAGGGTGCCGATTGGGTCCATGTGGATGTGATGGACGGGCATTTCGTGCCGAACCTCACCTTCGGCCCGCCCGCGGTCAAGGCATTCCGCCCCCATGTGAAGACGGTGATGGATGTCCACCTTATGATCGCGCCGGTCGATCCCTATATCGACGTCTATGCCGAGGCGGGTGCCGATATCCTGACCGCCCATGTCGAGGCGGGCCCCCATATCCACCGCACGCTCCAGGCCATTCGTGGCGCAGGCATGAAGGCCGGCGTGGCGCTGAACCCGGGCACGCCCGCGGCCTCTGTCGAGCATCTGCTGGACCTCGCGGACCTGGTCTGCGTGATGACCGTAAACCCCGGCTTCGGCGGTCAGAAATTCCTCGACATGACGGACAAGGTCCGCGCGCTGCGCGCGATGATCGGCGACCGGCCCGTGCATATCGAAATCGACGGTGGCGTAACCACCGAAACTGCGCCATTGGTGGCAGCCGCAGGCGCCGATGTTCTCGTGGCCGGATCCGCTGTGTTCAAAGGGGGGTCCGTGTCGAACCCGGCGCCCTATGGACAGAACATTTCTGCAATCCGCACGGCCGCGCAGGCGGCCTGCGCCCAAGCAGCGGAGTGACCCCAATGACCCTGAATATCCCCTCGCGCGACCTGTTCGGACCGGGCCCCAGCAACGTGTCCCAAGAGGTGCTGGACGCGACCGCCCTGCCCTGCATCGGCCATCTCGACCCGGTCTTCGGCCAGATCATGGACGAGGTGAAAGAAATGCTGCGCCAGGTGTTCCGCACCCGCAACGCCATGACCTTTCCGATCTCGGCCCCTGCCTCGCTGGCGATGGAGGCCGCGCTCGTCAACCTGCTCGAACCCGGCGACACCGCCATCGTGGGCATCAACGGCGTCTTCGGTGGCCGCATGGCCGATATCGTGACCCGCGCGGGCGCCCACTTGGTGACCGTGGAAAACGACTGGGGCACGCCCGTTGATGCAGACGCGATGAAAGAGGCGATCGCAGCCAACCCGGACGCCAAGCTGGTGGCTTTCGTCCATGCCGAGACCTCGACCGGCACCTGCACCGATCCCGGTCCCATATGCGCCGCGGCCAGCGAGGCCGGCATGCTCAGCATCGTGGACACGGTCACGGGCCTCATCGGCAGCAATGTCGACGTGGATGGCTGGGGCGCCGACGTGGTTTATTCCGGCACGCAAAAATGCCTGTCTGTGCCGCCGGGCCTGGCGCCCATCACCTTTTCCGACCGCGCCATCGAGGTGATCAGAAGCCGCGAGACCAAGGTGCAATCCTGGTTCTGCGACCTGAACCTCGTTCTGGGCTACTGGTCCGGTGACGGCGCGCGGTCCTATCATCACACGGCCCCTGTGAACGCCATTTACGGCCTGCATGCCGGGCTCAAGGCCGTGCTGGACGAAGGGCTCGACGCCGCCCGCGCGCGCCATGAAGAGGCGCATCGCCGCCTCGATCAGGGTCTTGCGCGTCTCGGCCTCGATTTCCTGGTCGACGCGCCCCATCGCCTGCCCCAGCTCAATGTCGTCAAGGTGCCCGAGGGCGTGGACGAGGCCGCGGTGCGGGCCCGGCTGCTCAAGGACAAGAACATCGAGATCGGTGCGGGCCTCGGTCCGCTCGCGGGCAAGGTCTGGCGGCTGGGCCTCATGGGTGAAAACGCCCGGCCCGAACGGGTCGACCTGCTGCTCGAGGCGCTGAACGACGCGCTTGTTTCCGAGCCTGCCGAGTAAAGGAGCCTGCCATGGCCGCCACGCCCCCCGTCTGCGATTTCGACTGGCCCGCGCCCGGGTTTTCCCTCCCGGCGACGGACGGCAAGACCTACAGCCTGGCCGATGTGGCCGGGCCCAAGGGCGCGCTGGTGATGTTCATCTGCAATCACTGCCCCTATGTGCTGGCCGTGATCGACCGGATCGTGCGCGACGCGCGGGATCTGCAGGCCATGGGCATCGGCGTGGCGGCCATTTCCTCGAACGACGTGGTGGCCTACCCCGCCGACAGTTTCGAGAACATGGGCAAGCTCGCGCAGGAGAAGGGGTTCACCTTCCCCTATCTCTACGATGAGGATCAATCGGTCGCCCGCGCCTATGACGCGGCCTGCACACCGGATTTCTTCGGCTTCAACGCCGATCTGGGCCTGCAATACCGCGGGCGACTGGATGCCAGCCGCAAGGAGGCTGGCCCGCCCGACCTGCGCCGCGATCTTTTCGAGGCCATGAAACAGGTAGCCGAAACCGGCAAGGGCCCGGCCGAGCAGGTCCCCTCCATGGGCTGTTCGATCAAGTGGAAAGCCGCCTGATGGCGCGCATCGTCTTCGACCTCGACGGGACGCTCATCGACAGCGCGCCGGACATCCACGGCATTGCTAACGCGCTCATGGCCCAGGAAGGGCTGGATCCGATCACGCTGGAGCAGGCGCGCGATTTCATCGGCAACGGTGCCTCAGTCTTCGTGGAAAAGCTGCGCGCCCTGCGCGGCATCGGCGACGATCAACATGATCGGCTGCTTGCGCAGTTCATCGCGCGTTACGACCACGCGGTGCACCTGACTGAACCCTATCCCAATGTCGAGGCCACGCTGATCGCCCTGACCGAGGCCGGGCACGATCTGGGCATCTGCACCAACAAGCCCATCGCGCCCTGCAAGGCGGTCATCGCCCATCTGGGTCTCGACGGGTATTTCCAGACCGTCTGGGGCGGCGACAGCCTGCCCGTGCACAAACCCGACCCGAAACCGCTCAACGCCGCCTTTGACGCCCTGCCCGAGGGGCCAGAGCTATATGTGGGTGACAGCGGCGTCGATGCCGAGACCGCACAGCGGGCCATGGTGCCCTTTCTTCTCTTCACCGAAGGCTACCGCAAGGCGCCGGTGGAAGAGATGCCGCACACAGCGGCCTTTTCCGACTTTGCCGACCTGCCCGCGCTGGTCGACCGGATGCTGGCCGAGGCCGAATGACCCTCGAGGCGCTGATCTTCGATGTCGACGGCACCCTGGCCGAGACCGAAGAGGCGCACAGGCACGCCTTCAACGACACCTTTGCCGAGGCCGGGATGGATTGGCACTGGTCGGTCGAGGACTACACCTGGCTCTTACGGACCACCGGCGGCAAGGAACGCATGCGCGCCTACCGCGACCATGTTGGCCAAGGGCCCGACGATGACACCATCGCGGCACTGCACCAGCGAAAGACAGCGCGCTATGCCCAGATCATCGCCAGTGGCGCGCTCGACCTGCGCCCGGGCGTGGCCTCGCTGATCGACCGGGCCCGCGCTCGTGGGCTGCGCCTGGCGGTCGCGACCACCACGAACCGGCCCAATGTGGATGCGCTCTGCCGGGCCTGCTTCTGCGCGCCCATGAAGGACGTGTTCGAGATCATCGCCGCCGGCGACGAGGTGGCGCGGAAAAAGCCCGCGCCGGACGTCTTCGCCCTGGCGGTGTCGCGGCTGGGGATCGCACCGGACGCCGCCATGGCCTTCGAGGACAGCCGCAACGGCGTGCTCTCGGCCAAGGGCGCGGGGCTGCCGGTGATCGTGACGCCCTCGGCCTACACGGCGCAGGATGATTTCGCGGGCGCCGAATGGATCGTCCCAGACCTCACCCTGCCCCATCTCCCCGAGGAGCTGACGCGTCACCTCGATGCCTGAGCCGGTCGCCATCGGGCTGGACCTGGGCACCTCCGGCGTGCGGGCGGTGGCGCTGAGCCGTGCGGGCACGTTTCGGGCCATGGTACGCAGTGCGCGCGTTGGTCCTGTCGAACGGACCGATCCCGCGCACCTATGGCGCGCGGTCGCCGATTGCCTGAGCGCGCTTGTCGACGCGACGGGCACTGACGCAAGACCCGTGGCGCTGGCCATCGCGGCCACCTCCGGCTCGCTGCTGGGGCTCGACACAACGGGCCGGGCCGTCACGCCGATTGCGCTCTACTCCGACCGGGGGCCCGAGGCGGTGCTGGACCGGATCCGCGCCCATGCGCCGGACACCGCAGCCGTTCACGGTGCCACGTCGCCATTGGCACGCCTGATCGCCTGCCTGGTCACGCCGCGGGTGACCCGCGTCGCCTTCGAGGGGGATTTCATCCTGGGGCGCCTCGCAGGCCGCGCGCTGCCTGCGGATGTGAACACCACGCTCAAGGCCGGAGCCGACCCGCTGCACGCAACCTGGCCCGACTGGTTCGACGCGCTGAAGGTGGACCGCGCGCGCCTGCCCGGTCTCGTGGCCCCCGGCACCGATCTGGGCCCGATCGCACCGGACATGGCCCGCGCGCTGGGTCTGCCTGCCAGCCTGCGGCTGGTCTCCGGCACCACGGACGGGTGCGCCGCGGCGCTGGCGGCGGGGCTGGCGCATGCCGGCGACGCAGTCACCTCGCTGGGCTCGACCCTGATCCTCAAGATCCTGTCCGACACCCCGGTGACCGCGCCCCGCCACGGCATCTACAGTCACCGCCTTCTAGGTCGCTGGCTGGTGGGCGGAGCGTCGAACGCGGGCGGCGCGGCCCTGCGCACAGTCTTTTCCGATGCGCAGATGACCGCCCTTGCCGGGCGGATCGATCCCGACCGCCCCACCGGCCTGCGCTACGTGCCGCTGACCGCGCCCGGAGAGCGGTTTCCCGTCGACGACCCCGACCGCGCGCCTGTCATGGGGCCGCGGCCCGCCGATGACGCGCTCTATCTTCAGGGGCTGCTCGAAGCGCTTGTCCGGATCGAGGCCGAGGGTTACGCAACGATCGCCCGGCTGGGCGGACCCGCCGCGGCACGGCTGTTCTCGACCGGCGGCGGTACACGCAACCCGGCGTGGATGCGCCTGCGCGCAGCGGGGCTTGCGCCGCCACTGCAGACAACCCCGCATGCCGAACCTGCATTTGGCGCCGCCCGGCTTGCATGGTCGGCGCAAGATGATGACGATGTCGGGCCCACCGCGTGACCGCGCCACCCGGCGCACGCTCCGGCCGCCCCGGCGCGCTAGAGAACCAGAACCGCGCGGAAATCGTTCACATTGGTCAGCGTGGGCCCCGTCTTGATCAGCGCACCCGCCGCCTCGAAAAAACCATAGCTGTCGTGGGAGGCCAGGCTGTGAACCGGGTCCTGCCCGGCCGCCCGCCCCCGTGCCAGCGTGTCGGGCCCGATCAGAGCCCCGGCCGCATCCGCGCTTCCGTCGATCCCATCCGTATCCGCCGCAATGGCGTGCACGCCGTCCAGTCCGTCCAGACCCAGCGCAAGCCCCAGCAGGAATTCCGTATTGCGCCCGCCGCGCCCGGGGCGACCCTGTCCGATGGTCACCGTCGTCTCGCCGCCAGACAAGACCACCAAGGGTGCGGGCCCAGGCGTGCCGTGGGTCCGCACCGCCTTTGCGATCCCCGACATGACAGTGCCCAGCTCACGGGCCTCGCCCTCCAGCGCATCGCCCAGAAGATGAGGCGTAATCCCGGCAGCGCGCGCAACGCGTGCTGCGGCTTCCAGCGCCAGTTGCGGCGATGCGATCAACCGATACTCCGCCGCGACCGGCGCCACGGGGTCGGGCCTCTCGCGCAGAACGGATCGCACTGGTTCCGACAGGACCGGCCCGAGACGCGCTACGAGCGCCGACAGGTCATCCCCGGCGCTCAGGTCCGGCACGGTGGGCCCCGACGCGATCGCCGCCGGATCATCGCCCGGCACATCGGATATGGCAAGCGTCACCACCCGTGCAGGGTGCGCGGCGCGGGCCAGCCCGCCACCCTTGAGCACCGAAAGCCGCCGCCGGATCCGGTTCATGTCGTCGATGGGCAGCCCCGAGCGCAGGAGCGCCTTGTTCACGGCGATCTCGTCCTCGACGCCGAGCGGCGGGCGCGGCATTGGCATCAGGGCAGACCCACCCCCGGAAATCAAGGCCAGCACCAGATCATCCGGTCCGGCCGCTTCGGCCGCGCACAGGATCTCCTGCGCCGCCGCCAGCCCGGCCGCGTCCGGCACCGGATGGGATGCTTCGCGCACCGTGACGCGGTCGGTCGGAACGGCATGGCCGTAGCGCGTGACCACGACACCGGACACCGCCACGTCGGGCCAGGCGCGCTCGACCGCGCGGGCCATGCTGGCCGCCGCCTTGCCCGCACCGACGACGATGCAGCGCCCGGTCGGTTTCTCGGGCAGGTGCCGCGCGACGACCTCGCCGGGATCGGCCGCCGCGATCGTCGCGTCAAGCATCTGGCGCAGCAGGGCCTGTGGATCGAGAACGGGCATCGGCCAGCCGCGTCAGGCGTTTTCGCCGCGGATCGCCTCGCGAACCGCGTCGGTGACCTCGCGAGTGGTGGCGTTACCGCCCACATCTGGCGTCAGTATGCCTTCGGCACACACTTTTTCCACAGCGCGCATCAGCCGGTCCGAGGCCTCCGTCTCGCCCAGGTGGTCGAGCATCTGGCTGGCTGTCCAGAAGGTGGCCACCGGATTCGCAATGCCCTTGCCCGTGATATCGAAGGCCGAGCCGTGGATCGGTTCGAACATGGACGGAAAACGCCGTTCCGGGTCGATATTGCCTGTGGGCGCGACCCCAAGCGATCCGGCCAGCGCCCCGGCCAGATCGGACAGGATATCTGCATGCAGGTTGGTGGCCACGATCGTATCGATGGATTGCGGGTTCTTCACCATGCGCACCGTCATCGCATCCACCAGCATCTTGTCCCAGGTCACGTCGGGAAACTCGGCAGCGACCTCGGCGGCAATCTCGTCCCACATCACCATGCCGAACCGCTGGGCGTTCGACTTTGTAACCACGGTCAGCTGCTTGCGCGGGCGCGACTGGGCCAGCGCAAATGCGTAGCGCATGATCCGGGTGACGCCCACGCGGGTGAAGATGGAAACCTCGGTGCCCACCTCTTCGGGCAGGCCCTTATGCGCCCGCCCGCCATGGCCCGAGTATTCGCCCTCGGAATTCTCGCGCACGATGACCCAGTCCAGATCACCCACCTCGACACCCCGCAGGGGCGAGGTCACGCCCGGGATGATCTTGGTCGGACGGACATTGGCGTATTGATCGAAACCCTGGCAAATCGGAAGACGCAGGCCCCACAGGGTAATGTGATCCGGAACGTCCGGTGCCCCCACAGCCCCGAAGTAGATCGCGTCGAAAGACTTGATCTGGTCGAGCCCGTCCTCGGGCATCATCACGCCGTGTTTCTTGTAGTAATCCGATCCCCAATCGAACGTGGTCAGCTTGAACTCGATGCCGCCATCACGTTTTTCGAGGGCGGACAGCACTTCAGCGCCCGCTTCGATCACTTCCGGTCCGATCCCGTCGGCCGGAATGGCCGCAATCCTGTAGCTTCGCATGGTCGCCCTCCGATATCTCCGGATCCGGAGGCCGTGCGATGCGCGCCTCCGGATCCCCAAACCTCTCGCTCGACAGTCGCAACTTGACCGGATCGCAGCAACACGGCACTGATCATATAAATTTCTGCAATAATGTGCCGGCCCATGGAACTTCGACAACTCAAATGCCTGATCGCCGTCGCGGATACGCTGCATTTCGGCAAGGCCGCGCAGAAGATGGACATGTTGCCGGCCTCGTTCAGCCGCCAGATCCGCCTGCTCGAGGAACACCTTGGAACACGTTTGTTGTCGCGCACGACGCGCCACGTCGCACTAAGCGACGCCGGGCGCGTCTTTGTCGAGGCCGCGCGCGACATCATGAATCGGGCCGACCGACTCGAGGCCGAGTTCCGGGAAAACCAGCAGGCGACGGCCCCGATCCTGAGAATTGGCGCGATCGACAGCGCGGCGGCGGGTCTGATGCCGCAGTTCCTGCCCCAGTTCCGCGACGCCCATCCCGAGATCGACATCGAGCTTCTTGAACAGAAGACGATCCGGCTCCTGCCGCGCGTGCTGTCGGGACGGCTCGACGCGGCGATCGTGCGCCCGCCCGAGGTGGCAGACCCCCGGCTCACCTTCCGCTTTCTGTTCCACGAGACCGCGGTCGTCGCTGTCCCGGACGGACATCCGCTGGCCTCGCGGAGTGAAATCACGGTCGAAGACATGGCCGACGCGCCGCTCATCGTGCCCGACCGAAGCTCGCGCCCCCATAGCCATGACCTGACGATGAAGCTTTTCCTCGACTCGGGCCACACCGCGCGCGTTGCACAGATCGCCGAGGAAAAGCAGACGATCGTAAGCCTTGTCGGCACCGGCGTCGGGCTGGCGATCGTGCCACGATGGGCGTCACGGCTGGCGGTCGGCGGCGTCACGTTCGTGCCGCTGTCGCTGCCCACGGGCCTGGCACGAGACAAGCTGGCCCTGTCCGTGGTCTGGCTGCGCGATACGCGACATTCGGCCCGGGACGCTTTTCTCGACCTGCTCGGGGAAAAGGCCGCACAGCTTTCGCGCTCGGCCTGACACAAGATTATTCGAAAATTTTGTATAAATCCATACGAGCCGGTCACGCCGCATTTTCCTTTAGACCGGCCGCCCGCTCCCCTTAGCGTTGATGCCAGTGTGCCTTGGAGGGGTGCATGCCGCGCGGCGCAGGTCGGAGGACATGCTGCGTCACGGCGGCAAACCAGAATGGAGGAAGACATGCAGATGACTGCTTACACGCGCCTGACCGCCTTGGTGGCGGCCGCCGCCCTGTCGGCCGGCGCGACATCGGTTTCGGCACAAGAGGTTGACCGGAGTGATTGGCCTGAGAGTTTCACCGTGGGCACCGCGTCACAGGGCGGGACGTATTTCGCCTACGGCTCGGGCTGGGCCAACCTCGTTGCCGAAGAACTGGGCCTGACCGGCGGTGGCGAAGTCACGGGCGGTCCGATGCAGAATATGGCGCTGGTGCATACCGGCGAGGCACAGTTCGGCATGACCACCATGGGCCCGGCGCGGGAATCGATCGAAGGCACCAACCCGATCGCGCCCGGTCTTCAGATGACCAATGCCTGCGCGATGTTCCCGATGTATCAGACGCCCTTCTCGATCACGGCGCTGGCCTCGTCGGGCATCACCTCGGTGGCCGACATTCCCGAGGGCGCGCGGATCGGCTTCGGCCCGGCGGGCTCGACCTCGGACACCTATTTCCCGCGCATGATGGAAGAGATGGGCGTCGATTTCGAGCGCCGCAACGGTGGCTGGTCGGACCTGGGCGGCCAGCTGCAGGACGGTCTGCTGGACGTGATCGCCTTTGCCGCGGGCGTGCCGGTGCCGGCGGTCAGCCAGCTTGAGGTGCAAACCGACGTGAACATCATCGAGTTCACCGAGGAAGAACAGGCCGCCATTATGGAGGCCTTCCCCGTGTCGCCCTTCGACATTGCCGCCGACACCTACACCACGCTCGAGGCCCCGGCCCGCTCGGTATCGATGTGGAACTTCGCAATCGCCAATTGCGATCTGCCCGAAAGCTTCGTGCATGCCGTGGTGGACGTGGTCATGTCCGACAACGAGCGCATGGTGAACATCCACCGCGCGGCGCGGTCGACCGTGCCCGAGAACTGGGACAAAAACGGCGTGATGATGTGGCACCCGGGCGCGGCCCGCTGGTTCACCGAGAACGCCGGTGCCGAGATCCCCGCTGACATGATCCACGGCGGCATGTAAGTTGCCCAACAGGCGCCCCGCGCGCCGGGACGCTTTTGCATCGCCCGCGTTTCCTTGCTGGAACGCGGGCGATCGTGTCACAACTCTACAACAACAGACGACTTGCAAGTCGCCGGGGGGAAACCATGGCCGAAGCGCACAGGAATGAACGAGCGGAAGATCGCGACGCGGTCGCCCTGGCGGACGGTGTCGACGAGGAGGTGATCGAGGGCAACCGTCGCCTGTTCTCGGGCCGTGCGGCGCTGGTCATCGCCACCCTGTCGACGCTCTACGCCGCCTTCCACATGCTGGCGCTGAACGGCGTGTCGATCTCGGACTGGACCGGGATCACCCTGCCGCTGCTGCCGCAGTTTCCGCTCGAGACCTGGAACTTCCGCATCGTCCACATCGCCGGCGCGCTGGGGCTGGGGTTCCTGCTGTTCTCGGCCCATGCCTTCCACCCCGACCGGCCCCACAAGGAGACGCGGGCGGTCTCTTTGATCGCCATCCTGCTGGCCATCCCCGCGCTCGTCGCCGGCGCCACGGCCCTGGGCTTTGCCAACACCATCCGCGCGGGCACCCTGCCCGAGATGGGCGGGCTGACCACCTGGGCCGCCTTCCCCGGCACCGAGATCTACCAGACCGAGGTGCGCTGGTTCGGCATCCCGCTCCTGGTGGCCAGCCTCGGTGCCATCGTCACCGGCTGGTTCGAGCGTCGCGGGCGCGAGCTCTTTGCGGCTTCCGACATCGTGCTGGCGCTCTGCGGGGTCGTCGTCGCGATCTACCTCGTTGCCATCTACGGCACCGCTGCCCGCAACTCCGTGGGCACCCCCTTCGTGCCCATCGGCGTGGCCTTCGCCGCCACCGCGGGCGCCGCGATGATCATGGAACTCACCCGCCGCGTGGCCGGCCTCGCGCTGGTGATCATCACCGGCGTCTTCCTGGCCTATACCTTTACCGCGCATCTGCTGCCCGGCATCCTCGCGGTGCAGAACGCCTATACCTGGCAGCGCTTCTTCGGCCATGTCTATTCCGACGCGGGCATCCTGGGACCGACGACCGCGGTGTCCTCGACCTATATCATCCTCTTCATCATCTTCGCGGCCTTCCTGCAGGCCTCGAAGGTGGGCGATTATTTCGTGAACTTCGCCTTCGCCGCCGCAGGCCGCGCGCGCGGCGGACCCGCCAAGGTGGCCATCTTCGCCTCCGGCCTCATGGGCATGATCAACGGCACCTCGGCCGGCAACGTCGTGGCCACCGGATCGCTCACCATCCCGCTGATGAAGAAGGTCGGATACCAGCGCAAGACCGCCGGAGCGATCGAGGCCGCCGCCTCCACCGGCGGCCAGATCATGCCCCCCATCATGGGCGCGGGCGCCTTCATCATGGCCGAGATCACCGGCATCCCCTACCAGGAGATCGCCATCGCCGCGGTCATCCCCGCGGTCCTCTATTTCGCATCGATCTACTTCATGGTCGATTTCGAGGCCGCCAAGCTGAACATGCGCGGCATGCGCGAGGACGAGCTGCCCCGCTTCGCCGCCCTGGCCAAACAGGCCTATCTCTTCGTGCCCATCGTCATCCTGATCGTGGCGCTGTTCTTCGGCTATTCGGTCATCCGCGCGGGCACGCTCGCCACCGTCGCCGCCGCCGTGGTGTCGTGGATGCCGGTGCTGATGGTCCGGCTCTTTCCCGGAAGCCTGCCCGCCGCCGCCGTGTCCGGCATGGGCCTGCGCGCGGTGCTCAAGGCCTTCGAACTGGCCGGTGTCATGTCGATCCAGATCATCGCGGTCTGCGCCTGCGCGGGCATCATCGTCGGCGTCATCAGCCTCACCGGCGTCGGCGCGCGCTTCTCGGCGGTGCTGCTCGATCTCGCCGGCGTGAGCCAACTGCTCGCGCTCTTCTTCGCCATGTGCATCTCGATCCTGCTGGGCATGGGCATGCCCACCACCGCAGCCTATGCCGTGGCCGCAAGCGTCGTGGCCCCGGGTCTCGTGCAGCTGGGCATCCCCACGCTGACCGCGCATTTCTTCGTCTTCTACTTCGCCGTCGTCTCGGCGATCACGCCCCCCGTCGCGCTAGCAAGCTACGCCGCCGCAGGCATCTCGGGCGCCAACCCGATGGAGACCTCGGTCGCCTCCTTCAAGATCGGCATCGCCGCCTTCATCGTGCCCTTCATGTTCTTCTACAACAGTGCCATCCTCATGGAAGGCTCCTGGTTCGAGATCATCCGCGCAGGCCTTACCGCCACCTTCGGCGTCTTCCTGCTCTCCGCGGGAGTGCAGGGCTGGTTCATGGGCACCCGCAGCGCCTGGTTCTTGCGCGCAGGCCTCGTCGCCGCAGCCCTCTTCATGATCGAAGGCGGCCTCGTCACCGACATCATCGGCCTCGGCGCGGCCGTCGCCGTCTACATCGTCCAGAAGCTCTTTCACCCGAAACCGGACAGCACGATCCCCGTGCGCGGCGCAGACTGACAAACACCACACCGCAGCACGGCCATCAAACGTGCACAATGCACGAAGCAGGGCGTCAGCAATACCGTTCGGGACCGTTCCATTGATCATCGGAGTAGCGGTCGCCATGGGCCCAGCCCACCGGCAACAGCGCCTCGATCTCGGCCATCATGGTATCGGTCATCCCGATCCCGGCCCCAGCGGCACATTCGGCCAGGTGTCCGGGGGTCCGCGTCCCCGGAATCGGGATGACGTGGTTTCCCCGCGCCAAACACCAGGCCAGTGCGAGAGCCGCACTGCTGTACCCGTGATCGGCCGCGTAGTCCTTGAAAGCGGTGATCCGCGCCATGTTCAGATCGAAGTGAGGCGGCAGGAAACGCGGATTCCGCTTGCGGAAATCCGTGTCCGCGAACGCCGCCGGATCCGGCATGCGATCCGCGAAGATGCCACGCCCCAACGGGGCGTAGGCCACCAGCGCCACACCTGCGGCCTCGCAAGTCTGCAGCAGACCCAGATCGGGCTGGCGGGTCCACAGGGAGTATTCGCTTTGAACCGCGTCGACGGGGCCCACCGCAAGCGCCCGGCGGAGGCTTGCGGGCGCGATCTCGGAAAACCCGATCCCGCCGATCTTGCCCTCCGCCTTGAGGTCGAGCAGCGTGCCCATCACCTCCTCGATCTCAATCGCGGGATCACGCCGGTGGATGTAGAAAAGATCCACATACTCGACCCCGAGCCGTCGGAGAGACCCCTCCAATTCGGACCGGAGGTATGCGGCATCGTTGCGAAAACCGCGGTTGCCATGCGTCCGATCCCGCCAGATCCCGGCCTTGGTCGCGATGGCGAAATCCGACGGGCCGTGCTTGAGAAAGCGACCGATGATCTCCTCGGACAAGCCCAGGCCGTAAACATTCGCCGTGTCCAGAAGATCGATCCCCAGATCGACCGCCGCTGCAAGGGTCGCGTGGGCGTCACGCTCGTTTGCGGGTCCGTAGAAGCCCGCGAAACTCATGCAGCCCAACCCGATCGCAGAGACCTGTCGCCCGGATTGCAGCAAGCGCCGTTTTTGCATGTCCGTTCCCCCTCTTCGGCCCGGCAGGCCCCTGAAGGGCTTCACAGCCACAGCCCAGCCGGCACATCATGACCTGACGCGCGCGCCTCAACTCAACGGGAAAGATGGCGGAGAGACAGGGATTCGAACCCTGGAGACGGTTTCCCGCCTACACGCGTTCCAGGCGTGCGCCTTCGACCACTCGGCCACCTCTCCGGTGGCGCCTGTCTAGCCTTGGCCCGTACCGGGGTGCAAGTGGGAATATGGCGCGGCTCAATCGTCCAGGTGGATCGACACGCGACGGTTCTGGCGGCCCTTTTTCTCGATCTTGCCGAGGCGCAGCGCGCCGATTTCCGCGGTGCGGGCGACATGGGTGCCACCACAGGGCTGCAGATCTACAAGATGGTCCCCCTCGCCGATGCGGACCAGCCGCACGCGGCCCGCGCCGCGCGGGGGTTGGACCGACATCGTCTTGACGAGACCCGGATTTGCATCCAGCTCGGCCTCGGTGATCCAGTCCTCGCCCACGGGCAGGTCACGATCCACAAGCGCGTTCAGCGCGGCCTCGATCGCGTCGCGGTCCTCGGGGGCCTCTGCCATGTCGAAATCGAGCCGCCCCTTGGTCGGACTGATACTGCCTCCGGTGACCGGATAAGGCAGCACCACAGACAGCAGGTGCAGTGCCGTGTGCACCCGCATGTGGCCAAAGCGCCGGTCCCAGTCGATCTCTTGCGTCACCCGCGCCCCGACGGGCGGCAGCACCGCGGCATCACCGGGCACGAGAACGATGTTGTCACCGGCGCCCTTGACGGCCGTTGCGACCCCCATGCTGCCCTCAGGCCAGCGGATGCGTCCGCTGTCGCCGGGCTGACCGCCGCCGGTCGGATAGAACAGGGACGCATCCAGAACCACGCCGCCCTCGGGGGTGTGAGCCACGACCTCGGCCTCGGCCTCGGTCATGTAGGGGTCGTCACGAAACAGCATCTGCGTCTGAGCCTGTGTCCGGGTCATCGGGCGGATCCATCCTTTGCGTTGTGGCTTGGGCGGTTTGGGCCGTGTCCGTCTCGGCCGTCTTGGGGCCAGTCTGGTCGGTTTTGCCGCCCTGCACCAGAACCTCGGGGTTGCGCAGCCAGACGTCACGCTGCGCGAACGGGATCTCGATCCCCTCCTCGGCGAAGCGTTCGACGATCTGGTGGTTCATCTCGGTGCGCACGCCCAGGGTCGCGTTCACGTCGCGCAGGATCGCCCGGATCTCGAAATCCATGGAATCCGCGCCGAACCCGGAGAAATAGACATAGGGTGCCGGATTCATGAGAACCATCGGATGCTCACGGGCAATGCCCAGCAACACCTGCTCCACCTTGCGGGTATCGGTGCCGTAGGCCACGCCGACGGACACGATGATCCGGCCCATGACATTCGCCCGGGTGTAGTTGTTGACCTGCCCTGACACCAGATCTGCATTGGGGATGATCACGTCGAACCGGTCGAAGGTCTCGATCACGGTCGAGCGGACCGAGATATCCTTGACGATGCCGTGCTGGCCCGAGACCTCGATCCAGTCGCCCTCGGAAATCGGCCGCTCGATCAGCAGGATGATCCCGGAGACGAAGTTGGACACGATGTTCTGCAGGCCGAACCCGATACCCACCGACAAGGCACCGGCGACGATGGCAAGTGACGACAGGTCGATGCCCGCCGTGGTGATGGCGATGATCGCGGCGAGGAACACACCGACATAGCCCATCCCGGACACGATGGCATTCTGTCCGCCCGGGTCGATCTTGGTTTTGGGCAGGATCGATCCCGCGAGCGTGCCCTGCACGAGGCGCGTCAGCATGTAACCCAGGGCGAAGACCACCACGAAGGTCAGAAAATCCGTGGGCGAGATACGCGTCTCGCCGATGGCGAACCCTTCGCGGAACTGCGCCCAGAGCTCGGTCAGATCGGCCACCCGCGCGCCCCAGATCAGCGCGATCACCGGAACGGCGAGGATGACCAGCAAGAAGCCCACCAGCACCGGCAGAAGGGCCTCGCGCGCGGCCTCGCCCTGCCCGCTGACATAGCCGTAGACGTCCGACAGGAACCGCTGGACCACCAGCAAGAGCCCCATGACCGCAAGCGTCTGGATCGCCGGGAACAGGAGCGCATGGGCCGCCGTGCCATAGCCAAGCGCCGCGAGGATCGGCGACAGAACCGCGATCAGCATCGCCGCCCGGCCCAGCAGGCGGAGCATCCGGTTGCGCACGCCGGGATGCTCGGATTCGGTGGACGCCCCCTGCTCGCTCAGACCCATCAGGATCAACCGCGCCAGCCCGAACAGCAGGAAGGCGGCGATCACCAGCACCGGGAAGGTCAGCACCGCGACCGTGGCCTCGTCGAACCGTGCTGTGCGCGTCAGCAGTTCGATCACCAGCTGGATAACCACCATCAGCGCCAGTCCCGCGATGTTCCACCGCGCGCGGGCGAAATAGTCCGTGGGCACGTTCAGCGGATTCTCTTCCTCGTGCTTGGGAAAGAGCCGCCCGCCCAGCCATCGAAAGCCCAACAGGATCAACGCCCAAAGCGGCAGGTTGACCACGATGGGTTCGCTGCGCACGCCCAGCACATTGGCCACATAAAACGCCGAGGCAAAGGCCATGACCCCCACCATGGGCAGGGCGATCTGGCCAAGTGAGACAAGGAAACTCCAAACCGGCATCCCGCGACGGTGCTGCTTGCGCAGGCGCGTGCCCCAGCCTTCGACCCAACGCTTGCCGCGCAGCAACAGGACGAACCCCACGACCAGCAGCATGACCACGGCAGGCGCGTTGTTGCGCAACTCCGTGCGCAGGGTCGGCGACGTGATCGCGGCGCGCAGCTCGGTCCAGATCGCGTCCAGCGCACCCGACAGGCTTTCGAGTGCCGTCCGCCAATAGACCGGGTTCAGCGGGCTTGGCCCGAGCCGGGTCAAATCGCGGGCCTGCCGGTCACGGATGATCGCGTCGATCTCGCGGATCAGGCCGTCGGCCCTGCTATAGGCTTCTTCGGCGCGCAGAACGGGGGCGCGCAAATCGGATAGCTGGGCGTTCAAATCGCTGCGTCGTGCCGCGATATCCTCGGGTTCGGTGCCGTCTTCGGGGACGGGGCCCAGCGTGTCGATCTGGTTCTGTACCGTTTCAATGCGCGTCGCGTTCACCGTTTGCGCATCCAGGAATTGCTGCCGCCAGTCCGCGATCTGCACCCGCAAGGCCTCGAGCGCCTCGTTCGAGGCTCGCCCGGCGGCGACGACCTCCTCGGCCCGGGTCGCGGTACGCTCCCAGTCCTCGTAGTCGATATCGCCGGGCGTTTCCTGCGCCAGGACCGTCGTGGCCAGGGTCACCAGGAAGCCGATCGCGACCAGGAGCGCGCGCAGGGGTGACAGGCCCATGGGCCGCGTCGAGAGGGCCGGGTCAGTCATTCTCGAAGACCTCCGGCAGGTCGGCGGGCCGCTGGTCGAGCCAATCGGGAACGGGCAAAGACTTCTCCTTCAGGAAATCCGGGTTGAACAGCTTGGATTGGTAGCGCGTGCCGTAGTCGCACAGGATCGTCACGATGGTGTGGCCCGGCCCCATCTCGCGCGCCATGCGGATCGCGCCCGCGATGTTGACGCCCGAGGACGCGCCGAGCACCAGCCCTTCTTCCTGCACCAGGTCGAAGACAATGGGCAGTGCCTCGTCATCGGGGATCTGGTAGGCCATGTCGGGCTTGAGCCCGTCCAGGTTGGCGGTGATCCGCGCCTGGCCGATGCCCTCGGCGATGGAGCTGCCCTCGGACGCCAGCTCGCCGGTGGTGTAATAGCTGTAGAGCGCGGCGCCCATCGGGTCGGCCAAGCCGATCTTCACGCCGCGGTCCTGCAGCGCCATGGCCACGCCCGCCAGCGTGCCGCCCGATCCGCAGGCGCAGATGAACCCATCCACCTTGCCCCCGGTCTGGTCCCAGATCTCGGGGCCGGTCGTTTCGATATGGGCCTGCCGGTTGGCCACATTGTCAAACTGGTTGGCCCAGATCACCCCACGGTTCGAGCCCTTTGCCATCTCGTTCGCAAGCCGCTCGGAATAGCGCACGAAGTTGTTGGGGTTCCGATAGGGCGCCGCCGGCACCTCCACCAACTGCGCACCCGCAAGCCGCAGCATGTCCTTCTTTTCCTGGCTTTGCGTCTCGGGGATGACGATCACCGTCTTGAAGCCCATCGACGCGCCCACAAGCGCAAGACCGATGCCCGTGTTGCCCGCCGTCCCTTCGACGATGGTGCCGCCGGGCTCGAGCGTGCCGCGCGCGACCGCGTCGCGGATGATCGACAGCGCCGCGCGGTCCTTGACCGACTGACCGGGGTTCATGAACTCCGCCTTGCCCAGGATCTCGCAGCCGGTCTCTTCGCTGGCGCGCCGCAGCTTGATCAGGGGCGTGTTGCCGACGGCCTCGGCCAGGTCGCTTGCGATGCGCATGGAATGTTCCTTCGTCATGGTCCTGTCGCGTGTCCCTCAGGTGTACGGCCCCACTCTTCGGGCTTCAAGCGACGGGCACCGGTCGGTCACGGTTTCGTGGCAACGGTCGCAGATGCCTGGGCGCGCAACCCATCGCGGTGGCGGGCCAGCCAATGGCCCATAAGCACGAGCGGCGCGACCCAGATCCGCCCCGTGTCGCACATCTCGATGAACCGCGTGGCGTCAAACACATGGCTGCGGATATCTTCGCCCTCGCCCGCAAGCCCGCCGATATGGTCGGTCGCCTCGGGAAGGTCGGTGAGGCCCAGGAAGAGGTGGTAATATTCGCTCGACGCGCCCGGCGACGGATAGCATCGCGACACCGGGATCAGGGCCCGAAAGGTCAGGCCCGCCTCTTCGGCCCCTTCGCGATGGGCCGCCGCCTCGGGGGTTTCGCCCGGGTCGACGCGGCCTGCGACGGGCTCGAGCGTCCAGGCCTGGGCCTCGCCGCGTGCGTGGGGCCCTGCGCGGAACTGCTCGGTCACAAGCACCCGGTCCGTGGCGGGATCGTAGGGCAGCACCAGCGCCGCGTCGGCGCTCATGAACACCGCCCGGCGCATCTCGACCGGGGGACGGTCCGCAAAGCGTGGCACGACCAGGTCGTGTTCCTCGATGGCGAAGAACGCGGCATAGGGCCGCCGCAAATCGCGGGTTTCGACCGGCCGGCCCGCGGGCGGCATGGTCAGCCCGCCACCGGTCCGGTTCTCGGCCTTCCCTGCAAGCCACGCCGCGGCCCGCGTCCGGATCGCGGGAAAGATGGCGGCCAGCTCCTCGGGCGTCTTGCGGCCCATGTAACCCATCGCCTCCTCTGCGGCGCGGCAGGTCAGCGCCCCCCACTGCCGCACCCAGTCTGAGAGCGACCACGGCGCCGCCGCCGTGAAGCGGCCCGGCTCGGGCATGTAGACCCGCGACGCGCAGGGCCCGGTTTCGGTGGTGACGGTCACGGCATGGGTGCGGTAGCCGTACCCCCCTTCGTAGAAATCGAGCCGCGCCATGTCCGCCTTGGTCAAACCGCTGAGCAACAGGCCCTCTGCCACGCCGCCCTCGCAGGGCTCGATCACGGGAAAGGCCGCGTTTTCGACCCACATGACCCGATGCCCCGAAAGACACGCGGGCCGGGTCTCCGCATCGCGGCCGAGCACGATCCGCAACAGCGGCGGATGGCACAGCGTACCATAGAGGAACAGGGGATCGGACACAGGGGTTATCTCCGGCGACGCGACGCCCATTCAGCGAGGGTGCCGCACAGGATGGCCCCCGCCACCAGGGCCCCCAGGATCTGCGGCTCGGCCATGATCAGGAAATTCTCGTAACCGATCACGGCGATGTCCAGCACCGCCTCGAAGGGCCCGTCATAGCGGCGGTCCATCGACTTGGCGATCATCATGTTGCCCGATTGCAGGAAAAGCGCGGTCAGCACCATGAGCACCAAGGCCCCGATGCCGCTGCTGATCGCCTCGCGCATGCCGTGGCCCACATTCCCCCCGATCGTGCGCCAGCCGAAAACCGCGCCAAGCGCGACGTTCAGGGGAATGAACCAGCCGAATTCGGACCGCCACACCATAACGTCGATGATCATCTCCGACACGGCATAGCCCAGAAGGTCGAGGCTGAGAGCACCGACAAGGCGGGCGGCTGTGGGCATCAGGTGGGTCTTGTGATCGTGATCTGCGTCACGTCGCAGTTTCCGCTATGAAAGGTGGCCGCACAAGAGGTCAGGTAGAAGTTCCACATGCGCCGGAACCGGTCGTCGAAGCCCAGACCGCGCACCTCATCCCAGCGGTCGTTGAAGACGTCATGCCAGCGCCGCAGCGTCTGGCTGTAGCTTTCGCCGAACTCGACTGAGCGGGCGACGGTCAGGCCCGCGCGTTCGACCTCGGCGCGCAGCGCCTTGGGGCTGGGCAGCATGCCGCCCGGAAAGATGTATTTCTGGATGAAATCGACGCCCCGGCGATAGGTCTCCCAACGGCGGTCCTGCACGGTGATGATCTGCAGCGTGGCATTGGCCCCGGGGCGCAGCCGGTCGCGGACGGCGTTGAAATAGGTGGGCCAGTATTTCTCGCCCACGGCCTCGAACATCTCGATCGAGGCGATGCCGTCATAGGTGCCGCGCTCGTCGCGGTAATCCTGCAGCTTGAAATCGACCAGATCCGAAAGGCCCGCCTTTTCAATGCGCTGCTGGGCATAGTTGAACTGTTCCCGGCTGATCGTCAGGCCCGTGACGCGCAGGCCGCGCTCCTTGGCGGCATATTCCGCGAAGCCCCCCCAGCCGCAGCCGATCTCCAGCACATGATCGCCGGGCTTGGCGCCCATCTGGTCGACCATGCTGGCGTATTTGGCAATCTGTGCGCGTTCCAGGCTTTCCTGCCCGGTCTCGAACAGGGCCGAGGAATAGGTCATCGTGTCGTCGAGCCACAGCCCGTAGAAATCATTGCCCAGGTCGTAATGGTAGCTGATGTTCTTGCGCGCCTGCCGCTTGGAGTTCGACTGCAGCCAAAAACGCAGTTTTTCATAGGCGCGCACCATGCCCATGCCCGGGAACCCGTCGTAAAGCTCGTCATTGTCTGCGTGCACGAGATCCATGAAGGCTTGCAGATCGGGCGTGCTCCACCATTCGTCGAGATAGGCATCGCTGAAACCAAGATCGCCTTCGCGGATGAGCCGCGCAAAGATCTCGGGGTTGTGGATCACGAGTTCCGCGATGGGTCCCGGGTTACGCCCCTCGGCCCGGAACCGCCGCCCGTCGGGCAGTACGAAGTCCAAGCGTCCCCTGTTCATCTCGCAAGCAGCCGCGAAAACGCGAGCGAAATACCGTGGCAGGTCCGATTGGCCCTCGGTCGTGGTCAGGATCATATGGTGTTTTCCCTGTTTTCCTTGCGCTTAGCTAGCCACGGCCGTGACGTACAGACAAGCGCGAAGGTTAAGATTGTCCTAGAAGTCCCGGTTTTCATACGCGTCCAACGCCCGCTTGCGGCCCTCGTCCGGGGTCACGACGGGCTCGGGATACGTATCCTTTGGCGTCATGGCCCAGCTTTCGGGGATCGCGTCGAAATAGGCCAGCGCGTCCTTGGACGGACTGTCATAGCCTTCGGCGATCCAGCGGCTGACGTAATCCCGGTTCGGGTCGAACTTGTCGAGCTGCGTGACCGGGTTGAAGACGCGGAAATAGGGCGTGGCGTCGGGCCCCGACCCGGCGGACCATTGCCAGCCCATCGCGTTCGAGGCCGGGTCCCAGTCGATCAGGCAGTCCTCGAACCACCGCATCCCGATCTTCCAATGGCACATCAGGTGCTTGGTCAGGTAGCTCGCCACGATCATGCGGCCGCGGTTGTGCATCCGGCCGGTCACATACATCTCGCGCAGGGCCGCATCGACAAAGGGAATGCCGGTACGTGCCCGTTTCCAGGCGATCACCTCTTTCAGGCGCTCGTCCTCGTTCCACGGAAAGGCGTCCCAATCCTCTTTCCAGTTCCGGGTCGTGATCCGTGGCGTGTGATGCATCAGGTGATAGGCGAACTCGCGCCAGACCAGCTCTTTCAGAAAGATCTCGGCCCCCGCCTTGCCCTCCTCCCGCGCGCGCAGGCCCGCGTGCCAGCACTGGTGCGGGCTGATCTCGCCAAGGGCCAGGTTCTCCGACAGGTTCGAGGTGCCCGCCACCGCAGGCCGATCGCGGTTGGTGTCATAGGCGTCGACCCAGTCGCGCATGAAAACGCCCAGCCGGTCCTGGGCCGCACGTTCGCCCAGTTGCACGAAGGGGCGGACAATGTCTGCACCCCGCTGCATGGCGTGGCCCATCCGCCAGTCGTCCAGATAATCGCTTTCGGGCCAGCTGTCGGGCGCCGGGATCGTGCCGGGGGTCGTCAGCGGCGCGGCCACGTCGCGATCCTTCACCGCGCGCCACATGGGCGTGTAGACCTTGTAGAAACCGCCGGTCTTGGTCTCCACCGTCCAGGGCTCGAACATCAGATGACCGCCGAAGCTGCGCGCGTCGATCCCTTGCTCTTTCAGCGCGGCCTTGATCCGGGTGTCGCGCTCCACCGCGTCCGGATCGTAAAGCCGCGACCAGTAGACTGCCCCTGCCCCGGTCTCTTCGATAAGTGCGCGCAGAACCGACAGTGCGTCGCCCGAGCGAAAGACCAGTTGGCTGCCCTTGTCGCGCAGTGAATCGTTCAACGCCTTCAGGCCAAGGCCCAGCCGCCATTTCGGCGCCGCCCCCAGCCCATCGACCAGCCCGTCGCGGATCGTGACCGGGATCACAGGGCGGCCCGTCTCGCAGGCGGCAGACAGCGCGGGGTTATCGCTCAGCCGCAAATCGCGGCGGAACCAAATCAGGATGGGAGAATTGTCGGACACCGGTCGCCCTCGGGTTCTTGCTTGGGTCTTTTGTTTTGCCAAACCTAGCCCGCTGGCCGAAAGATCAAAGGCGGACGCTCAAAGGATTTCGTCCAGCGCCGCGATCAGCCGGTTGACCTCGTCCTCGGTGGTGTAATGTACGAAACTCATGCGCAGCACCCCACACTCGGGGTCGATGCCCATCGCTTGTAGCGGGCGCACCGCGTAGAAATCGCTGCCGCCGATCAGGATGCCCTTGGCACCCAAGGCCGCCACGATCTCGTGCAGATCGCCCTTGAGCGACACCGCCACCGTGGGCGCGCGCCCCTCGGCCCACTTCGGCCCCAGCAGGCGCAGGTCGTTGCGGTCAGCCAGATAGTCCAGCAGCGGCTGCAACAGCGCGGTTTCGTGGTCGCGCATCAGGTCATGCACCGATGCCGCCCGGTCCGACCGCCTGTCGGCGGTCACGCCATGGGCTTGGGCCACCGCGTCGAAATAGTCCGCGATGCCCGCGCAGGCGGCGATCTGGGCATGGTCGGGCCCGGCGGGCGTGAAACGCTTGTAGAGCGTTCCTGCGTTGAAGAAGTGCCCCTGGTTCGGCAGCAGCTCGCCCAGGGCGCGACGGATCACCATGGCACCCTGGTGTGGCCCGTAGGTCTTGTAGGTGGAGAACAGGTAGATATCGGCTCCCATGCGGCCCACATCCGGCAGGCCGTGGGGCGCATAGCTGACCCCGTCGACGCAGACGAATGCCCCGGCAGCATGGGCCATGGCCGTGATCTCGGCCACCGGGTTGATCTCGGCCACCACGTTCGAACAGTGCGGAAAGCAGACCAGCCGCACACGTTCGTCCAGAAGCCCCTCGAGGCGTTCGGGGTCAAGGTGGCCTATCGTGGGCTCGATGCCCCATTCGCGCACCTCGATCCCCTCGTCGGCCAGACGCCGCCAAGGGCCGGTATTGGCCTCGTGATCCTGGTTCGTCACGATGATTGCATCACCGGGCTTGAGCCACTGGGCAAAGGCGCGGGCCAGCACATAGGTGTTCTGCGTGGTCGAGGGGCCAAAGCTCAGCTCCTCGGTCTCGACCCCCATCATCGCGGCAAGGCGCGTGCGGGCCTCGTCCATCTCTTCGCCGCCTTCGCGGCTGGGGCTGTAGGGCCCATAGGGCTGCATCTTGCGCGCGGTATAGAACCGCGTCAGCCGGTCGATGACCTGCTGGCAGACATAAGAGCCGCCCGCATTCTCGAAAAAGGCCGCCCCGGCAAGGCCCGGTTCGGAAAAGGCCGGGAACTGGGACCGGACGAAGGAGGTATCAAGCGCCATGGGACGGCTCCGGTTAGGGTGTTCGGCGCGCAGGAAAACGCCGTTTCAGCATACGGTCAAGAAGCCCCGCACCAAAAAGGCCCCGGAAAACCGGGGCCTTTCCAATCGTTTGCGACGGGATCAGGTGTTGCGGCGTTCGCTGGCCAGACCGCTGTAGATGGCCCAGCACATCACCAGAAGCACCACCGTGAACGGCAGACCCGTCGAAATGACCATCGACTGAAGCGAGGCCAGACCACCGGCCGACAGAAGCAGCACGATGGCGACGGCACCTTCGAAGGTGCACCAGAAGACCCGCTGGGTCACCGGTGCGTCGACCTTGCCGCCTGCGGTGATCGTGTCGATCACCAGGCTGCCCGAGTCCGACGAGGTCACGAAGAACACGATGACCAGAACGATCCCGATAAAGGACGTGATCGAGGTCAGCGGCAGTTCGTCCAGCATCTTGAACAGCTTCAGCTCGAGCGGGGCCTCCTGCGCGGCGGTGTAGCCGTCAAGGATGACCTGCTGGATCGCCACGCCGCCAAAGACCGACATCCACAGCACGCAGACCAGCGACGGGATCAGCAGCACGCAGATGATGAACTCGCGCACGGTCCGGCCACGGCTCACGCGGGCGATGAACATGCCCACGAAGGGCGACCAGCTGATCCACCACGCCCAGTAGAACGAGGTCCAGCCCTGGCTGAAGTTCACGTCCTCGCGGCCAAGCGGATTCGACAGTGCCGGCAGGTACTGCAGATAGGCCGCCAGGTAGTCGACGAAGCCAGTCATGATCGCGACCGTCGGCCCAGCGAAGAGCACGAACAGCAACAGAAGCGCGGCAAGGCCCATGTTGATCTCGGACAGGACCTTCACCCCGCCGTCCAGACCACGCATGACCGACACCAGCGCCACGGCGGTGATGGCCGAAATCAAGATGACCTCGGTGGTCGATCCGGTCGGCACGCCGAAGAGCTCGTTCAGACCGGCCGTCGCCTGCGTCGCGCCGAACCCGAGCGATGTGGCCAGGCCGAACAGCGTGGCAAACACCGCCAGCGTGTCGATGATATGGCCCCACCAGCCCCAGACACGGTCGCCCAGGATCGGGTAAAAGGCCGAACGGATCGTCAGCGGCAGACCCTTGTTGTAGCTGAACAGCGCCAGCGCCAGCGCCACAACCGCGTAGATCGCCCAGGGGTGCAACGCCCAGTGGAAGATCGTCGCGGCAAAGGCCAGGCGCACCGCGGCCTGTTCGTCACCCCCGGCAGCGCCCAGCGGTGCCCAGTCGGTGCGCGCACCGCCTTCGGCCGCTGTCCCGCCGATGGACGAACTGAAGTGGCTCATCGGCTCCGAGACGCCGTAGAACATCAGGCCGATGCCCATGCCGGCGGCGAACAGCATCGCGAACCAGCCGATATAGGTGTAATCGGGTGTGGCGTCCGCGCCGCCCAGCCGGACAGAGCCAACAGGCAACAAGATCAAAAGCAGGCAAAACAGCACAAAGATATTGGCCGCGCCCAGGAAGAACCAATCGAACTGTTGGGTGGTGAAGTTGAACATCGCCGAGAACAGCGCACCCGCCTGTTCCGGCAGGGCCAGCGTATAGAAGACGAACAGCATAACGCTCAGCCCCGAGATCAGAAAGACCGGGTTGTGAATGTCCAGCCCGAACGGGCCGATTTGCGTTTCGATATTGTCCTGACCGATTTCGTAATCGGTCTCGATCAGATCCGACGCACCTTCCGGCGCCGGGATCCCTTCCATATCCGTTGATTCATCGCTCATGGATGACCTCCGTTTGCTGTCGTCAGGGGCGTGGCGCGCGCTTAGCTGTCGCGCACCACGAGCACCGAAGCCTTGGCATGGCCCGCGATCGTGCCGCCATTGGACGGCCAGATGTAATCGGTGACGTTGGGAATGTGGCTGGCCATCACCACCAGGTCCGCGCCGGTCTCGTCCACCGCCTTGAGCAGCGTCGGGTCAAGATCCGTTCTCGGATCGTGGCTGGTGATCGCATGCGCAGACGCCTCGATCCCGTGCAGCTCACCTTGGCCAGCCGCGAACTTGCCAAGCTTGTCGGCAAACTCGGCCGGCGTGTGGGCGACCGAGCTGGGCGTGGCAGCCGAGACGCCGACATAGATCACCGGGACGTTGTAGTGTTTGGCCAGATCGGCGCTGACTTGCAGCGCCTTGGCCAGACGATCCTGATGCGCCAGATCGACGGGCGTCATAATTTTCCTAAACACTGTCTCCCTCCTTTTGTGCTCAGGACGGGACACACCGCGTTACCGGCGCGCCTGACCTGCGCGGGGTATTCGGTTTTCATTTCGGCAAGAGATTGCCGATCGCATGCTTAGCCTAACGGTAGATCCCGTTCGGATACAACCAAACAAAAGAGCCGAAGGGCTTGGCAAAACAAAAACCGCAGGCCAGATGACCTGCGGCGTTTGGATCTTTTGGGAAATATGGCTACAAGAGGCCGATCAGGCGTTCACGTCCACCACGATCCGACCCTTGACCTGGCCCTTGAGGATATCCGCCCCGAGGCCCGGCAGATCGCCCAAGGTGGCGGGCTGGACCATCGCCTCGAGCTTGTCCATGGGCATGTCCTGCGCGATCCGCTGCCAGGCGCGCAGGCGGTTGGCGAAGGGCTGCATCACGCTGTCGATTCCCAATAGGTTCACGCCGCGCAGGATGAAGGGCGTGATCAGCGCGCCTTCGATCGCCGCACCGCCCGCGAGGCCCACGGCGGCGACAGAGGTGCCGTATTTCATCTGCTTCAGCACCTGGCCCAGCATCGCGCCCGCCACGGCATCGACGCAGCCCGACCAGCGTTCGCTTTCAAGCGGCTTGCGCGTCACCTCGGTCAGCTCGTCGCGCGGGACAATCTCGGTCGCGCCGAGGCCCTTGAGGTAGTCGGCCGTTTCCGGACGGCCCGTCACCGCCGCCACCTCGTGGCCCAGCTTGGCCAGGATCGCAGTCGCGGTCGACCCCACGCCGCCCGCGGCCCCTGTCACCAGCACCGGGCCATGGCCGGGCGCGAGACCGTGGTCCTCGAGCGCCATCACCGACAGCATCGCGGTAAGACCGGCGGTGCCCACCGCCATCGCCTGTCGGGTGTCGAGGCCCTCGGGCAGCGGCACCAGCCAATCTGCCTTGACCCGCGCCTTCTGGGAATAACCGCCCCAATGGGCCTCGCCCACGCGCCAGCCGGTCAGAACGACCTTGTCGCCGGGCTTGTAGCGGTCATCGTCCGATGCCTCGACCGTACCTGCAAAGTCGATGCCGGGGATATGCGGATAGGTGCGCACCAGCCCGCCGCCCGGGCCAATGCAAAGCCCGTCCTTGTAGTTGACGGTGGAATACTCGACCGCGACGGTCACCTCGGCCTGGGGCAGATCGTCCAGTCCGATCTGTTTGACCTGTGCGTGGGTTTTGCCGTCGTCGTCCTTGTCTACGACCAGCGCATTGAACATTGTCTTATCCCTTTCTTTGCGGGCCGTGGGGCCCTGAACTCGCTTGCCAGCAGCTAGGCAGATTCGCGGCTTGGGCGCATCCCCCGTTCTCGGGTCAGACCCATGGCCCCTTGTCGGGCATGAAGGCCACGTCGCTGACCGGAGCCTCCAGCCCGGCGGCGGTCAGCATCGCGTGCACCTGTCCCCTGTGATGGGTCTGGTGGTTGAACAGATGCACCACGCATTGCGCGATCGGGCGGCTCACATCGGCTTTCTTGATCCCGGAATACCACGTCAGAGGGCCTCGCAGGTCGATCGAACTCAGCTTTTCCGCCCATAGCAGCAGCCGCCCGTCCACACGGAACCGCTCTGCCGACCACGCGGCAAAGGTGGGCTGCCAGGTCACGCCGTTGTCGTCGGGCGTCGGCGGCAACTCGGCCTTGGTCAACCGCGCAAGCCACATCTGATCGGCCCAGAGCACATGGTTCAACGTTCCGAAGATCGACCCGAAAAACGCCCCCCGGTCCCGTGTCAGGTCTTCATGGCTCAGACCCTCGCAGAGCTTGCGCAGCTGGCGATTCTGCCAGCCATTGTAGCGCGCCATCATCACGCAATAGGCCGGGTCGATCATCCGCGCGGCCCTTTCCAGTCGATCTGGCAGATCTCGGCCGAGCGCCCGTCGAAATCCCAGACCCGGCCATAGGCGCGCAGCTTGCCCTTCGACGCGGTCGCCACGGTGATGTCGGGCCCCATCCAGTATTCGGTGTTGGTGATGACGAGATCGCGGTCCTTGTCCTTGCCCGACACCGGGGCCACCACGCCGTGGATCTTGCGCCCCACGGTGATGTGGCGCGTCTTGCCCTCGGTCTCATAGGTGACGGGCTGGCGCTCATGGCCCAGGATCTCGCCCACGAGGATCTGGAACAGGCCCGTGGTGCCCTTGGCCGCGCCGCTGAAGATGTTGACCAGCGCGTCGTATTGCGCGTCGCTGGTGCGGTCGTCGATGAACAGCGCGACCTTCCAGTTGCCGCGGCTCATCATGCCGGGGATCTCGATCATCAATCCGATGTTGAACCCGCTCAGGTCCAGATCGCCGTAGCTGCCGCTGTCGATCCGCACGCCGCCCCAGGTCTGGCAGTGGCCTTCCGTGGGCGGATGCTTGCCCAGGCTGACCACGCAGGGGCAGAAGACCGTGCAGTTGCAATTGAGGATCAACTCACCCTTGATCGTCCACGGAACCGTTCCGACCTCACCGTCGAATGCCATGCTTGTCCTCCCTTTCTAGATCCCGGCGAAAAGCGTCAACGCCCCCGCCGCGAGCAGCCCGACCCCCAGCACCGGCGTGAGCCACCGTCCCGGGCTGGGCAGTTTTTCCACGGCCATCAGCAGCGTGGCAAGTCCCATGAAGGCGAGGTTCATCACCCCGCCCACGAAGGCCAGAAGCATCAGGGCCCAGCAGCAGCCAACGCAGACCGCCCCCAACCGCAGGCCGTTACGCCATGGCCCCTCGTCCCAATGGGCCATGAAAAAGGTCAGCGGGTGGCGGCATTTCGCAAGGCAGGCCGCCTTGAGCGCGCTGAACTGGTAGGCCCCCGCCCCGAGCAACAGGGTACCCGACAGGACCCATGACAGGCTGTCGCCGAAGGGGCTAAGCAGACCCGCCTGGAAAAACGCGATCTGCGTCCCGGCAGCGAGTGCCGAAAAACCCAGCCAGACGGTGATGTAGCCGCCTACCAGCGCCCAGAACCGCGTTTCGGCACCGGCCTGGGACAGGTCGTCATAGGTTGCAAAGGCCGGAAGCGCTGTGGGCGCCATCATCGCCGCCGACATCAGCGCCCACATGGCAAGCAGGCGGGCAAACCCCGCTGCGTCGGGGCTAACCATGCAGAACTGCGCCAGAAGATCCGCACCGTAAATGCGCCCGGCCTCGCGCAGCTCGGTCGAGACGGCCATGGCATAGAGCATTGCCCACGCCACGAGAATGACGCCGAAAAGAAAGATCCAATGGGGCAGCGCAAACGCCCGGATGCGGCTGGAAATCATTTCGGTTTCTCCTCCGTCGGTGACGTTGCCGCGCCCGGGCCCGCCCCGCAAGTCCGGAAACCTTTGACGCAGTGTCTTTTTCGGGGTTCCCCCGCCTGCGCAGCGGCCTACCTTGGGCGCATGACCGAGTGGATCAACATCGCCATCGCCCTGATGACCATCGCCTTCGGCGCCTTCGGGTTCCTGGCCCCGCGCTTCACGGCGTATGTGCTGGACCTTGCCCCCAAGAACACCAACATGGGCCTGTCCGAGATGCGGGCTTCGGTCGGCGGGCTCTTCGTGGCGCTGGGGCTGGGCTGCCTGATCCTGGGCGCACCGATGGCCTACGCCATGATGGGTGTGGCCTATGCCGGTGCCTCGGCAGGGCGGCTGATTTCGATGGTGCTGGACCAGCCGCCGCAACCCAAGGCATTCATCTATTTCGCCTTCGAGGCGGGCTTTGCCGCCTGGCTGATCTGGGCCAATCTCTGACCCTCCCGCGCTGAGCCCCCTTGAAATTCCCGGCCATCCCGCCGATATCTGGGGTGTTCTTCGGAACTATGGACATAAACGCGCTCGTAATAAGCGGATCGGACCCGGGGGCGGTACCCGGCGGCTCCACCAAACACCCGGTCGTTGGCGGGACATGGGGCCGAAACAGGATCGACGAACGTCTAAAGGGGTTAGCCTTGTCCCGGTGAGATACCACCGTTATCGGTTCACTAAGCATAATTGCCAACGACAATCGTGCTCCGGTTGCTCTGGCTGCGTAAGCAGTCCGAAAAACCGAAATCTAAGTCCTTGGGCCTAGCCGCCTAAGGCGGGGTTCGCAGGCACCTGGCAACAGAAGCCTGCATTTCCCTTCTTTCCCCGACCCTCTCTCATGCGTGTGTCTTGACCCGTGACGGCGCTGCGGCCACGCTGCGGTCATGATCCGTGCCGCCATCGCATCGCTTTGCCTGACCGGTCCCGCCGCGGCCTGCGAGACGGCGCTGATCCTGGCGATGGACGTGTCGAACTCGGTCGATGTGGGTGAGTACCGGCTGCAGATCGACGGCCTGGCCCTGGCGCTGCAGGATCCTGAAATCTCTGAGATCCTGGTGCGTGACCGGGTCGCCCTGTCGGTGATCCAGTGGTCGGGCATCGACAAGCAGGCGGTCAGCCTCGATTGGGAGCAGATGCTGAGCCCGCTGCATGTGGCCAATTTCGCCCAACGGGTCCGCGGGCTTGAACGGGCCTTCGTGCTGTCCGACACGGCCCCGGCCGAGGCGATGCGCTTTGCCCTGAACCACTTCCGCACGGCCCCCGACTGCACCCGCCGGGTGATCGACGTCTCGGGCGACGGCACGCCCAATGCCGGGGGCGACACCGGGCCCGAGCGCATACGCGCCCAACGCATGGGGGTCACCATCAACGGCCTTGCCATCGAAGGGCTGGGCATCGCGATCACCAATTTCTACCGCCGCAGCGTCATCACGCTGGACGGCTTCGTGATGACCGCACGCGGCCACCGCGACTACGCCCGTGCGATCCGCGCCAAGATCCTGCGCGAAATCAGCCGCGTGACCGGCTGACGCGCGATCCCTACCCTGAAATCCCGGCACCGTCGCACGGGTTTCATAAAACGTGGTCATGAGGCGCGGATGCACTGGGCATTTCCCGCCCTGCGCTATGTGCCTGCACAACCAACACACAGGGGACCGCCGGTGACCGACAGACACTCAGACCCTGCCGATCTTGGCACCCTGACCTGGGTGTTCGGGCGTATCGGCATCCTGTCCTTCGGCGGGCCCGCAGCCCAGATCGCCCTTATGCACCGCGCCCTCGTGGACGAGCGGGACTGGCTGACCGAGGATCAGTTCCTGCGCGCCCTGTCGTTCTGCATGATGCTGCCGGGGCCCGAGGCGATGCAGCTGGCGACCTATGCGGGCTGGCGGCTGCGTGGCGTGCCCGGCGGGCTGATCGCGGGCGCGCTCTTCGTGCTGCCCGGCGCGTTGGTGATCATGGCGCTGGCGCTGGCCTATGCGGCGGTGGGCGATCTGCCGCTGGTGCAGGCGCTCTTTCTCGGGATCAAGGCCACGGTGGTGGTGATCGTGATCCAGGCCCTGCTGCGCCTGTCGAAAAAGGCGCTGGCCACGACCGCCCATTGGGTGCTGGCAGGGCTCGCCTTTGCGGCACTCTTTCTCTTTGGCCTGCCCTTTCCGCTGGTGATCGCACTTGCCGCCGCCTACGGGGCCTGGACCGCCGATCTGTCGAAAGCCCCCCCGGCAGACACCCCTGCCCGTCCCGAGACCTGGCGCACGGTCCTGATCTGGGGCGCGCTCTGGGCCGCGCCTGCCCTTGTCCTTTGGGCGCTTCAGGCCGAGTTTCTGCTGGGGTTGGCCGTGTTCTTTGCGAAACTCGCCGTCGTGACCTTTGGCGGGGCCTATGCGGTGCTGGCCTACATGACCCAGGCCGTGGTGACCGAGCATGGCTGGCTGAGCACCGCACAGATGATCGACGCGCTGGGATTGGCCGAAACCACGCCGGGGCCGCTGATCCTGGTCACGCAATTCGTGGGCCATATCGCGGGCGTCGAACAGGGCGGGATCGGTCTTGGGCTTCTGGCCGGGCTGGTCGTGCTTTGGATGACCTTCGTGCCGTGCTTTCTGTGGATCTTCGCGGGCGCGCCCTATCTCGAGGCGATCACCACCCGCCCCCGCATCGGCGCGGCCCTGGCCGCCGTGACCGCTGCCGTGGTGGGCGTGATTCTGAGCCTGTCTCTGTGGTTCGCGCTGCATGTCTTCTTCGGCCGGATCGACGATGCGCCCCTGGGCCTCGCCCTGCCTGTGCCGGACCTGGCAAGCTTCGATCCCCGCGCCGCAGGGCTGTTCCTGCTGGCCGCGGCCCTCCTCCTGTGGCGGCAATGGCCGCTTTTGCCCGTACTCGGGCTGATGGCCTGCGCCGGTGCGGGGCTGAGCCTCCTGTGACGCCACACCCCGCGACGGGGCCTTTCGTTTCATCCCGAATCCCCTATTGTGAGATTATCCAGACAACGGAGCCGCCATGACGCGCACCATCGACTACGGCAATCTGATGCATCGGGCCATGCGGGGCCTGATCCAGAACGTGCTCGAGGATGTGGCCGCGAACGGGTTGCCCGGCGATCATCATTTCTTCATCACCTTCGACACCCACCACCCGGATGTGGAGCTGGCCGATTGGCTGTCGGACCGGTACCCGGACGAGATGACGGTGGTGATGCAGCACTGGTACGATAATCTCGAGGTCGGCGACGAAGGCTTTGCCGTGACGCTGAATTTCGGCGATACGCCCGAGCCGCTTTACATCCCCTACACCGCGATCAAGACCTTCGTGGACCCGTCGGTTGAATTCGGTCTGCGGTTCGAAACGCCCGACGAGGACGAGGGCGAGCCCGTGGCCGCGCCCGTCGCGCTCGATGCCGAGGAAACCCCCGAGTCGGACGCGGACAGGACCGATGCCGAGGTCGTCAGCCTGGACAGTTTCCGCAAGTAGACCCGCCTTCTTGTGCTGCCGTTCCCGCGGCGCTAAACGGCATGCAACCGCATACCCAAGGAGCGTCCCATGGCCCAGACCCGCACAGAAACCGACAGCTTCGGCCCGCTCGAAGTGCCCGCCGACAAGTATTGGGGCGCCCAGACCCAGCGTTCGATCCTGAACTTTCCCATCGGCTGGGAAAAACAGCCCGTGGCCATCGTCCGCGCGCTCGGCTGCATCAAGAAGGCTTGTGCGCAGGCCAACAAGGCGCAAGGCACGCTCGATGCGACCCTCGCCGATGCGATCATCGAGGCCGCAGGCGAGGTCTACGAGGGCAAGCTCGACGACAACTTCCCGCTCGTCGTCTGGCAGACCGGGTCGGGCACCCAGTCGAACATGAACGCCAACGAGGTCATCGCGAACCGCGCGATCGAGATCCTGGGCGGCGTCATGGGCTCCAAGGACCCGGTGCACCCGAACGATCACTGCAACATGGGCCAGTCGTCGAACGACACCTTCCCGACCGCGATGCATATCGCCACCGCGATGACCGCGCATCAGGTGCTGCTGCCGGGGCTGAAAAAGCTGCACGCGGCGCTTGAGAAAAAGGTCTCGGAGTTCGACGGCATCATCAAGATCGGCCGCACCCATACCCAGGACGCCACGCCCCTGACGCTGAGCCAGGAGTTTTCGGGCTACACCCACCAGGTGGCCATGGGCATCGCCCGCGTCGAAGCAGCCCTCGGCCGCATCTACGAACTGGCGCAAGGTGGCACCGCCGTGGGCACCGGGCTCAACACCCGCGAGGGCTGGGCCGAAACCGTCGCCGCCAACATGGCCGAGATCACCGGTCTGCCCTTCGTCACCGCCCCCAACAAGTTCGAGGCGCTGGCCGCCCATGACGCCATGGTCGAGATCTCGGGCGCGCTCAAGACCGTTGCCGCGAGCCTCTTCAAGATCGCCAACGACATTCGCCTTCTGGGGTCCGGCCCGCGCTGCGGTCTGGGCGAGTTGATCCTCCCCGAGAACGAACCCGGCAGCTCGATCATGCCCGGCAAGGTCAACCCGACCCAGTGCGAGGCACTGACCCAGGTCTGCGCGCATGTCATGGGCAATGACGCCGCCGTTGGTTTCGCCGGATCGCAGGGCCATTTCGAACTAAACGTCTACAAGCCCATGATGGCCTATAACGTGCTGCAATCCATGCAGTTGCTGGGCGATGCCAGCGTAGCCTTCACCGACAACCTCGTGGACGGCCTCAAGGCCGACGAGACGCGGATCGAAAAGCTGATGCGCGAGTCGCTGATGCTGGTCACGGCTCTCGCGCCCGAGATCGGCTATGACAACGCCACCACCGTCGCCAAGACCGCGCACAAGAACGGCACGACGCTCAAGGAAGAGGCGATCAAGCTGGGCTTTGTCGACGAGGCGACCTTCGACCGGGTGGTGCGCCCCGAGAACATGATCGGCCCGAAAAAGGCATGAGCCAGGCTGTCAACCTGAACCGGTTCCGCAAGGCCAAGGCCCGCGCCGAGAAGAAAGCGCAGGCAGAGGAGAACGCAGTGCGGTTCGGGCGGACCAAGGCGGAAAAAGCAAAGGCCCGCGCGGAAGCGGACCGCGCCGCGCGGGACCATGACGGGCACAAGCGCGAGCCATGAGCGGCGGTCGGCCCGTCAAACGCTCGCTCACCCTGCGCGGCCACCGCACCAGCGTCTCGCTCGAGGATGCATTCTGGACGGCCTTCCGCGACATCGCGGCCGAGCGGGGCATGGCGCTGAACGCGTTGGCGGCCGAGATCGACGAGGGGCGGGATTACGAGGTCGGCCTCGCCTCGGCGATCCGGGTCTATGTGCTGGATTGGTACAGACGGTAACCGCGGGTTAACTGGTACTGCGCCAGTCTCGAGCCATGAGCTACCTGCGCCCCGCCCTGCCCGCCGATATCTGGCTGCAACGCATCTTCGACGCGAAAGCCGCGCGCGAAGGCGGGATCGTCCGCCGCAGTGCCCGGGACGTGGAGCGCATTGTCGGCCGCGCCCGGTTCGAGCGTAAACTGCTGCGGCGGGGCTACCATGCGGTGGAAAACGCCGGTCAGATCGTGATCTTCTGCAACAACGAACCGGTCCGCGTCATCTGCTGATCCAAAAGCCTTCAAAAGGCTTTTGTCAAAACGCTCGTTTCGAGCGTTTTGGGCCCCCGCCGTTAGGCGCCGCATCGCAAAAGCCTTCACAACGCTTTTGGAAAAACTCTTGGGTCAAGAGTTTTGCTCCGCCCGCCGTGACACCCTGAGCCAGATCCCATCCCGCGACCGAACGGTCAGATGCGCCACGGGCACCGGCGGCGGCCGGTCGGTCAGCTCCACCCGCAGGTGCCGCAGCAGCATCGACAAAAGCAGCACCCCCTCGGCCATGGCAAAGCCCGCCCCGGTGCAGACCCGCGGCCCGGCAGAAAACGGCATATAGGCCTCGCGCATACAGGTCTTGCCATTCTCCGTCTGCCAGCGGGTCGGGTCGAACCCGTCCGGATTGTCCCAAAGCCGGGTCTGGCGGTGCAAGTGCCAGGGGCTTAGCACCACCTGCGCGCCCTTGGGCACGTCGCGGTCGCGGAACCGCTCGGGCTGCACGGTCTCGCGCACCATCATCGGTACGGGCGGATAGAGCCGCAGCGCCTCGCGGAACACATCGCGGCTGGTGCGCAGCTTGGACAAGACCGAGAAGCTTGGACCCGCATCGAGCGCCGCCGCCTCTTCGGCCACCTTTTCCTGCCAATCCGGATAAAGCGCCATCAGGTAGAGTGTCCAGGCCAGCGCCGAGGCCGAGGTTTCATGCCCCGCGAGGAAGAAGATCGCCACCTGGTCCACCATCTCGGCCGTTTCGAACCGTGCGCCGGTCAGCGGGTCGGTGGTGGTCATGATCTTGGTCGCCAGATCGTCCGGCGCGGTGCCCGCGGCGATCTCGGCCTGGCGCGCGGCGGTCAGATCGGTGATCAGGCGGCGGATCTCGCGTGCAGTCGCGGTCGTCTCGCGCCGGAAGCCCCGCGGCATCCAGCGCGGCAGCGGCACAAAGGCCGCGAGGTTCAGGATCGGCTGGCTGCGCTGGTAGGCGCGGAATTCGTGGAACACCTTGGACGCGGTCTCATGCTCGATGGGGATCGAAAAGAGCGTGCGAAAGATCACGTCGGCGGCGGCATGGCTCGTCTCGGCCTCGATCTCGACCTCCTGCCCGGCCAGGTCCGACAGCCGCGCCACTGCGGCCTCGGCCGCAGCCCACATGGCGGGAAACGTGTCCTTGAGCCGCCCGCCCTCGAAGGCCGGGTCGATGATCCGCCGCTGACGCTTCCAGATCTCGCCATTGGTGACGAAGACAGAATTGCCCAGAAGCGGCCGCAGCCCCTCGCCCACGCGGTCGGATTTCGGGAAATCGTCAGGCCGCTCTTTCAGCACAAGGTCCACAAGCGCGGGCTGGTTCACCATGTAGGAGCGGAAGAAGGGCGTTTTGAACTCGGCCATCCAGGCCCGGTACAGCCGCGCGGGCTGGGCCGACAGGATGTCCTGGCGAAACAGTTTCAGATACCGCCAGAGCGAGACGCGCTCGGCGCGGGCGGGTGGTTTCGGCGGGATCATGCGGCGCGCGAGGTGAACTTGTTCACGGGCCGCTCGATCCGCGAGCGCGATGACGGGCGGTCGCGGTAGCGGTCACGCAGGGTCACCGGCCCGGCGGTGATCTGGAAATAGTCATAATCCTTTGGCCGCTCGAAGGCGCAGAGATACTGGAAATGCAGTTGGAAAAACTTGCGTTTCAGCGCCTCCCAGCGCTCGGGCGCCATGGTCTGCGAGAACGAAGCGGAAAACACCACCGGCCAGATCTTGCCCTCGGCCGGGGCGACACTGGAGACCGCCACCGGATCGCACAACGCGAAGGTGCACCCATCAGCGGGCGCCGTGACGTCGACCCAGGCCAGCTCTTCACGGGTAGACAGGTCGTGCAGATCGGCGCGCAAGCGGTCCGCCTTGGGCAGGAAGGACACCATCGGCACCACCTGACCGAGGCTCAGCAAGCCCAGCTCGGGCCCGTTTTCGGGCACCTCACCGCGCCGGATCAGGTCGGCCAGGATCGACACGGCCAGATGCGCACCCGAGGAATGGCCCACGACCAGCACCTCGTCGGCCTCTGACTGCAACGCCTCGGCGATCGTGCCTCGAAACTCCGACAGGCGTCTTTCAAGCTCGGGCGGGTTTGCCCCATTATGCTGCGCCGAATAGCCGTAATCGTGCATCAGGTAATAGGCAAGGAACCGGCCATCGGCCTTGCGGAAGCGGTCCAGCACGTACCAGCCGACCGCCAGCCAAGCCGTCCCCGCCAACGGCCAGGCCACCCATCCCACGAGCGGCGCACCCCCCAGATACAGCAGAAACGCCACCGAGGTTGCCGCGATCCCGGCCAGAAGCGCCTGCCCCAGCAGGAAAACGATCGGATAAAGCGCGGCCACGATCGGCCCTTTGGGCAGATGCATCAGCCGGCGCAAGGCACCCGACCCGATATAGGCCCAGGCGGTGCGAAACAGCTGGCCATAGGTCGCAGCGATCCCACGGTCCATGCTGTCCTTGACGATGTCCGACCAGATCAGCACCTCGATATCGGTGGTGACCGTGTCGCCGTCGATCTCGGCCTCCACGTGCCATCCGTAAAGCCCGCCGTCCCGCTTGGCGCTTTGCGAAATCGTGTAGCCCGAGATCGCCGCCTGTTTCTGCGCCTCGCGGCGATAGACCTCGCGGTAGCGGCGCGGGTGCACGGGATCGTAGCCGGGAATGTAGAACACCCGGCGCCGCCGCACGCGTCTGTTGCGTCCCTCGCTCATGCCTGCCTCGTCGGACGGATCGTTTCCTATCCCGCCACGATAGCCCCGCTTTCGGGCGACAGTAAGGCAGAAACCGGGGGTCAGCCCAAGGTGGCCAGCGCCGGGAAGGTTTCAAGCAGCCAGTAGGAGAAGGCCGAGAAGCCGCCCGTGAGCATCAAGAGGCCGATGGTCCAGAGCAGAAGTCCCATCACCCGCTCGATCCGCTCCATATGCCGCTTCATCCAGGACATGAGCCCACCCAGCCGCGGCAGGTAGGCGGCCACCAACAGGAACGGCACGCCCAGGCCGATGGCGTAGACCGCCAAAAGCAGCGTGCCCCGGCTGACCGACGCCTCGGAGGCTGCCAGCGACAGGATCGCGCCAAGTTGCGGGCCGATACAGGGCGTCCAGCCGAAAGCAAAGGCGAGGCCCAGGATATACGCGCCAAAGGACGACCCGCCCTGGTCGCCCGCATCAAGCCGCGCCTCGCGGTCAAGAAACCCGATCCGGTAGACGCCCACGAAATGCGCGCCGAAAATCATCACGAGAACGCCAGCAATGGTATTGAACCAGCCCTGGTAGGACAGGAACAGCGTCCCGATGGCCGAGGCCGTGAAGCCCAGGAACAGGAACACCGTCGACAGGCCCAGCACGAAGAACAGCGCCGGCACGATCACGCGGCCCCGCGACACCCCGCCTTGCGCCATGTCGCCCACGGAGACGCCGCTCATATAGGCCAGATAGGGCGGCACGATGGGCAGAACGCAGGGGCTCAGGAACGAGATGATCCCGGCCACAAGCGCCACGAGCATGGCGGGCAATAGCCCCGCGTCGATGATTTCTATTCCGAACATGTCCCCGACATATGCCATCGCCGGGCGCACGTCACGGCTTGCTGCGTCACAAGCCCGTGGACCAACTGTCACATTTCGCGCTACATGCCGCCCCATGGATCTCGAGATTGACGCGATCGGGCTCTTGTGCCCCCTTCCTGTGCTGCGCGCGCGGCGGACCCTCGCGGCGTTGCCCAAGGGCACGCGTGTCCGGCTTCTGGCGGACGACCCGGCGGCCGTTGTCGATGTGCCCCATTTCTGCACCGAGGCCGGACATGTGCTGGAGCTGCAGGAAGAGGTCGAGGGCGTGCAGGTCTATATCATTCGGCGCGGATAGCGCCTTGCCGGCAGGGCAAACGCCCCGGCGCGGGACCGGGGCTTTTTCTTTTGAGATCTTCCTGTGGCTTAGCGGCCGAGCGACCACCACCCACGCTTCTTGGGCTTCGGCGCCTCTTCGGCCTTGGGCTCTGGCGCGGGCGCATCTGCCGCTGCGTCAGCGGGTTCCGGCTGTTTCGCGGCGACGGGTTCCGGCTGCGTCTCTGCGACGGGTTCCGGCTGTGCGACCGTGGTTTCGGCCTCGGCAGTCACGGGCTCGAGGGCGACCACCTTCTCGGCGGTCTCCGATGCGGGGTCTGCCGGGGTTTGGTCCTCGGTTGCATGGGCCTCTGTCTCCGGCGCCGATGCGGCGGGATCGCCGGCGGTCTCTTCCTTGGCCTTGCTGCCCTTCGACCGCGTGGAGGTGGCGGAGGATTTGCTGCGCGAGCCGCTGGACCGCGACCGCGATCCGCTGCCCGAGCGGCTGCGCGACGCGCCGGATTTGGGCTTCGCGGTCTCGTCGGGTGCGGTTTCCGGGGCGGCAGCGCCATCCGCCGGATCGGCGGCTTCGGGCGCGGCCTGTGCGGCTTCGGCGGGCACGGTTTCGGCCGTGTTTTCATCCGCCGCCGTATCCGCACCGGTGCTGTCGGCCTGCTGCCCATCACCATCGGAACCGTTGGACCCGGTATCATCGCCCTGGCCCGATGCGCCGTTGTTCGACGATCCGGATTTCTTGCGGCGACGGCGGCGGCGCTTCTTCTTGGGCTTGCCGTCGTCCTCCTCGGACGTGGACGGCTGAGCGTCCGCGGCCGGCGCCTCCTCGGGATCCGTCACCTCATCGGGTTCGGCCATCGCCGAGGAACTGTCCACGGACACGAACGCGTCCGACGGCTCGGGCACCGTGCGGGTCGCGGTCTTGAACTTCTCGAGCGCGAAATCGGGGCTCACGAGCATCGGATCGCCCTCGATCCGGACCGACAGGCCATAGCGCGCCTCGATCTGGGCCACATGCTCGCGCTTCTGGTTCATGAGGTAATTGGCGATGGCCACGGGGCACTTCACCAACACCTCGCGCGACCGGCGGCGCACACCCTCTTCCTCGATCTGACGCAGGATCGAAAGCGACAGGTTGTCATCCGACCGGATCAGGCCGGTGCCATGGCAATGCGGGCACGGCTGAGTCGTCGCCTCGATCATGCCGGGGCGCAGGCGTTGGCGGCTCATCTCGAGCAGGCCGAAGCCCGAGATGCGGCCAACCTGGATGCGCGCGCGGTCGGTCTTGAGCTTGTCCTTGAGCTTTTTCTCGACGGCGGTGTTGTTCTTGCGCTCGTCCATGTCGATGAAGTCGATCACGATCAGACCGGCAAGATCGCGCAGGCGCAGCTGGCGGGCCACCTCCTCGGCGGCCTCGAGATTGGTCTTGAGCGCAGTTTCCTCGATCGAGCCCTCCTTGGTCGCACGGCCCGAGTTCACGTCGATGGCGACAAGCGCCTCGGTCACGCCGATCACGATATAGCCACCCGATTTCAGCTGCACCGTCGGGTTGAACATCGACGACAGGTAGCTTTCCACCTGGTAGCGCGCGAAGAGCGGCAGGCTGTCGTGGTAGTTCTTCACGTTCTTTGCGTGGGACGGCATGATCATCTTCATGAAGTCCTTGGCGTTGCGATAGCCCCGCTCGCCTTCCACCAGAACCTCGTCGATCTCGCGATTATACAGGTCGCGGATAGAGCGTTTGATCAGGTCGCCCTCTTCGTAGATCTTTGCCGGCGCGATCGACTGAAGGGTCAATTCGCGGATCTGTTCCCAAAGCCGTTGCAGGTATTCGTAGTCGCGCTTGATCTCGGCCTTGGTGCGGTTCGCACCGGCGGTGCGGATGATCAGGCCCGCGCCCGAGGGCACGTCGATCTCGGTCGCGATTTCCTTGAGCTTCTTGCGGTCTGCGGCGTTGGTGATCTTGCGGCTGATCCCGCCACCGCGCGCGGTGTTGGGCATCAGGACGCAGTAGCGGCCCGCAAGGCTGAGATAGGTGGTCAGCGCCGCACCTTTGTTGCCGCGCTCTTCCTTCACGACCTGCACCAGCATGATCTGGCGGACCTTGATGACCTCCTGGATCTTGTAGCGGCGCGGGCGCGGTTTGCGCACCGGGCGGATCTCTTCCTGGTCGTCGTGTTCAGAGACGGATTCGATGCTGTCGTCATCCTCGCGCGCGGCACGGCGGGTGGCTCCGTCCTCGTCATCGGCGGCGTCATCATCGGCGTCCTGCCCATCGGTCGGGTCGGTCGCGTCCTCCTCGGCGGGGGCCTCGTCGGCCTCATCGGACACGGCCGCGTCGGCGGATGCCGCGGCGCTCTCGCCCTCGGCGCTTGCGCTGACGTCCTGCGCAGCGTCATTTGCCGTGTCCGTCTCGGCGCCTTGATCGTCGGACACTTGGTCGTCGGACAATGGTGTGGGCACAGGGGGCTCGTCGACAAGGTCGATGGGCGATGTACCCTCGGGCGTGCCTGCCTCCCGATCAAGATCGATGGTCTCCATGCCCGAGATCTCGTTGCTCTCGGTGCCGGGAGACGCATCGGGCCCATCGGCCGGAGCGTCCGTGGCTGTCTCGACCTCGCGGGTCTCGACGGCGTCCTTGCTCGACACCTTCTTGGCCGAACTGCGCGACCGCGAACGCGACCTGGACTTGGACTTGGGTTTGTCCTCTTCCTCTTCGCGGGCCTTCTGCGCTTCGGCATCGGCGCGCTCTTCCTCCATCAGCGCCTCGCGGTCGGCGACGGGGATCTGGTAATAATCCGGATGGATTTCCGAGAAGGCGAGGAAGCCGTGGCGGTTGCCGCCGTAGTCGACAAAAGCCGCCTGAAGCGACGGTTCGACCCGGGTTACCTTGGCGAGATAGATGTTGCCAGCGAGCTGGCGCTTGTTCTCGGATTCAAAGTCGAACTCCTCAACCTTGTTTCCGTCCACCACCACGACGCGGGTTTCCTCCGCGTGGGTGGCGTCGATGAGCATTTTCTTAGCCATATTATCCGTTTGCACAGCACCGTGCGCGCCGGATCCCGTGGGAGCGGCGCGATCAGGGGCTGTTTTGTCTGGGCGAGTGCTTGCGTGCGGCAGACGGGGCCCGGCGGGGCCGCGCATCTGCTCGGTTGTGGTTGCACGCGTGTCATCGCGGTTCTTCTCCGACACCCCGCGGGGCGCCTGTTAATGACCCGTCGCTTGCGCGGTCCGGGCGTATTTCTGGCCCGAGGGCCGGATCGGTCTGTTCACGTCCGCCGGGCAGCGGCCACGGTCGGAACCTGATCAGCGAAACTTGTGCGGCGGGCAGCAACTGCCTCTGGCCGTCGCTACAGCATAAGGTGTGCATCGGGGTGAAGACAATGGGAAAATCCACAGGTGGTTGATGCAGCCCCCGCCGCCCCCTGCCCCAACGCCCGCGCGGCGGCGATCAAAGGTAATCGGACCGCTGCAGGCCGTATTTGGCCATCTTCTCGTTCAACGTCCGGCGCGGCAGGCACAATTCCTCCATCACGCTGGCGATGGAGCCCTTGTGGCGACGCATGGTGTTGTCGATCAGCATCCGCTCGAACGCCTCGACATATTCCTTGAGCGGCTTGCCCTCGGTCGTCATCACCGGCCGCATCTCGTCGTTGTCGGTCATCAGAAGCGACGCGATGGTGCCCGACCCGCGGCGCGATTGCAGCACTGCACGCTCGGCCACGTTGATGAGTTGGCGCACGTTGCCCGGCCAGGGCGCCTGCAACAGCTGCGCGGCCTCCTGGGCGCTGACCTCGGGCGTGTCGCAACCATACTCTTCGGCCAGCTGCTCGCTGAACCGGGTGAAGAGCGTCAGGATATCCTCGCCCCGCTGGCGCAGGGGCGGCACGGTCATTCGAAGCGAGGCAAGCCGATAGAACAGGTCGCTGCGCAGCGCATCCTCGCAGGTGCGGTCCTGTTCCTGCATGTTGCAGATGGCGATGATCCGCGTCTCGGGCGGGGTGCCCTGGTCGTTGATCATGCCCAACAGGCGGCCCTGAAGCGCGTCGCTCAGCGCCTCGATATCCTCGAGCACGAGGGTGCCGCCACGGGCCTCTTCGATGGCGGGCAGGCGCGCCTCGTCCGGCTGCATCGGACCGAAAAGCCTGCGGCCCAGTGTGGTTTCATCCATCGCCGCGCAGGACAGCAGGACGAATTTCTTGCCCGCCCGGGGCCCAACAGCGTGCAGCGCATGGGCGATGAGCGTCTTGCCCGTGCCGGTCTCACCGTCGATCAGCACGTGCCCGTCGGCCTGGCCCAGGTCCAGGATGTCTTCGCGCAAGCGTTCCATAACGGGGCTCGACCCGATGAGCTTGGCCATCAGCTGGCTGCCATCGGACAGTTCGCGCCGCAGCGCCCGGTTGTCGAGCGTCAGGCGGCGGGCATTTGCGGCCTTCTTGGCCAGTTCGGTCATCCGATCGGGGTTGAACGGCTTTTCGAGAAAGTCGAAGGCCCCCAGCCGCATCGCCTCGACCGCGATGGGCACGTCGCCATGGCCCGTGACCATGATCACCGGCAGGGCGCTGTCCACGCTCATCAGCTTTTTCAAAAGCTGCATCCCGTCCATGCCCGGCATCTTGATGTCGGTAATGACGATGCCGGGATAATCCGGCCCCAGCACCTTGAGCGCCTCTTCGGCCCCCGCGAAGGTTTCGGTGTCGTAGCCCGACAGGGCCAGCCACTGGCTGATCGAAAGGCGCATGTCCTGTTCATCATCGACGATCGCAATCTTGAGACTTTTTGACATTGTTTTCTCCGCGGTTACTCCGCTGCCTCGATATCCTGGCCCAGGATCGGCAATTGCATTTCGAAGACGGCCCCGCCGCCCTCGGCATCGCGGGCGGTCAGACGGCCGCCATGGTCGGTCACGATGCCCGAAGAGATGGCAAGCCCGAGGCCGAACCCGTCGCCCGCCTGCTTGGTGGTGTAGAATGGCTCGAACAGCGCCTCGAGATCCTCGATCCCGTGGCCGTTGTCGCGTACCGTCAGCGTCGCGGTCTCACCGGCCGCAAGGATGACATCGATCTTCGGATCGTCGACGCCCTTGGTCGCGTCGAGCGCGTTGCGCAGCAGGTTGATCATCACCTGCTCGATCCGCATCCGGTCGCCCATCACGCGCACCGGCTCGGTCGGCAGGATGCGGTTGATCCGGACGTGACGCTGGCGCAGCTGGGGCTCCATCATCGACAGGGCCGAGGCGAGAGCGTCGGTCATGTCAACCGGCTGAAAGCTCTCGGCGCCCTTGCGGGCATAGGATTTCAGCTGTCGGGTGATCGCGCCCATCCGCTCGATCAGGTCGTCGATCCGCTGGAAGGACGATAATGCCTCTTCGGGCCGGTTGCGCCGCATCAGAAGCCGGGCGCCCGCCAGGTACGTCTTCATCGCCGCCAGGGGCTGGTTCAGTTCGTGGCTGACGGCCGCCGACATCTCGCCCAGCACGGCCAGCTTGGAGCTTTGCTCAAGCGATTGCTCGGCCACGGCGAGGGTCTCCTGCACCCGCTCGCGCTCGGCGATCTCGCGCTGAAGCCGCGCGTTCAACGCCCGCAATTCCGCCGATTCCCTCTGGAAAAGGGCCATGCGCAACGCGGTCTTGCGGCTGAGCGCGTAAAAGGCGAGCGCCAGAAGGATCGCGAACCCCATGATCTCGAGTGCGAGCACGGCGTTAACCCGTTCGCGCACGCTGGCATAGGTCGTGAAACTGGTGATGCGCCAGCCCCGGAACGGCACCCGTGCGTCGACGCGCATCACCGCCTCGCCCTGCACATAGGCATCCGCCGGCAGTGCGGTCCAGTCCGACGTGGCCTGGATCGCCCGCTCGATGGCGCTCGCGGGCGGCTCGCGTTGCAGCGCCGCATCCTCCGTCAGGCCCCGCCAGCGCGGCTCGGTCGCAAGGATGATCCGGCCCTCGCTGTCTGTGACGAAGGCTGCGTCCGTGATGCCGGCCCAGGTGCGTTCGAACTTGGCGAGATCGACCTCGACGACGATCACGCCGATCACGCTGCCCTGGCTTTCGATCCGGCGCGAATAGACAAAGGAATAGCCCGATGCCTCGAGCGGAACGACCGAGAAGACGGTGCCGGCCGACCGGATCGACTCCACGAAATAGGCGGCGTTGCGGTGCGTGCTTTGCAGCCGGTTGCGATCGGTAGCCGCCACGGTGCGCCCGTCGCGGTCGAGCATCATCAGCGATGCCGCGCCGATCTCGGTGCCGTATTCGATCAGGCGCTGCGTGGACTGCACGTAATCGCCGGAATTCAGCGCCCCGATCAGCGCCGGATCCCGCGCCAGAAGCTGGGGCACGATCGCGTTCGAGCGCAGCTCGGATACGAGGTTGCCCGAATATAGCGCCAGCCGCAGCTCGGCGCGGTTGCGCGTGGTTTCGGTGAAACGATCGGTCAGCAGGCGGTTGGTGTAGATCACGGTCATCACCGCGATGGCCAGAAGCCCCAACAACGCCAGCCGGACCCGCCAGTCCAGCGGTCCGGTGCGCGCCTTTTCCGGCAATTGGGACGACGTCACCACCATTGCGGCAAGTTACGCCCCGCGGCGGGGGGGCTCAAGTCACGCCGGCGCCAGCGCCTCGACCAATCCGCGGAAAACCGCCTGTCCGTCTGTTCCGCCATGGGTCTCGTCCACCGCGCGCTCTGGATGGGGCATCATCCCCAGGACCCGGCCGCTGTCGCTCAGCACGCCCGCGATATCCGCGACCGAGCCGTTGGGATTGTTGTAATAGGTAAAGGCGATGCGCCCCTCGCCCCTGAGCCGTTCGACCAGCGCGTCGTCGGCCACGTAGTTGCCATCGTGATGGGCCACGGGGATGAAGACGCCCTGCCCGGCCTCGTAGCCTTGGGTAAAGACGCTGTCGGTGCTGCCCACGGTCAGGCCCACGGTCTTGCAGACGAATTTCAGGGTCGCGTTGCGGATCAGCGCCCCGGGCAACAGCCCCGTTTCGGTCAGCACCTGGAAGCCGTTGCAGATGCCCAGCACATAGCCGCCCCGACCGGCATGGTCGACGACTGCACGGCAGATCGGCGAGCGCGCCGCGATGGCCCCGCAGCGCAGGTAGTCGCCAAAGGAAAACCCGCCCGGAATACCGACGAGGTCGATCCCCTCGGGCAACGCGGTCTCCTTGTGCCAGACCATGGTCACATCGGCGCCCGCCTGGCGCAGGGCTACGGCAAGATCGCGATCGCAGTTGGATCCGGGAAAAACGATGACGGCGGCACGCATGGGCAAAGGTCCTCAGGTCAGGAAATCGGTGATGACGGCGACGCCCGGAGGCGCGGGCCCGTCGAAGGCGGCTAGCTCGGCCCCCGCCGCGCTCAACGGGATCCGGCGGGTGACGAGGGGTGTCAGGTCCACCCGCCCGCCCGCGATCAGGTTCAGAAGGGACGGATACCGCCAGGCGGGCATGCCCCGGGTGCCATAGATCGCCAGCTGCCCGGAATAGACGACGTCCATAGGCAGCTTCATCGCGGCATGGTCCCCCGCGGGCATCCCGATCTGGACCATGCGCCCCAGTTTCCGCAAGCAGCGCAGCGCGGCGACGGTCGTCTCGGCGATCCCCAGCGCCTCGATGGACAGATCGGCCCCGCCGCCGGTGATGTCGCGGATCGCGGTGACCGGATCTTCGGTTGCGGCATTCACCACGGCATCCGCCCCGAGCGAGCGCGCGAAGTCCAGTTTCTCAGGCACCACGTCGACGACGATGACCCGCGCGCCCATGGCCCGGCCCAGCAAGAGCGCGGACATGCCGACCCCGCCACCGCCGAACACCGCCAGCCACTCGCCGGGTTGCAGGGCGGCACGGCCCGTCAGGGCGTGCCAGGCGGTTGTCACGCGGCAGCCGAGCCCGGCGGCCAGGTCCGGCGCGATGCTGTCGGGCAAGGCCGCGAGGTTCGCGTCGGCATGGGCGACCGCGACAAATTCGGCAAAGGCCCCCGGTGCGGTGAACCCGGGCAGAACCTGGTCGGCGCAGATCGTCTGGTGCCCCGCCGCGCAATCGGCGCAGGCCCCACAGGCAAGGATGAAGGGCGCGATCACCCGGTCGCCCGTTTTCCAGCGCGTCACGCCGGCGCCGACCGCCACGACCTCGCCGCAGTATTCGTGACCAGGAACATGGGGCAAGGACACGTCGCTGTCGGCCCCGGTCCAGGCGTGCCAGTCCGACCGGCAAACACCGGCCGCCAGCACCCTGAGGACGACGCCGCCCTTCGGCGGTGCCGGGTCGGCCAGATCGACGATGTCGGGCGGCGCCCGCCAGGCAGTGATCTGCGCCGCGCGCATCAGGGCATCTCGATCCGGTAGCTTTCGATCACGGTATTGGCGAGCAGCTTTTCGCACATCTCGGCCACGGTCGCTTCGTCGGTGCCGGGGGCAAGGTCCAACTCGATGATCTTGCCCTGCCGCACACCTTCGACGCCGTCGAAGCCCAGGTTCGCCAGCGCGTGGCGCACCGCCTCGCCCTGGGGGTCCAGAACCCCGTCTTTCAGCATAACGTGAACCTTGGCTTTCATGGTGTCTCTCCTGCGTCTTCCGCGCTGTCCCAGCCGTCATAGGACCAGTGCCATTCCTGCATCGCGTGGGCAAGCCGTGCCGTGCGGGTATCGAAGGCGTCCGACGCGACCTCGCGCCGCTCGGTGGCGATCAGCGCCTCGCCCAGCCCTGCGCCAACCTCGAGCCCGTTCATCGCCAGATATTCGCGCACGACCGTCGCGTTGGTCTGTCCCGCGCCCGTCGGTCGCACGTGATGGCGCACGAGCCTTGGGGCGGTGCCGTCATCGCCGCGCGCGGCCAGTTCGGCGCGGACCGCATCGTTGCGGTCCTTGTTCGGATCCTTCCTGCGAAAGAGCCCGAACATCAGTTGATCAGCGTGGGCTTTCCGAGGGGGGCGGCGTTCTGCGGCATGACACCCAGACGGCGGGCCACCTCGGTATAGGCGTCGGTCAGGTTTCCGAGGTCACGGCGGAACACGTCCTTGTCGAGCTTCTGACCGGTCTCGATGTCCCACAGGCGCATGCTGTCGGGGCTGATCTCGTCGGCCACGATCAGTCGCTGGAAATCGCCGTCATAGACGCGGCCGATCTCGATCTTGAAGTCGACAAGCCGGATGCCCACGCCATACATGATGCCCGACAGGTAGTCGTTCACCCGCAGCGCAAGGCTCAGGATATCATCCATGTCCTGCTGGCTGGCCCAGCCGAAGGCCGCGATATGCTCTTCGGTCACCAGCGGATCGCCCAGGGCGTCGTCCTTGTAGCAATACTCGACGATGGGCCGCGGCAGCGGGGTGCCTTCTTCGATGCCCAGCCGCTTGGACAGCGAACCGGCGGCGAAGTTGCGCACGATCACCTCGAGCGGGATGATCTCGCAGGCGCGCACCAGCTGCTCGCGCATGTTGAGCCGCTTCATGAAATGCGTGGGCACGCCGATGCCGTTAAGCCCGGTCATGAAAAACTCGGACAGGCGGTTGTTCAGCACGCCCTTGCCGTCGATCACATCGCGCTTTTCGGCGTTGAAGGCGGTGGCGTCGTCCTTGAAATACTGCACGATCGTGCCCGGTTCGGGGCCTTCGTAGAGAATCTTCGCCTTGCCTTCGTAGATCTTCTTGCGCCGCGCCATGGAAACCTCGTGTGTCGGGGGCCGATCCGTCCGGTCCCGGATTGCGCTCTCTTAGTGCATGGGCGCCAGTGTCGCAAGCGCAGGCACGGGCTTGCGGCGCGCGGCGAAGGATTGCATACCAGTATCAACACCAGCCTGCGAGGGATGCACCCATGACCACTTTCGACGACCGCGAACACGCGTTTGAAGCCAAGTACGCCCATGACGCCGAGATGCAGTTCAAGGCCGAGGCGCGCCGCAACAAGCTCCTTGGCCTCTGGGCCGCCGGGCTGATGGGCAAATCCGGTGCCGAGGCGGACGCCTATGCCAAGGAAGTCGTGAAGGCCGATTTCGAAGAGGCCGGGCACGAGGACGTCGTGCGCAAGGTCGCGGGCGATCTGGGCGACAAGTCGTCGCCCGAAGACATCCGCGCCAAGATGGCCGAGCTGCTGGCGGAAGCCAAGGCGCAGCTGCTTTCCGAAAGCTGAGCCACGCGCGAGCGCGCCCATGGCGCACAAGATCATGAAAAGGGGTGTCCGCGCGGCACCCCTTTTTTCATGCCCGCGGTCCTGTTCGTAGGGCCCGCAAGGCCAGCCGCCCGGGAACAGCACTTTGGCGGCAGCGCTCTTGGGGGCACGGTGTGCCATTTGCAGCCGTCCTCATGGTTTGCTTGAGGATTATGGATTTGTGTCATGCTGCGCGATGTGATCTGGGCAAGCCGCAATATAAACGGGACAGATCACCATGACCGACGCCCTGAGCGACCTGCTGGCCACCCGCGACTGGATCATGGCGGACGGTGCGACCGGCACGACGCTGTTCAACATGGGGCTCCAGTCCGGCGACGCGCCCGAGCTGTGGAACGTAGACCAGCCCGACAAGATCCGTGCGCTCTATCGCGGGCCGGTCGAGGCCGGGTCCGACCTGTTCCTGACCAACTCCTTTGGCGGTAATGCCGCGCGGCTGAAACTGCACGACGCCCAGTCCCGCGTGCGCGAACTGAACCGCGTGGCCGCCGAACTGGGCCGCGAGGTGGCCGATGCCGCCGGGCGCACCCTGATCGTGGCAGGCTCGGTCGGACCCACGGGCGAAATCATGGAGCCCACCGGCGCGCTGAGCCATGCTGCTGCGGTAGAGATCTTCCATGAACAGGCCGAGGGGCTGAAAGAGGGCGGCGCCGATATCCTCTGGCTCGAAACCATCAGCGCGCCCGAGGAATACCGCGCCGCGGCCGAGGCTTTTGCCCTGGCCGACATGCCATGGTGCGGCACCATGAGTTTCGACACCGCGGGCCGCACGATGATGGGCCTCACGGCCACCGACATGGCGCAGATGGTCGAGACGCTGCCCAACCCGCCCATCGCCTTCGGCGCGAATTGCGGCGTGGGCGCGTCGGATCTGTTGCGTACGGTGCTGGGGTTCGTGGCCCAAGGCACCGAGCGGCCGGTCATCGCCAAGGGCAACGCGGGCATCCCGAAATACGTGGACGGCCATATCCACTACGATGGCACGCCCGCGCTGATGGCGGAATACGCGGTGCTGGCCCGCGATTGCGGCGCGCGGATCATCGGCGGCTGCTGCGGCACGACACCCGAGCATCTGCGCCACATGCGCGCTGCACTGGAGGACCGCCCGGCAGGTCCGCGCCCCACGCTCGACCAGATCGCGGGGGCACTGGGCGGCTTCTCCTCGGCCAGCGATGGCACCGGCGACGATGCCGCCCCGGCCCGCGAACGGCGCGGACGGCGGCGGCGGACGAGCTGAGCCGACCTAGAACAGGCTCAGCTGATCGCCGGCCCGGGGCGGCACCCGAAAGAGATCCGTACGCAGCTCCGGCAGGTCGGCATCGAGCCCCAGCCGCCGTTGGGCCAGTTTGAAGCGATGCGCGATCATCTGGGCATAGTGCCCCTCGCACCGCATGCGGTGGCCCCAGTCCGGCGCATAGTCGCGGCCGCCGTGCATGTCACGCAGGCGGGCCATGACCTTGCCCGCGCGGTCGGGGTAATGGGTCGCCAGCCAGTCGCGCCACAGCTCCGAGACTTCGAAGGGCAGCCGGAGCATGACCCAGCTGGCCCTGACCGCGCCTGCATCGCGGGCCGCGGCCATTACCGCCTCGATCCCGTCATCGCTGAGCCCGGGGATGATGGGCGAGACATTCACGCGCACGGGAACACCCGCCTGCGCCAGGGTCGCGATCATCTTCAGGCGGCGTGCAGGCGATGGCGCGCGGGGTTCGAGCTTGCGCGCAAGCCCGGCGTCGAGCGTCGTCACGGTAATGCCCACCTGCGCCAGCCCCATCGCGGCCATCTCGGCCAGCACATCCACATCCCGCTCGACCAGCGTGCCGCGCGTGACCACGCCCACCGGGTGACGGTAGTCGCGCAAGACCTCTAGGCAGGCGCGAGTGATGCCATAGCGCGCCTCGATGGGCTGGTAGGGGTCGGTCGCCGTCCCAAGGGCGATCACTGCCGGGCGATAGGATCTGCGCCTCAGGTCACGCTCAAGCACCTCTGCCGCCGCGGGCCGTGCCACCAGCCGCGTTTCGAAATCGAGCCCCGGCGACAGGCCCAGATAGCTGTGCCCGGGACGGGCGAAGCAATAAATGCAGCCATGCTCGCAGCCCCGGTAGGGGTTCAGCGACCGGTCGAAGGGCACATCGGGAGACTGGTTGCGCGTGATCATGCGGCGTGGGCGTTCTTCCGTGATGAGGGTGCGGAACGGCGGAAGCTCTTCGTCGCGGTCCCAGCCATCGTCGAAATCGGACCGGCGCAGGCTCTCGAACCGGCCCTCGGGATTCAGGCCGGTGCCGCGCCCGGGGCGGCGTTCCGTCGGAATGTGCGGCATGTCCTCACGCATACGCCCATTTTAGAACAAAGGAGGAACATGCGCAACGTGTCCTGCGTCCGATGCGTGTTTTCGGTCACATTTCCGGCAAATGCATCCCGGCAAGTCGGTTGCGGCGCGGGCAGTGTCGCAATCCGCATAGTGGCCAAGGGCCAATTTGACGAAACCTGACCGACAAGGCGAACTCGGCATCCCGGCCGGATAAAAGGAAGCGCACCCATGTCGGAAGACCAAGACGACATCATCCTCAGCGAACTTGACGACGAGGAACTGGTCCAACAGATGATGGACGACCTCTATGACGGTCTCAAGGAAGAGATCGAAGAGGGCGTCAACATCCTGCTCGAACGAGGTTGGGCCCCCTACCGTATCCTGACCGAGGCGCTGGTCGCGGGCATGACGATCGTCGGACACGATTTCCGCGACGGGATCCTGTTCGTCCCCGAGGTGCTGCTGGCCGCCAACGCGATGAAGGCCGGTATGGCTATCCTGAAGCCGCTCCTGGCCGAAACCGGCGCGCCCAAGCAGGGCAAGATGGTGATCGGTACGGTCAAGGGCGACATCCACGACATCGGCAAGAACCTCGTGTCCATGATGATGGAAGGCGCAGGTTTCGAGGTGGTCGATATCGGGATCAACAACCCTGTCGAAAACTACCTCGAGGCGCTGGAAACCGAAGAGCCCGACATCCTTGGCATGTCGGCCCTGCTAACCACGACCATGCCCTACATGAAGGTCGTGATCGACACGATGGTCGAGAAAGGTATCCGCGAGGATTACGTCGTTCTTGTCGGCGGCGCGCCACTGAACGAGGAATTCGGCCGTGCGATCGGCGCCGATGCCTATTGCCGAGATGCCGCCGTCGCGGTCGAGACCGCCAAGGACTTCATCTCGCGCAAGCACAACCAGATGGCAGCCGGCTGACCGAACAGCATAGCCCGCCTGGGCCCGTGGCTGCATGCTCACCCGGCGTCAATGCAGAGGGGTGCACCATGGCCGCTCCGAACGTCCCCGCGGCCCGAAATACCGCGGAAACGACCCCGGCCCGGATTACACTGTCGCGCGCAACGGTTCGCGGCACCTGCGCTGAGCGCGCCGATGCCGAAGGTGTTCTGACATGACCCCGACCGACCTGCCCCCCTGCGACACGCAGCTGACCCGGACAGGTCTGGCCCCCGCGGGCACGGGGCGTGTTCTGATCATCGCCTGCGGGGCGCTCGCACGCGAGATCCTCGACCTGAAGCGCCTGAACGGCTGGGATCACCTGGACCTGACCTGCCTGCCCGCGATCCTGCACAACCACCCCGAGCGGATCACCGGCGCGGTGCGCGATGCCGTGGCGCGGCACCGGGACGATTACGACCGCGTCTGCGTGGCCTATGCAGATTGCGGTACTGGCGGTCAGTTACAGGCGGCCTGCGCCGAACTGGGAATCGAGATGGTCCGCGGACCCCATTGCTACGCCTTTTTCGAAGGGGTCGACCGCTTTGCAGACCATAACGAGGTCACGGCCTTCTACCTGACCGATTTCCTGGTCCGCCAGTTCGATGCCTTTGTCTGGAAACCCCTGGGCCTCGACCGGCATCCCGACCTCAGGGACATGTATTTCGGCCACTACACCAAGCTTGTCTACCAGGCCCAGACCGACGATCCGGCCCTGACCGAGGCCGCCCGGGCCTGCGCGGACCGGCTGGGGCTGGCGTTCGAGCGACGCTGGACAGGCTACGGAGAGCTTGCCGATTTCTTGCGGCAGGCGACATCCGACACGCCGCACAGCTTCTAGCAGATTTTTCACTCCGAGATCCGGCCGTTCTGCAGTAGTCTGGCCCCCTGCCCCACGGGCAGGCCGACGCGACCGAATTTTCCGCGCGGATCGTTTTGAACACTGTTTTGAGGAGTCACCGATGGCATTCAATTTTGCCGATTGGGCCGAACTGGCCGAGAAAACCCGCGATCTTGCGAACCCGCCCGTCCATGGCGGCCCGCAAGTCACCCATGCCGTGTCGAAAAGCTTTTCCGGCAAGAACAAACAGGATTATGTGGACAGTCGTTGCGAAAGCCCGCTCAGGGCCTATCACCTGCACTTCGTCGGCGATTTCGGCTGCAGGAGCTGGCGCAGTGCACGGTGCGACAGCGAATTCAGCCAGCGCTACCTGACCGGGGACTTCGCGGCGAGCTACTCGGTGAGCTTCGGCCATGACGAGGCGCGCTCGACCGATCGAAAGGACATGATCGAGGAACGCGGCTACTTCACAGGCCGGTTCGACATCGACGGCCCCGGCGCGGTCGAGACCCGCAGCGTCATGGACGGCATGGCGAATGTGGGCCTTGTGCGCGACCCGCTGAAAAAACCCGTCGAGGAATGCCGCCATCCCGGGCGCTGGTATGGCCGGGTGCATGGCAAGGTCCACCTGCCCGACAAGGAAATCGCGCTTCTGATTGCCGTCATCGCGCTGGACGTGGAGTATGAACTGACCTCTAGCTGGATGGGCATGAGTTACGAGGGCACGCTCGAAGGCATGATCGTGCGCGCTTGCGAAAGAAAGGGCTGATCCGGACACGCCCCCGCCTGTGCGGGCGGACAACAATGCTGCGCCACGCCCGTTCGATCGGCGTGGCGCAACGGCTCAGCCCTCGTAGCTGCGGATGCGCTCGATCATGGCCCGCACCCCGTTCGAGCGTTGTGCGGACAGGTGTTCGTCCAGTCCGAGGCGGCTCAGTTCGGCCCGTGCATCGACCGATGCGATCTCGTCCATCGGCGTTCCGTCGTACAATGCACGCAACACCGCGATCAGACCGCGTACGATCATCGCATCGCTGTCGCCCTTGAAATAGAACCGCCCGCTTTCGGGCACGGGATGCAGCCAGACCTGGCTGGCACAGCCTTCGACCTTGGTCGCGGGCACCTTGAGCGCCTCGCCCAGCGGATCCATCGCCTTGCCCATTTCGATGATGTGGCGATAGCGATCCTCCCAATCCTCGAGAAAGGCGAAATCCTCCACGATCTCTTCGAAAGCGGCGCTGGCCATGCCGGTCTCCTTGTCGGTTCGTCTGACAAGCACCTAAGCGGCCACCCGCCCAAGGTCCAGCCCCGGCGCATGATGCTTTTCAACCGAAGATTTCTGCGCTACTCCGAACGGGCAGCAAAAGAGGCCCGCCCATGCGACATCCCCTGATGGCCCTGATCCTCGTGTCGTTCACGCTCAGCGCCTGCGCCACGGTCCGCGACAGCCGCTTCAACCCGTTCAACTGGTTCGGGCAGAGCCGCGAAGAGGCGGTAGCCGCCGCCGAGGATGGCGAGGTCAACACCCTGATCCCGCGCCGCGCCAGCATCTTCCGTGACAACGACATGGGCGAATATGTAGGCGTGCCGATGGAAGAGGTCCGCGCCCTGTCGGTGGAACGTGTGCCCGGCGGCGCGCTGATCCGCGCCACGGCGCTTGCCGCCAAGCAGGGCGCCTATGACCTGCGCCTCGTGCCGGACGAAGATGCCGAGCCGGACATGCTGTCCTACCAGCTGCTGGGAATCTACAACCCGGACGTGCGGCGGGTGGGCACTGAAGCCAGCCGCGAATTCACCGTCGCGACACGGGTGACGGATCAGGACCTTGAAGGCATCCGGACAATCTGGGTTTCGGCCCGCACCAACGCCCGGTCCGTGCGCCGTTAACGCGACCCGGCGCGTCCCCAAGACGCGCAGCGCGCCGCTAGAGCGCGACGACCTCGACCGTCTTGCCCTTGGCGGTCAGGGCGATCTGCCCTTCGCAAAGCCGCAACGCGTCCTCGCCGAACGCCTCGCGCCGCCAGCCGCGCAGGGCGGCCACGTCCCGCATCCCCGCCGCGATCGCATCAAGGTCCGAGGCCGGCGCGATCAGCTTGGGCGCCACGCCCATTGCCTCGGTCTTGGCCTTGAGCAGCACGCGCAAAAGGTCCGCCAGTGCGGGGTTCACCTGCAGCTTGTCGCGGGTCGTGTCCGGTTTCGGCAGCTCCTCGGCAGGCATCTCCTGCCCGGTCTTCACCGCGGCCAGAATGCCCTCGGCGATCGCCCCCTTGCGCGCCTCGCGCAGCAACAGCCGCGACCGGCCCAGGTCGTTCATCGTCTGCGGCTTGGTCGAGGCAAGCTCGACCAGAGCATCGTCCTTGAACACCCGCGACCGGGGCACGTCGTTCGACTGGGCGTAATCCTCACGGAACCGCGCCAGCTCCCGCACGATGCCCAGGAAACGCGGCGAGTTGGTGCGCGTCTTCACGCGCTTCCACGCATCCTCGGGCCGGGTGATATAGGTCTCGGGGTCGGTCAGGATCGCCAGCTCTTCCTCGACCCAGGCCGCGCGGCCGGTCTTTTCCAGTTCGGTGGCCAGAAACTCGTAGATCTGGCGCAGATGGGTTACGTCGGCCAAGGCATAGGACTTCTGCGCATCGGTCAGCGGACGCCGCGACCAGTCGGTGAAACGCGAGGACTTATCCAGCGGCTGCTTGGCGATCTTCTTGACCAGCGTCTCATAGCCCACCTGTTCGCCAAAACCGCAGACCATCGCGGCCACCTGCGTGTCGAAAAGCGGCTCCGGGATCACGCCCGCAGAGGTCTGGAATATCTCGATGTCCTGGCGCGCGGCGTGGAACACCTTGACCACCGATGTGTCGCGGAAGAGCGCGTAAAGCGGCGCCAAATCCAGATCGCCCGCCAGCGGGTCGACCAGCACGGCGGTATCGTCACCGGTGCCCGGCATGGCCATTTGAATGAGGCACAGCCGCGAATAATAGGTCCGCTCGCGCAGGAATTCGGTGTCCACGGTCACGTAATCATGCGCGCGCGCGGCCTCGCAGAACGCGGCCAAGTCTTCGGTGGTGGTCAGTGTTTTCATCTGGGCCCGTTTCGTGGCAATCGTTCTTGTCGCCCCACCGCTGGTCTAACGAAGGCCAGCGCGAAATGCAAAGCACCCCTCAGGGCAGGAATATCGGCGTCCGGTCCCCGGCGGCGAAGCGGCGCAGAACGGCCGGATAAAGCGCGTGTTCCTGCACCAGCACACGGGCCGCCAGCGTCTCGGCCGTATCGCCCGGCCGGATCGGCACCCGCGCCTGACCCAGGATCGGGCCGTCATCGAGTTCCGCCGTCACCTCGTGAACCGTGCAGCCCGCCTCCGCGTCACCCGCCTCGATCGCGCGCTGGTGGGTGTGCAGCCCGCGGTACTTTGGCAAAAGCGAGGGGTGGATATTGAGCATGCGGCCCGCCCAGGCGTTGGTAAAGTCGGGCGTGAGCACCCGCATGAAACCGGCAAGACACAGGATGTCCGGCCGCGCCATGGCAAGCCCCGTCTGCAATGCGGCCTCGAACGCGGCACGATCGCCGCCAAAGGGCCGATGATCGACCACCGCCGTCGGGACGCCCCGCGCGGCGGCCTTGTCGAGCCCGCCTGCCCCGGGCCTGTTCGACAAAACCAGCACCGGGCGCGCCGGATGGTCCCCTGTCATACTGTCGACGAGCGAGACCATGTTGGACCCCCCGCCCGAGATCAGGATCGCGACCCGCTTGGTCACGCAAGCGTCCCGGTATACCGCACGCCTTCGCCCTCGGTCACGCGGCCCAGCGCCACGACCGTTTCTCCTGCCTCGGTCAGACGCCCGGTCAGCGCCTCGGCCGCCTCCGCCTTGACGACAAGCACCATGCCGATCCCGCAATTGAAAGTCTTGAGCATTTCGGGCATTGCGATCCCGCCCTGTTCCGAAAGCCAGGCAAAGACGGGCGGCAGAGCCCAGGCACCCAGGTCTATCTCGGCGACCAGCCCCTCAGGCAACACCCGCGGCAGGTTCTCGGTCAGGCCCCCGCCGGTGATATGGGCCAGCCCGTGCACCCCGCCTGCGCGGATCGCGGACAGCGCCGGTTTGACGTAAAGCCGCGTGGGCGCCAGCAGCGCACGGCCCAACGTACCGTCGCCCCAGGGGCAAGCCGCGTCCCAGTTCAATCCCGACAGCTCCACGATCTTGCGCACCAGCGAATAGCCGTTCGAATGCACCCCGTCCGAGGCAAGCCCCAGAAGAACATCGCCGTCGCCCACGGCCTTGGGCAGATCCGCACCCCGCTCCATCGCGCCCACGGCAAAACCCGCCAGGTCGAAATCGCCCGACCCGTACATGCCCGGCATCTCCGCGGTCTCGCCACCGATGAGCGCGCAGCCCGCGCCTTCGCAGCCAGCGGCGATCCCCTCGATCACCGTCGCGGCCTCATCGAGCGCGAGCTTTCCGGTCGCGAAATAGTCTAGGAAAAACAAGGGCTCCGCCCCCTGGCAGACCAGGTCGTTGACACACATCGCCACCAGGTCGATGCCAACACCGCCGAGCTCGCCAGTATCAATAGCGATGCGCAGCTTGGTGCCCACGCCATCGGTCGCCGCCACGAGGATCGGATCGGAATAGCCCGCCGCCTTCAGATCGAACAGCGCACCGAAGCCCCCGAGCCCGGCCATCGTCCCGGGCCGCTGGGTGCGTGCCGCGGCAGGCTTGATCCGATCGACCAGCGCGTTGCCCGCGTCGATATCCACGCCCGCATCGGCATAGGTGATCCCGTTCTTGCGCTCAGCCATGGCGACCCCCTGTCTCACGCCCCGTGTCTCACAGTGCCCGTGGGGTTAGACCAAAGCCCTGCCCTCCGCAATCGCCAAAGGCTTGACGGGACCGAGCGCTGTGCTACCCAAGCGATCGGCGGGCCTGTAGCTCAATTGGTTAGAGCAGAGCGCTCATAACGCTTTGGTTGGGGGTTCAAGTCCCTCCGGGCCTACCAGCTGCCCCGGCGCGCCACGCCCTCTGCTTCTTCTTGGCCCAAATACCTCGGCCCGGCGTTGCAGCACGCGGCCTCGCGGGCCCAAAGCGGCACCGCACCGATTTCAGAAGAAAAAGCGCGCGGAGGCGCTCCTTTGGATCACGCTACCGCCCGATCACGAGGTCGGCCCGCAGTCCCCCAAGGGTGGTGCTTTCCCCCAAACGAAGCACCCCGCCATGGGACCGCGCGATGTCGGTGGCGATGGCCAGGCCAAGCCCCACGCCGGTGCCGCGGTTCTGGTTGCGCGCCGGTTCCAGCCGGGCAAAGGGCCTGAGCGCCTCCTCGCGCTTGTCCGCAGGGATGCCCGGCCCGTCATCCTCGACCCGGATGCGCAGGGACTTGGGCGTCAGTTGCACCGACACCTCCGCCCGCGTCCCGTAGCGCACCGCATTGCCGATCAGGTTCTCCAGCGCCCGCCGGATCGCCATGGGGCGCAGGGCCACCTGCCCGGCCCCGCTGGCCTCGCGCAGGGTCACCGGGATGCCCGTCCGCTGTGCATCCTCGACCACGAGGGCGACCAGGTCCAGCGGATCGACCATCTCGGTCAGGTCGCCCGCATCGCCCCGCGCGAAGTTCAGGAACTCGTCCAGCAGCCGCTGCATGTCCTCCACGTCGCGCTCCATCGGCACGCGGTCAGCATCGTCCAGAAGGCTCAGCCCCAGCTTGAGCCGGGTCAGCGGCGTGCGCAGGTCATGGCTGATGCCCGACAGCATCAGCGTGCGCTGTTCGATCTGCCGCTCGATCCGTGCCCGCATGTCCAGGAAGGCGTTGCCCGCCGCGCGCACTTCGACCGCGCCCGACGGGTGATAGGGGATGTGCCGCCCGCGCCCAAAGGCTTCGGACGCCCGCGCCAACCGCGTGATGGGCCGCAACTGGTTGCGCAGGTAGATGAAGGCGATCAGCGTCATCAGCATTCCGAAGAACACCATGTTCACCAAAAGCTGATGCGGATTCGACGCCGAGAGGCGCTGCCGGTCGAACCCCACGCTGAGCGGCCCGTGCAGCGTGTCCAGCACCAGCCGTACATCCCAGTCATCGGGCAATTCCACCACGCGGGTCGCCACAAGCCGCTCGTTCAGCACCCGGATCACGACACGGCCGGAAAAATCGTACCAGCGCCGCAGATTCCGCGACGGGATGGCCGCCACCGGGATTGGCTCCACCGTCAGGTCCAGCCCCCGCGCCAGGTCGCGCACCTCGGCCATTGCCACGTCCATGTCCGGCGCCGTGTTCACGATCCGCGTCAGATAGCGCAGCTCGCGCGCGACCCCTTGGGTCATCTGCTCGGTCACGCCTTCAAAATGGCGCTGGATGAAAACCACCGACACGACAAGCTGCAGCGTGACCACCGGCACCACCAGGATCAGCGCGGCCCGGCCATAAAGGCTGCGGGGCATATAGGATTTGAGCCATTGGAACATCCTGCGCTAAGGCTTAGCGCAAGCGGGCACGCCGGGAAATCGGTTTCGCGGCCCGGCCCGAGGAGCGATCATGCACGACCCCGATCCCAGCTTCCAGCCCGTCCCGGGCGTGGCCGAACCCCTGGCGCCCGGCCTGCGCCGCATCGTGGCGCCGAACCCGTCGCCGATGACCTTTCGCGGCACCAACACCTACCTGCTGGGCACAGGTATACCGGGAAAAGGCGCGCTGGCGGTGATCGACCCGGGCCCCGACGATGACGGGCACTTGCAGGCCATTCTCGATGCGGTGGGCCCGAGCCAAAGCATCAGCCACATCCTCGTCACCCATGCCCATGTGGACCATTCCCCCCTGGCCGGCCCGCTCTCCGAGGCGACCGGCGCGCCGGTCCTGGCCTTCGGCACGGCCGAGGCCGGACGCTCCGACGTCATGACCGCGCTGGCTGCGCAGGGGCTCGCCGGGGGCGGCGAAGGCGTGGATACGGGCTTTGCCCCCGACATCACGTTGCGGGATGGCGAAGAGATCGCGGGCGACGGCTGGAGCCTCACTGCGCTGCACACGCCGGGGCATATGGGCAACCACCTGAGCTTCGCCTGGGGCGACACGCTGTTCTGCGGCGATCTGGTGATGGGCTGGGCGTCGAGCCTCGTCTCGCCCCCCGATGGCGATCTGACCGATTTCATGGCCTCCTGCCGGCGACTGCTCGCGATGCCCTGGCGCGTCTTCCACCCGGGCCACGGCGCCCCCATCGCGGACCCTGCCACCCGGCTTGACTGGCTGATCGACCACCGCGCCGCGCGCGAGGCCCAGGTGATCGCCGCGCTTGCCGCGGGCCCCGCCACCGCCCGGGCCCTGGCCGCCCGCGTCTACACCGACACGCCCCCTGCACTCCTGCCCGCCGCCGCCCGCAACGTCTTTGCCCACCTCGTTGATCTATATGGAAAAAAGCGTGTTGCGCCCGAGGGGCCGCTGTCGGCCGACACCGCCTTTGCCCTGCGAGAGGGAAAGTGAGGATTTTGTGACAAAAGCCTCTGGACGAGCGGAATCGCTGTTGTTATAGACGCCGCTGTGTTCCGGCGTAGCTCAGCGGTAGAGCAGTTGACTGTTAATCAATTGGTCGTAGGTTCGATCCCTACCGCCGGAGCCAAAATTCCAAGGGCCTGGAGAGTTCTCCAGGCCCTTTTACTTTTTTCGTCTCAGTCAGCTCAAAGCAGCAGCAGCACGTCGCCATGCATGAGCGTGGTATCGTCGAAGACGAACTCCTCGATCCGGTCGACAAAGCTGGACGTGGTTCCATCAATCACGATCACGCTGTCGCCGTTGGCGAACTCGATCAGCAGGTCGTCGCTGCCCGGCACCAATGCGCTGAACGTGGCGTCCGTGCTGTCGCGATCGTTGAAAATGATCTCATCCCCGTTGCCGCCGCCATTGTCGTCGACCACGTCGTCGCCGTCGCCAATGTCGAAGACATAAGTGTCCCCCGACGCAAAGCCGCTCAAGACATCATCCCCTGCCCCGCTGAAAAGCGTGTCAGCCGTCGACCAGCCAAGGATATCCTCGTTCCCGGATGTCGCAGTCTGCGCCGTCAGGATATCGCGAAGCTGCGGCATGGTGAAACTGGTGCTGTCGGCATTGAAGGTCACCGTTTCGATCCCGAAGCTGAAGCTGCCGTTGAGTGACCCCTCCAGCCGGATCGAGCCTCCGCCGGCGAACGTCATGATCACCGTATCGAGATTGTCCGCAGCCCGTTCAAACGTGACATCGCTGGACAGGATGCCATCGATCACAACCTCGTCGCCACTGCCGCCGCCTCTGTCCCAGATCGTGTCATGGCCATCGCCGAACGTGTAGAGATATTGATCTCCGCTGCCCTGACCGGACAGGAAGTCATCGCCCAGCCCGCCTTCCAGCGTGTCAGTGGCCGATGTACCGATGATCACGTCATCGCCTGCCGTGGCCTCCTGATCGGCCAGCAGATGACGCAGGTCGGCGGAGGTGAACGACGTCACCGTGCCCGGCCCGTCGAATGTGATCGTCTCGATCTCGGTGAAAAAGCCGCCCGTCAACGTGCCGCGCACCTCGATGCTGTCGCCGCCGCCGAAATCGATCAGGATGTCCGAGCCCGTGCCCGGCACCCGCGTGATCGTCGCGTCGGTCACGTCATAGCCCTGGATCAACAGCGTATCGCTGCCGCCCGAGGTGCCTTCGGCAATCGTGTCCTGACCATCGCCGGGGGTGAAGACATAAGTATCGCCCCCCCCGCCGCCATTCAGGAAGTCATCGCCAAGGCCGCCCTCGATCGTTTCGGCGTCGACAAAGCCCAGAATGCTGTCATTCCCGGCCGTCAGTTGCTGGGACAGCAGGATCAGCCGCACATCCGCAATGCTCAGCGTGGTGCTGTCGCCGTTGAACACGATCTCTTCGATCCCGTCCGACGAACTGCCGTTCACGCCGTTTCGCAGGCGCACCTCGTCCCCGCCCGGCAACTCGATGATCAGGTCATCCGGGTGGCCCGCGGGCCGCGAATACACCGCGTCGGTCGAGGCATAGCCGGTGAACACGACACGGTCTGTGCCGATGACATTGCCATTATCCTCGATCTCGACACGGCCATCGCCGATATCGAATTCATAGGTATCGCCATTGCCAAAGCCGAAGATGTGGTCATACCCGCCATTCGCCGACAGCGTCTCCGCCCCCGACGTTCCGTTGAAGACATCGCCGGGCGGGCCGGTAAAGGCCGGGCTGGCCTGGATGTCCGCGTAGGACAACGTGCCGTCCGAAAAAACGAACTGCTCGATCGAGCCACTCGTGCCGGATTGCCCCAGGACCGTGATTTCATCCCCGCCGGGCAAGGTGATGACCAGATCAGTCGCCCGCCCGACCACCTCGCGGAAGGACGCATCGGCAATCACGAAGTCGGTCAGGTCCAGCACATCGGTGCTGGTAAAGCCGTTATCATCGATGGTGTCACGCCCGTCCCCGGCCTCGAACACGTAGGTATCTGACCCCCGACCAAGTGACAGAAAATCGTTGCCCTGCCCGCCCCCGACCGTATCGCTGCTGGAAAACGCGGCGACGATCTCGTCATCGCCGGCGGTTTCCTCGGCGGCCAGGATGATCTGGCGCAGGTCAGTCGCGGTGTAGAATTCGGTCGAACCGGTGCCGAGGAACTCGTACCGCTCGATCCCGTCGCTCGCCGCGGATTCGAAGCCGTTGATGACCGTGACGCTGTCGCCCGAGGCGAAGCTGATCACAATGCTACCGCTGTTCCCGGATCCGAGCGCGAACGTGGCATCGACAAAGCTGTAATCGACAAAGCGCACGATATCCGTCGAACTGAAGCCGTTGTCATCCACGATGTCTTTGCCGTCCCCGGCATTGAACAGGTAAATGTCCGACGATCGGCCTCCGGACAGGTAATCGTTGCCCAATCCCCCTTCGAGCGTATCGGTGCCCACGTCATACCCGAGAACGACATCATCGCCAGCCGTCTGCGACTGCGTGATCAAAATCTGCCTCACGTCTTCGGGGAACAGCATCATGCCGTCGCCATCAAAGACGATCCGTTCGATCTCATTGGACGCACTGCCGTTGATGGCGTCGATCAGGGTCACGCTGTCGCCATTCCCGAAATCGATGATCAGGTTGCCCAGGTTGCGCGGGTCGGCCCGCAGGGTGGCATCGGTCGAGGCATAATCGGTGAACTGCAACACGTCGATCGAGGCGAAACCGTCATCCTCGATCACGTCCGCCCCGTCGCCCGACGTATAGATATAGGTGTCGCTGCCCGCGGCGCCGCGCACATAGTCGTCACCTTCGCCCATGTCGAGGCTCTGGTTGCCGTTGAAGCCAAAGCTGCGATCATCGCCCGTGGTCTGCTCCTGCGCCAGGATGATGTCGCGGATATCTTCGATGCTCAGGACCGTGCCATCTTCGAAGATCAGTTCTTCGACGAAGTCAGCGACAGTGCCATTCAGGGTGTTCTCGACAATCGCCAGAATTTCACCGTTGCGCCGAATGACGAGATCCATGCCGCCCGGCGTCAGGCGATCCAGTTCGACCTCCGCCAGGGTCAGGTCCGACAGCAACAACCGGTCTGTGCTGCCGATCCCGTTCTCGTTTATGACATCGATCCCCTCGCCCTCGCGAATGATGTAGATGTCATCGCCGCGCCCCCCGGTGAGGGAGTCGTTCTCCGCCAACCCCAAAAGGATCTCGGTCGCATTCGTGCCGTTCAGGCTGTCACCGTCCCGCGTACCGATCAGCGCGTCCGAAGCATAGGCCAGCCAGAAGCTCGTATCCGCCTCGGCACCATGCGGGTCCGTCGCGGTCACGGTGATGCGAATGAGCCCCGCGTCCGTGGGCGGGGTGCCGGCGAACGCGCCCGTGCCGGGGGTGAAGCTCAGCCAGGCCGGCAACGCATCGCCATTGGCCTGCGCCGCACTCAGCGTCAGCCCGTCACTGGCGTCGATATCCGTGAACAGCCCCGGATCGAGCGTCAGCGCATAAGGCGTGCCGCTGGTGGCCAGTTGCAGGTCGACCGCGCCGGTGACTTCGGGCGCATCGTTACGCCCCTCGATGGTGAAGACCGCCGTGGTCGGCACGACCGCGATCCCGTCCGTCACCTCGTAGCTGAACGTGACCGTCTCGCTTTCGCCAAGCGCCAGATCCTGGAATCCCGACGGGTCGATCTCCAGCGTGGCGCTGGTGACCGTAAAGGGCACCGCGCGCCCGACGGTTTGGATAACGCTCTGCACGCTCAGCACCGCATCGGTATCCACGTCCGAGGCATTGACCAACAGGTCCGCGCTTGCCGCGGCCTCATCTTCATTGGTGGTCACGGCGACCCCGGCGCTGACCACCGGCGCGTCATTGGTCCCGGTGATCGTGAGCGTCGCGCTCTGCGGCACGCTGGCACCGGTCTCGTCCGCGACGCTGTAGGTGATCGTCGCCACCGCCGTGTCGCCATCGCTCAGCGATTGCAGGTCGGGGTGGTCGGGGTCCACGTCGAGGCTGTTGCCGTTCAGCGTGGCCCAGGTGGGCAGGCCCGTCACGCCCGTCACGCTCAGCACCGCGCCCGCATCCACGTCCGCCGCGCCCTGCAGCAGGTTCACGCTGAACACCGCGTCATCCTCATCCGCACCCGCGCTCAAGACACC